>JAWXCM010000401.1:0-79745 GCA_034408745.1 Bryobacteraceae bacterium
GATTTGTCGCGGCGTTCTCGGGGTCGACGGGCGAGGAGTTGTGGCGATTCAACACGGTGCCGAAGGCGGGTGAGCCGGGCGCGGATACGTGGGATAAGTTCAACACGGACTGGGGCGGCGGCGGGACGTGGATGAACGGGACGTACGACCCGGAGCTGAACCTGGTGTACTGGCCGACGGGGAATCCGTGGCCTGACTACTACACAGGCGAACGGCGGGGCGACAACCTGTATACGTGCTCCGTGGTCGCGCTCGATGTTAATACGGGGAAATTACGGTGGTATTTCCAGTTTATGCCGGGGGATTATCACGACTGGGATTCGCAGTCGATTCCGGTGCTGGTGGATGCCGACTGGAAAGGGAAGACCCGCAAGCTGCTGCTTCATCCGAATCGCAACGGCTGGTTCTATGTGATCGACCGGGTGACGGGTGAGTTTCTGAATGCGACGCCGTTCGTCGACCGGATGAACTGGGCCAAAGGGATGGATGCGAAGGGCAGGCCGATTGAGATTCCGGGGCTGGTGCCTAATGCCAATGGCGTGAAGATCTGCCCGTCGGTCCGGGGCGCCTCGAACTGGATGTCTCCGTCATGGAATCCGGATACGAAGCTGCTGTATGTGCCGACGCTGGAGCAGTGCGATGTGTACTCGACGTCGAGCCAGAAGGCGGAGTCGATGCTTGGCTTCTCGGGCGGCGGGGGCGAGGGGATTCCCTCCGAGCCGGGGCAGTTTTATTTGCGGGCGATCGACTACCGGACCGGGAAGCGGGTTTGGGAGTATCCGATGCCGGGGCCAGGAACGATGTGGGCGGGGACTGTGTCGACCGCTGGTGGCGTGGTGTTTTTCGGCGACGATGACGGGAACCTGGTCGCTGTGGATGCGACTCAGGGGAAGCATCTGTGGCACTACGCGATGGGTCAGAAACTAACTGCTTCTCCAGTTACTTTTGAAGCTGGTGGAAAGCAGTATGTGGCTATTTCGGCGGGCACGGAAATTTATGCGTTTGGCTTGTTTGAACCGGTGAAGCCGGTGCCGGTGATTCGGTAGTTCTAAGGGGTTGTCATGAACAGACTGCTGCTTTGTAGTCTCCTGTTATCCGCTTCCCTGGTAAGTGCGGCGGACATGCCTGGCGTTGTCGTCAAGACACCCGTGAAACCGCCCCACTGGGCGCTGCTGGAGCGCGACTTACTCCACTACAGTTCGGTTGCGGCGAAGAAGTTCGCGGCGAAGTATGTGGACGAGCGGGGCTATCTGTTGCATACGCCTCGATGGGGCACGCTCGATGGTCCGGACGACGCGATCGAGACGTTTTACAACTGGACGCTGCTGCATGCGCTGGGCGGCGATGACGAGTTGGTGGACCTGTACAAAAAGGCGTATGAAGGTCATTTGAAGCAGTATGGCGAGCTTCGGACGAAGCTGACCACGCTGGCTTCGAATGGGGCTTACTACAAAGAGTTCATCACGCAATCGGACTGGTTCCACACGGGCGAGGGCATGCGCGGGTTCATGTATCTGGGTCTGTCCGATCCGAACAACGAGACGTACCGGACGCGCATGAAGCGGTTCGCCGGGTTGTACATGAACGAGGATCCAGAGGCGCTGAACTACGACTCTGAGAAGAAGATTATCAAGTCGATCTGGAACGGCAGCAAGGGGCCGATGCTGCGGAAGGCGACGGTGTACGACTGGGTCGGCGACCCGGTTCCGGGCAGCTTCCATCTGCTGCACAATCCCGACCGGCGCGGGAAACTGCTCGACATGGATGCGAGTTATCAGAAAATGTTGTCGCATTGTACGGAATATCTGGACAGTGTCGGCGACAACTGGCTGAATATGGCCGCGTCCAATCTCCACGTGGCTGCGTTCGGGCTCACGGGTGAGAAGAAGTATCGCGACTGGGTGGTGGATTATCTGGGGGCGTGGAAGCAGCGGGCGGAGCAGTGCGGCGGGAATATACCGAGCAACGTGGGGCTGGATGGCAAGCCGGGCGGCGAGCACAACGGGCAGTGGTGGAAGGGGACATACGGCTGGAATTTCACGATTTTCGACGGGGAGCTCGGACAGATTGCGCATCGGGGGTACCTGACGGCGGGGAGCTGGCCTGGGATGGCGAATGCGCTGCTGATGACCGGCGACCAGTCCTATGTCGGCGTGCTGCGCAGGCAAATGGACAACATTTATGCGGCTAAGAAGGTGGTGAACGGAAAAACTCTGTATCCGCAGATGTACGGCGATCCGAAGGGGTACTCAGGCACGGGCAAGCCGGAGTGGTATCACTTTACGGAGAACGCATTTCGCGACCGGCTGGGCGAGATCTACATGTGGTCAATGGACCGCAAGGATCTGGACCGGGTGAAGGGCGAGCCGTGGATCGAGTATCTTGAGGGGCGGGATGGCGAGTTTCCCGTGCGGTCGCTGGAAAAGGATTTGGAGTCGGTTCGACGCGACATGATGGCGGTGCATAACGACTCGACGACAGCCGATACGCGGCTCGCGGACTATCTGCTGGACATCAGTCCGGCGGCTACGAATGCGCTGGTGAATCTGACGATGGGCGCTTATCTGCCTGGCGGGCGCATCTGGTCACTGCACTCGCGCTTCCGGTATTTCGATCTGGAGCGCAAGCGTGCGGGATTGCCGGAGGATGTCGCGGCGCTGGTGGAGAAGCTGTCGGCCGATTCGGCCACGGTGCAACTGGTGAACGTGAGCCCGGTGGAAGCGCGCACGGTGATCGTGCAGGGCGGGGCTTATGGAGAGCACACGTTTGACACGGTGCGGGTGGACGGTGCGGCGGCGGTCCCGGTTAACGGCCCGGTGCTTACCGTGCGGCTGGGTCCGGGCGCGGGCGCGCGGCTTCAGTTCGCAATGAAACGCTACGCTAACCCGCCGACAATGGCGTTCCCCTGGGATCGTGGCTGGTATGGCGTTGCAGGCAAATAAGGATGCTGTTGGGGTAACGGAGCGGCTGATTTTGCGGAGGTGGCGGGATTCGGACCGCGCTCCGTTTGTGCGGCTGAACGCAGATCCCGAGGTGATGGAGTTCTTTCCTACGCTGCTTTCGGCGGATCAGACGGACTGGTTGCTGTCGCGGATCGCTGAGCAGGAGGTGCTGAACGGGTTCACTCTCTGGGCGGCGGAGCTGCGGGAATCGGGTGAGTTCATTGGGTTTGTTGGACTGGCGGTGCCGGGGTTCGAGGCTCACTTTACTCCGTGCGTGGAGATTGGATGGCGGCTGGCTGCGAAGCACTGGGGCCGTGGCCTGGCGACGGAAGGCGCCCGTGCGGCGCTTCAGCTGGGCTTCGATGCTTACGGGCTGAGTGAGATTGTTTCGATGGCGGTGGAGGGAAACGTCCGCTCGCGGCGTGTGATGGAGAAGCTGGGAATGACGAGAGATGCCGCGGACGATTTCGATCATCCGCGGCTGCCGGAGGGTCACCCGCTACGCTGGCACGTGCTGTACCGTACTACCAAATCAGCTTGACGGCGAGTTGGATTTGCCTCGGATAGTTGGACTGCGGCGCGCTGAGCGCGGCTTTCTCAATGGACCCGAATGTGACGCTTTCCGGATTGTTGTTGAAGTGCGACGAGACGACGAAGAACGAGTTCATCAGATTAAACGCCTCGGCCCGGAACTGCACGCGAAGCCTCTCAGTGATGTGCGTTGTTTTATTGAGTGACGTGTCCACCATGAACGTGCTTTGCAGGCGGACTTTGGGCGAGCGGAACGGGGTGTAGCGCGGGTTGAAGCGCGGCACCACCAGCCAGGATGCCGACTTACATCCAAAATCGACCTCGCTGTACCGAAGCATGGTGACCGTATTGTTTTCGTTCCAGCGATTCACGCAGGGCTGGATGGCTTGCACGGTGGCTCCGCTCCAGTCCGCATCGATCTTCGATTCGGCGAGTTGAATCACGTTGCCGGGCAGATTCCACGGAATGCCGCTTTGCTGCGAAATGATGACGGAGTTGTCCCAGCCGCTGATGAGCCGGCTCTTCCATCCGCTCAGGTTGCGGCCGAAAGATCGCCCGCGACCGAAGGGGAGCTGACTGACGGCGCTGACGACGAAGCGGTGCGGACGGTCGTAAGCGGTGAGGCCGCGCTGCATGACGCCGCGAAGAGGATCGAGCCAGTTGTTCTGTTCAATATTCTTCGACCACGTGTAATTCGCGTTAAAGGTGGTGTATTTGTTGCGGATATTGAAAGAGGTCTGGAGCGAATTGTACCAGCTTTTGCCGTCGTTGCGCATGAGTTCCGTGATGGCCCCGAATTGCGGGAAGGGGCGGCTGAGCTGGTAACGGTTCAGGGTGCGCGAGAGGTACCAGGAGGTGTCGTTAAATGCCTCCACGTTGAAGAACGGATTGGTCAGGGCCTGATCGCAGACTGACGGATTGCCACCGAGCATGAAGTTGCAGGAATCGCGGAGGTCGGGGTCGTCCTCATTGAAGGTTCGCGAACTCTGCAGTTCGTTGCCGCGGCTGGCCGCGTAAGTGATCTCGAAACGCGACTTCGATGTGAACAGGTGCTGGATACCGAACGAATACTGGTCCGTGTGCGCGATCTTGAAGTTCGAGTTGACGAAATTGAAGCCCTGTCCGATGTAGCTGAGCGGGCCGTTGGATGAGCCTTTCGGGACTCGGATGCCGTTGGGGAACGGGTTCGCGATTTTGTTCTCAACGCCGGTGCGGCCTTCGGTTCCGGAGTTGGCGTAGGGGGTGGACTGGGAGTAGCCGTTGGTCTGCAGATAGTCGTTATTGGGGTTGATGTAGTAGCGGCCCCAGCCGCCGCGCAGCACTGTCCTGCGCGCCACCGCCCAGGCGACGCCGATTCGCGGCTGGATCGCTTTGCCGTAAATATTGGCTGCGTTGCGCGAGACGCCATTCTGACCCGCGAAGAGCATCGACCCGGTAAGTTCCGGGAAAGTGTCGAACTGCGACCGGTCAATCAGTTCATTTACCGGCGATTTCATATTGGGGTCGAAGCCGCGGTTCATGCGGTTGTAGCGCTCGGTGGGCGGGATGTTGAAGTCCATGCGGAGGCCGAGGTTCACCGAGACGGTTCGGGTGATTTTCCAGTCGTTCTGCACCCACGGGGCGTAGTAGGGGAAGAAGAAGATCGGGAACACCGCATAGTTCATGGAACCTGACGCCGGGGTGCCGAGCAGCCAGGAAGCGATGGAGTTACCGGAGAACTCATCGGCGCGCTGGAAGTCGCGCTGGGTGAAGCCGCGGTTGGCACCCAGAAGGAACACGTTGCCGGAATTCTGCGTGGAGTACTGAGACCAGCGCATGTCGAGCCCGGCCTTCCAGGTGCGCGGTCCGTTGATCCACGTGACGGTGGGATGCGCGGTGACGGTGTTGGTGACGTTGCGGCTGGGGTAGCGGCCGAGTGAGATGTACTCGGCGAACGTGTAGCGACCGAACCACGGACCGCCTGGGAGTTGGGAGACGAGGCTGGTGGGGAAGCCGAGGCTGGTCATGTCGAAGCCTCGGTTGGCGTCGCCGGAGGAGCCCTCAACGTAGCGGGCGAAAGAGGAGCGGAAGTTGAAGAGCAGGGTTGGTCTGAGGGTGGAGACCCAGTCGACGACATAGGCGTCGTTGATGCGCTTCAGGGGGTGCTGGCCGTCCTGTCCTGGAGTAGTACGAATGCCGTTGGTGTTACGGTCCTCGGTACGGTCGTTCGAGGCGTGACGGAAGAACATGCGGTGCTTGCTGCCGAGGTTCTGGTCGATTTTGACGACGAAGTTGTAGAAGGTGTCGCGCGCCGGATTATCGCCACCGGAGAGGAAGTAATTGCTTTGCGAATAACTGGCATTCGACGTGGTTACGTTGGGCTGCGGGAAATAGCCGATGAGTTTCTGCGCAATCGGGTTAATTCGGCTTTGCGGGATGATGTTGCTGGGGAAGGGAAGGCGGTCATATCGATTGGCCGGAATCGGGAACGTGGTGACGGGATCGTAGATGCTGACGGCGCGGCCGCGTGGGTCTGTCAGTTTGCTGAAGTCGCCGGTGCGCATCTCCATGGCCGGAACGCTGAGGACCAGAGGCTGGGGCGTGGCTTCATCGAAGCCTTCCCAGTTCATAAGGAAGAACGTTTTGCCCCGGCCGTTGTAGAGCTTCGGGATGATCACCGGGCCGTCGAGCTGGAAGCCATACTGGTCGAGCTTATGGCCGTCTTTGATGGCTCCACGCGCGTTGTTCTGGAATGAATTGGCGTCCCAGGAATTGCGGCGGGCAAATTCGTAGAGGGTACCGTGGAGGCGATTGGTGCCGCTCTTGAGAACCACATTGACGATGCCTCCGGCGGTCTTGCCGTACTGGGCGTCGTAGGAGTTGGTCTGGATTTTGAACTCCTGAACGGCGTCGACGGGCGGGACGTAGGCGATGTTATTTCCACCGGCCTGCGCGTTATTCGGCACGCCATCCATTAGAAATTCATTGGATCGGTTTTCGCCGCCGGAAATGCCCCAGTCGGCGATGGCGCCGTTGTCGAACGGGCGCATATAAGCGAGCGACCCGTTGTAATTAACGCCGGGAACCAGCATGGAAAGCATGAATGGGTTACGGCCATTCAGAGGCATTTCTTTGATTACTGTCTCGTCGATCACGCCGCCGCGGTCGGCGCTGGCCGTTTCGAGCAGCGGCGTTTCGGCGGTTACGGTGACGGTTTGCGTCACGTCTCCCAGCTGCAGGCTGACGTTGAGTTCGGCGGACTGATTCACGCTGAGGGTAAGGCCTCTGCGGATGTATTTGCGAAAGCCGGGATGCTCGACGGCTACCTCATAATTGCCCGGTTTAATGAGGGCGAAGGTGAAATTGCCGGATGGGTCCGACGGGCTCCGGTAGTGCTCGGCAGTATCGGGATTCGATAGCACGACCTGCGCCTGGCCCACGGCGGCTCCGGCGGGGTCGGTGATGCGGCCAGTCAACGTGGCGCGAAATTCCTGGGCGGCTGCAGGGAATGCGGCGGCCAGGGAGAGCACTAAGACCAGAAATGTGGTGCGCATGGCGTTACTGGGGGGAAAGTATATCCCACTTCAGTCGCCGCGTTCTTACACGAATTGCCCTGTATCACCGGGTGGTTTTCGAATGTGTGAGGGCTATTACGGCATAGCCAGTTGCCGCATCGCCGAGGAACTGAGTCATCATCGAGCCTTCCTTATAGATCTTGTTCATGGAAGGTGCGGGCCAGGCGCCTGTCTCGCGCTCCTGGTGGGCGCGCAGCCAGTCGAGTGCCTTTTTGAGGCGCTTGTCTTTGCTGCCGGTTTCGGTGAGGACCATTGCTGGCCAGGCTGTAGCGTAGTTGTGGCTGCCGGCTGGCTGCGGGGGCGCTGCTTTGTGTGCCGACCATGGGCCCATCGCCTCAAGTGTCCATCCTCCATCGGGCTGCCGGGCTTTCCAGAGCGCCTCGAGCAAAGCCTTGCGGTCGGGCGCGGACATAGCTTCGGGGAGCTTTGTCGAGGCCCACAGCGCAGTCAGCCGATTGTGGAGGGGCTGCATTGCGGCCTCACGGCGGAGATACGCGGTGAGTGCTTTAACGCGGGGGCGGATGTCGGGTCGAGCGCGGTACTCGGCTGGCATTTTCGCTACGGCCATGGCGGCTAAGGAGGCGCCGAAATAGGACGATTCGGGCATTTCATATGGGTCGAGGTCGAGGTTGAACCAGGGCCACGATCCGGCTTTGGGTCCGTCCTGGATTTGCAGCTTCCACATGCGGTCGAATGCCGGTTCGGTGGAGAGAAACAGGGCGGCCATTACGGATTCCACGCCGTTCTTCGGAGTGGGCTCCTGCATGGTGGCGACGCGGGCGCGCAGTCCGTCGGTGAGTGCGGTTTCGTATGGTGTGGGTTGGCTGGACGGGTCGCGCAGGAGGGGCCGGGCGAGCAGGTACGTCATGCCGGTGTGGCAGGACATGCAGCTACCGCCGGCGGCCTTTGCGGTGGGCCACTCTGCCCAGGCCTTCTGCCGGGTGTCGAGATAGCGGGTTGCGGCTTCACGATCCCAGTCCGCCGCCGCGAGTGCGACCGTGATGAAGAGCAGAGACAAGAATACCCGGCGGCAAGGCGGCATATTGACGTAGTCTAACAATTCGTCAACGCTGGCCGTAGTAGGCGTTGGCTCCGTGCTTGCGCAGGTAATGCTTGTTGAGCAGGCACTCGGAGACAGGCGCGGCTGTGGCGTTGAGCAGCATGGCTCGCCACGCCATTTCGGCTACCTCTTCGAGGATGACGGCGGTGTGGGCGGCGTCGATGGCGGTCTTGCCCCAGGTGAAGGGCGCGTGTCCGTGGAGTAACGCGGCGGGCTGGGCGAGAGGGTCGATGCCTTCGAAGCGGCGGAGGATCGCGAGGCCTGTGTTGCGCTCATAGCCGGCTTCGATTTCTTCGTCGGTGAGGCGCGGGACGAGAGGCACGGGGCCGTGGAAGTAGTCGGCATGCGTGGTGCCGAGGCAGGGGATTTCGAGGCCCGCCTGGGCCCACGATGTCGCGGCGCGGGAGTGCGTGTGGACGACGCCGCCGATCTGCGGGAAGCCCTTGTACAGTTCGAGGTGCGTGGGCAGGTCGGAGGACGGACGCTTGTCGCCTTCGACGGGTTGGCCGTCGAGGTCGACTATGACGAGGTCGGCGGCGGTCATCGACTCATAGGGCACGCCGCTGGGCTTAATGACGACGTGTCCGGTTTCCCGGTCGATACCGCTGGCGTTGCCGAAGGTGTAGAGGACCAGGCCTCGGCGCACCACTTCGAGGTTGGCTTCCAGCACGTGGCGGCGGAGTTCCTGGTGCAGCATCAGGCCGTGGTGCTCCTTGCCGCGGCGGCGACGCGGCGCAGCGTGGGAAGCACGTCGCCTATCGAGACCGTGTCGCCGCTGGGCTGTCCGAAGGCGAAGTAGAGCTTGCTGTAGAGGGCGAAGAGTGTCTCGTAAACGGCGGCGGCTTCGGGCTCGGGGTGGATGACGCGGTAGGTGGGGCAGAGCGCCTGCTGCGCTTCCTCGACCGTCTGAAATGTTCCGGCTGCGAGGAACGCGAAGATGGCCGACCCGATGCTGGTGACGTCCTGGGAGGGCACGAGCACGGGTTTATTGAGCACGTTCGCGTAGACCTGATTCAGCACCTCATTCTTTTGCGGAATGCCGCCGCCGTTGATGACCTGGTGAATTTCGACGCCTTTTTCCGACATGCGTTCGAGGATGAGGCGCGTGTGGAATGCGGTGCCTTCGATGGCGGAGAACAGCTCGTCCTGGGCGGTGTGGGTGAGGTTCCAGCCGAGGGTTATACCGCCTAGTTCGGGGTTTACAAGGATGGTGCGATCGCCGTTGTCCCAGGTCAGGCGGAGCAATCCGGTCTGACCGGCGCGGTATTTTTCCAGACCACGGGACAGGTCGGATACGGAACTGCCTGCGCGTTTGGCGATGGCGTCGAAGATGTCTCCGGTGGCGGAGAGTCCGGCCTCCACGCCGGTCTTCAGCGGGTGGATGGAGCCTGGCACAACGCCGCAGACGCCGGGGATGAGGGTGGTGCTGTCGGAGATCGCCATGATGCATGTGGATGTGCCGACGACGTTCACGACGTCGCCGAGTTTGCAGCCTGCTCCGATGGCGTCCCAGTGGGCGTCGAAGGCGCCGGTTGGGATCGGGATGCCGGGGCTTAGGCCGAGGGTTGCGGCCCACTCTGTGGAGAGGGTACCGGCGGTGCGGTCGCTGGTATTCCAGGCGCCGCCGATTTTGTCGCGTATGCCTTCGAGTAACGGGTCGACGGCGGTGAGGAAGCTCTGCGGCGGCAGGCCACCCCAGCGTGGGTTCCAGAGCCATTTGTGGCCCATGGCGCAGACGCTGCGGGGCACGTTGTCGACGTCAGTTACGCCGCACAGGACGGCTGCCACCATGTCGCAATGCTCGAGCGCGGTGGCCATCCTGCCGCGCTTGTCGGGGTTATGGCGGAGCCAGTGCAGCAGTTTGGACCACGCCCATTCGGAGGAATAGACGCCGCCGCACCAGTCGATGCCTTCGAAATGGAGTCGACGGGCGGTTTCGGTGATTTCCGCGGCTTCGCGCCAGGCGCGGTGATCGCACCAGAGGTAATAATCGTCGAGCGGCTGGAGCTTGCCGTCGACGGGCACGATGCTGGAGCCCGTGGTGTCGATGGCGACCGAGGCAATGTCGAGGCCGTTGGTCCCGGATGCTGCGATGGCTTTCCCCAAGGCGGCGGTGAGAGCCGTCATGTGATCGGTATGGCTCTGCGTGGCAAGGTCGGGATCGTCTTTGGTTCGGTGCAGCGGATAGTCCGCCGAGCCCGACCCAAGCTTTCCCTTCACGCTGTCAACAATGGAAACGCGCACGCTTAGCGTGCCGAAATCAACGCCTGCAACGATGGCCATTGGTGTGTCCTATTTGTGCCAGTGTATGTCCCAGCCGAGGTACTTCGACGAGGCCTCGTAGACCGCAGGCGCGACTGAGCTGAGACTGGCGGCGACATGGTGTTCGAAGCCCTTGTCGCAGATGTATCGCAAGAGTTCCTGGAGCCGTGGGATCTCGACCACACCGGCGCCGCCGAAGGTCTCGAGCGGATCGTCGGTGAAGCGGCCCTCGCCCACATAGCCGCGGATGCGGCCGTTGCGGTCGTCGGTGGAAAAGCGCGCGAAACTCATTGGCGCGGCCTTCACTTTTCCGACGCAGGTTCCGAATGTATTTAGTTTTCCGACGGTCCCGGCGATAATTTCCTGGAAATCCATGCGGACTTCGTTGAAGAAATGTTTCGGCAGGTTGCTGCAGTGGAAGCAGACGGCTTTGTCGGGATCGCCGCCGTAGTTATTGTTCCAGTCGAGGAGGGCGCTGGGGGTCTGGGAGGCGAGGCGCAGGGCGTGCATGCCGACGACTCCGGGGACGTCTACTTCACAGGCGCTGGAGTGGAGCCCGTTGCTCATCATGCTCATGACGGTACAGGGCACGACGCCGAAGTATTCCTCCATGGAAGTCCAGCACTGTACGGCGCTGATGTCGAGCGCGTTGTCGGTCATCCAGCGGTCGATGACGACGCCGAGCTTCGCCATTTTAGCGAGGGCTTCGATGGGGATTCCGGCTGTGTTGACGTAATTCTGAATGCTTTGGAGCTTCAGCTGTACGTCGCCATCTCCGTCGTCGAGGCGGGAGATGCGGCCGAAGATTTCGGAGAGGTCGAGGGGCTCGATGGTGATGCCGGAGGCTTCCAGCAGCTTCTCGCTGTAGCGGACGGTGTTGAAGGCCGCGGGGCGGGCTCCGATGGCTCCAATGCGGAGGCGGCGGAGTCCGTTGGTGACGCGGCAGACGGCGGCGAACCACTCGAGGTCGCGGGCGAACTCCGGGGAATCGGGGGCCTCTGTGTGGAGCGTGGTGAGCGAGCAGGGGATGCGGTATTGCTGCAGGTTGTTGCAGACGCTCATCTTGCCGCAGAAGCTGTCGCGGCGGTCGGCGATGGTCATGCGGCCCTGTGTGTCGGGCGTGGCCTGAATCAGCACCGGGACGTCGAGCTTTGCCATTCGAATGGCTTCCGCTACGCCACGTTCGTCGCCGAAGTTGGGCAGGGTGACGATGATGCCGTCGATGGTTCCGGCGTGGGAGTGAAACAGGTCCGCGCAGCGGCGGGCTTCTTCACGCGTTTCGACCGCGCCGAACTTGCTTTGTTCCGGGGTGAGGCAGACGGCGGTATGTCCAGCCGCTTCGAGCACGGCGAGGATCTGCTCGCGCCCGCTTTTTGCCAGGTGATCGGGGAAAAAGCCCCGATTCCCCACGATAATTCCGAATTTCATTGAATATGCACCTTAACGTCGAGGAAAAAAGAGAAATGTATACGTTCCGCCGAGCGCGAGCAGCAGAATGCCCCACCAGATGGGGGCCTGCAGCTCGGCCAGCACGAGGTTGGTGGGTGTGGGCGACAACAGGCCCGAAGTCAGGATGAGTACGCCGTAGATGAGCAGCAGCACGCCGATGAAGAACCAGATGGAGATGTTTTTGCCTTTGGTCATTTCGCGAGAGCTCCTGTTTACCAGAAAATGATGTTTAGTACAGCGAATACCAGCGCCACGAGGATGGCCCAGAAGATCGGCCTCTGCCAGATGGGCAGGTGGCCTTCGGACGGAATTTCAGTGCAGCCATAGACGAGGCCGGCGAGCTTCGCTTCCGGCAGCGGCTTCGTCATATAGCTGACCACGACGGTCACGACGACGCAGACGATCCAGCTCCACAGCGCGCGGTACATGTTTTCCGCCATGTCCTTTGCGTTCGGCGAGAGGGCAACGATGGCCAGCGCCGAGGGGCTCATCTTGACCCAGGCCCACATGGCGATGGACGATCCGGTTCCGGCCAGCAGACCCCAGAATCCACCGGCGGGCGTGGCGCGCTTCCACAGCATACCGAGAATCACTGTGCCAAACAGCGGTGCGATGAAGAAGCTGAACAGCGCCTGAACGTAGTCCATGATGCTCTTGAACTCCATCACCAGATACGCCGTGCCTATGCTTACCAGCACGCCAACGATCGTGCACCAGCGGCCCATCGAGACGTAATGCGCGTCGGTGGCCTTCTTGTTCATGAAGGCACCGTAGATATCGTAGGTCCAGACTGTGGCGAAGGCGCTGACGTTGCCGGCCATGCCGGACATGAAGCCCGCGATCAGCGCTGTAATGCCGAGTCCGAGGAGTCCGGGCGCGCAATACCGCGCCAGCATGAGTGGCAGCACTTCGTTGTAGCTGTGCATGCCCTGGGCGACCGCTTCGCCTTCGCCCACCAGTTTCATGGGCAGCACGGAAAGGGCGAGCAGGCCGGGGAGAATGACGATGAACGGGACCGCCATTTTGAACGCCGCGCCGATGATGGGAGCCATTTTCGCGGAGCGGAGGTCCTTTGCGGCGAGCACGCGCTGGACGACGAGGAAGTCGGTAGTCCAGTAGCCGAACGAGATGACGAAACCGAGGCCGAGCACGATGCCGGTCCAGTGGATGCCCATGGGATTGTCGGTGAAAGATCCGAGGTTCGACCAGAGGTGCGTGTAGGTGTCGGTGCCGAGGTTGCGCGCGATCTGCTGCTTGAGTCCGCCCCAGCCGCCGGCCTCGATAAGGCCGAGAATCGGGATCAGCATGGCGCCCAGCCAGATGAGGACGAACTGGAGGACCTCGTTAAATATGGCCGACTTCAGGCCGCCGAGCGCGACATAGATGGCCACAGTGATCGACGATACCCAGATGCTGAAATTGATGTCCCAGCCGAGCACCACCTTCATGACCAGCGCCATGGAGTACATATTGATGCCGGACATCAGCACGGTCATGAAGGCGAAGGAGACGGCGGAGAGCGCGCGGCTTGGCTCGCCGAATCGGAGCTGGAGGTAACCGGGTACCGAGTGCGTCTTTGAGATGTAGTAGAACGGCATCATCACGATGCCGAGGAAGAGCATCGCGGGAATGGCTCCGACCCAATACCAGTGGGTGGCGAGGATGCCGTACTGATAGGCGGCCGCGGCCCAGCCCATCAGTTCCAGTGAGCCGAGGTTGGCGGACAGGAAGCTGAGTCCGGCGATCCAGGCCGTCATCTCGCGTCCGGCGAGAAAGAAGTCTTCCCCTGTTTCCGACTGGCCTTTTAAGTAAAAGCCAATGGCGAGGACGAAAGCGAAGTAGATCGCGATAATCGCGAGATCGACCGCGTTGAGTGAGATCAGGCGGTTCGTGGCCTGGAGCAGCAGTGTGAGCGGCGGCATGGAGAGTGAGCTGGAACGGAGATCAGCATATCACCACTGGCGCATTGGTGAAAGCGGTTGCATGAGGATATTTCAGGATGAGGCGGGACCGGTGGAGTCGCGGACGAGGAACTCCGGGTCGACCACAATCTCGCGGGCAGGGGACTTGCCGTTCACCGGCTCGCGCATCAGCGATTCAAAGGCGAGGTGTCCGATGCGATCGCGCGGGATATGGGCGGTGGTGAGCGCCGGCCAGCAGTATTCGGACAGACCGATGTTGTCGAAGCCGGTGACCGATACGTCCTGGGGCACGCGGAGTCCGCGTTCTCGCAGTTCACGGAGTACGCCGAGGGCCATGAAGTCGTTTACGCAGAGGATGGCGGTGGGGCGAAAGGCGCTGTCGAGCAGTTCGGCGCAGGCGCGGCGGCCTCCTTCGGGGCGGTCCACATCGGCGATGGTCCGGGTCTCCTTACCGGGGTAGCGCGCGACGGTTTCGAGGAACGCCTTCTCGCGCTCGCTGAGCGGCCCGAGCGTGGAGTGGTGGCCGATGAAGGCGAGGCGCGAATGGCCGAGGCCGTGGAGGTACTCGACGATACGCTCCATGCCTCGGCGGTAGTTGACGCGGATGTTTGAGATCTGGCCTCGGACGGGGCCGACGTCGTAGAACACGGTGGGGATGCCGCTTTGTTCGAGTTCGCGGACGAGGTCTGGCTCCATTTCCGAGACGATGACGGCGAGGCCACCGACGCGGCGGCCGATCATGGTTTTGACGCTGCGGAGGAGTTGCTCGGGGCGATAGTCGGTGTTGGCGGCCACGACTTCGTAGCCCTGGGCGTGAGCGTCGGCTTCGAGGACTCGGAAGACGTCGAAGAAGAAGGGGTTTTCGAGGTTGGAGGCGATGATGCCGAGGGTGCGGCTGCGTCCACCCGCCAGGGATCGGGCGTTGAGGTTTGGGTAGTACTTCAGGTCGGCGACTGCCTTCATGACTCGAGCGCGGGTCGAGCTTTTTACGACGTCGACGTTGTTGAGTACGCGAGATACAGTTGCTGTGGAGACACGCGCCCGGCGTGCGACTTCTTCGAGGCTCATCGTTGCGCTTCCGGCTGGGGTACGCGCACATCCGTCCGACAATGTGTACGGTACCCGGGGTACTGCTTAAGAACAGCTTACATGAGTCTGAAGTGCGGTGGGTCCGTTGTGTAAGCGGATCAGGTTTTGGGAGGTTTTGGCTGCTTTGCTATATTGGCAAGTGCCAGTGCCAGATGGGCCGGGTTCCCATAGCGGTCGATTGGAGCGGTTTTGTAAACCGCCAGCGAAAGCTCACGTCGGTTCGAATCCGACACCCGGCTCCAGTCCTTCCTACCGATCCGAGAGCCTGGGGGCGTCCATCCAGAACATCCGCACGCCTCTTAGAATCTGGAGCATTGCCTGCCTGTTGCCGGACTTCTCCACGTAGCAGTTGGCACGGTGGTCGGAGGCATCCTGAATGACCAGCTCGCCGCAGGAACGCGACATCACGATCACTGGTATTGCGCGGGTACGGACGTGAGCCTTGAGGATGAGCAGGACGCTGCGTGCGCTTAGCGATGTCAGTTCCAGGTTGAGCAGGATGAGATCCGGGCGGCGTTTCCGCCAATCGGTTTCTCCGCATTCATTGATCATCCAGTCGATGGCGGCGACGCCGTCGGATATGACCTTGAGGGCGAACGGGAGTTCCCCTTCGGCAAGGGCATCTCGCATCACGCGAATGTCCGCTGGATCCTCCTCAATCATGAGAACGCGAAGCACACTGGAACCGTTCGCCATCATCGATTGCTCTACCTCAGTTTGACCTTAGATGAACTATAGCCGGATCTATCGGGCAGTGGGTATGCGTCACCGTGAATTAGTTTGCCGTCTCACGGCGGGAGAAATGTAAAGTAACGAGTTTCCGCGGCATTGTACAGAATTATCTGGTGGTCACAGGCTGGATCGAGATGCAGCGCACGGTGCCCCACTTTGATGTGCCATTGCGCCATAATAACGGCGTGAGGTGAGGCATGACGGAAGTTCTGCACGTCAATGGTTCGACCACACACGAACGGCATGGCGTTATCGCAGCCGTCGATGCGCTCCTGCAAGCCTGCGGAGCCTCGGTCACCGATTATGCTCAGTTCTCCGACGTTTCCGCCAATGTCTCGTTTGAGATTGCGGCCGGCAAGCTGCGCCTGTTTGAGACGCTGCTCAACGAGGCAGGTATCTGGCTGACACGGGACTCGCTGGACGATGTGGCGCGATTCAGCGAGGGTGACCTGCAGTGCCTGTTGATGGGCACTGTGCAGGTCACATTTTTCGGCCCGGCGCCGGAGCGGGAGCGAGTACACTCCCGCGGCACTGTACGGTTACAGTGGTAAGGAAATGATCCTCCGCTGGTTCCACCCAACCGATGTTCGACGCGGAATGTGCGCGCTGCAGCCGAATCCCTGTGCTCTCCAAAAATACGGTCGCGTCAGGTGTTCGAGCCGCGAGTGCCGCCGAGCTCTGAAATTGGCCCCGATTCGGTTCGAAATAGAGACCTATTGTCGAATAATCAGGACCGGCCCGCAAGGCAGCGGCGGCGAGGAACATAACCAGCGTGTACTTGCCCATTCGCTGTCGATTATAATCCCGTCGACGCAGGTGGATATTGCGTGATGATTTCCCGGCCGAGTAACTGATCAATGTGGTGCTGCATGTGAAGCACGTAGTCTTCGATCAGGAAGCCGAGTGTCACCGGGCCGCTTGTGCCGATCTCACACGTCGCTTCGAGTCTGGCTTCCGGTTTCCGCGCGATCAGCCCTGCCAGCATTGAGTTGTATTGATGCCAGACATGGATGCCTCGGCATCGGTGATCGCCCGGAGGGCAGGCAATTCTGTGTCGATGGTCTGCTGTAAAAGACTGCTGAGACGGTCAGGCACAGAGTATTTTCTCATGACGTCGGGTATGCGGTTCGGTACCGGATAATTGAAACTGCATGCGGAACGCTCTGGTCTCGGACTTCGACGGCACCATCACGGCAGTCGATTTTTTCACGCTCATCGCAGAACGATACCTGCCTGCGGACACGCCCGATTTCTTCCAGTTGTATCGCGAGGGAAAGATGACGCATGTGGAGGCGATGCAGGGCTACTTTCGGTACGCTCCGACGCAGGCCGACGCGCTCGACCAGATGCTGCGCGACACGCTTCCCGATGCGGATCTTCGAGAGTCGGTGGAGCGACTGCGTGCCGCGGGCTGGGATCTCATTGTGGTGTCGGCGGGTTCTTCGTGGTACATCGACCGGATCTTTGGCGCGCTCGGGATTCAGGCGACAGTGATTTCGAACGCCGGCCAGATTGTCGAGGGCGGCGGACTCCAGATTGATACCAGCAGCGGCGTCGACAAACCGGCTGTGGTTCGGGACGCGCTGGCCAGGTATGGCACCGTGGCGTTCGCCGGCGATGGTCCGCCGGATGTCGCTCCGGCTCTGTTGGTCAATCCGGAGTTGCGGTTCGCAAAGGGCTACCTGGCGGAGGAACTGGGGCGTCGGGGCGAGGTGTTCCGGCCGTTCCATCGGTGGCGAGATGTGGTGGAGGCGTTGGTTGCGGTATGACGGACGTCCACACCCCGGAACAGCGCAGCCGCAACATGGCCGCGATTCGCAGCAAGGGCACGGTTCCGGAGCTTAAGGTACGGAAAGCTCTGCACGCTCACGGGCTGAGATACAGGCTGAACCGTATGGATCTGCCCGGAAGGCCTGACATTGTGATGGCAAAACACAGTGCCGCGGTGTTCGTCCACGGCTGTTTCTGGCACATGCACAAGTGTCCGTACGGGAAGCCGGTCCCGGCAACGAACGCGGATTTCTGGTCGCAGAAGCGGGTTGGGAATGTGGCACGCGACCGTCGGAATGCCCGCGCGCTGCGCGCTGCCGGCTGGCGGGTATACACAATTTGGGAGTGTCAAACCCGGAACCAGGAGTTGCTGGACAGGCGGATTGCACGCCTTGTCAATGACTTGGAGAAAAGTCTCCGTAACCCCATTGTCACCGCATTCCAAAAATGATAAGTTCGAGGTGTCACGAGCCGACCTATTGGCCTGACTCGGGCAAGACTTCACCGAAGGAGAAGCCCAGCTATGGATGTGACAAGTCAGGATGACCTCAAAGCGCACCTGATGGCGACCGATGAGCAGTTCCGCCAACTGGCTGCCGAGCACACGCAGTACGATCACCTGATCGAAGAGCTCGAAGCCAAAACGGTGCTGACGGGAGACGAAGAAATTGAAGAGCATCGCCTCAAGAAACTGAAACTTCATCTCAAGGACCAGATGACGGAAATCATGAACCGTTATCGGACTCAACCGGTCGCCTGAACCAACAGGTGCGCTTAATCATTCGAGAGCTTTACATGAGGCCCGGACAGGTTCCGGGCCTTCGTGCCTCCCGGCCCGATGCCTGAGCTTACTTTCTGGCAATGGGTGATTGGAATTACAGCGGCATTCTGCGTCGGCGTTGCGAAGACGGGTGTTCCAGGGCTCGGGATTATGGTGGTCCCGCTGATGGTTCTCACCGTTGGCGACGCCCGCAAGTCGGCGGGCTGGCTGCTCCCCATTCTGTGCATGGCTGACCTGTTTGCGCTGTACTACTGGCGGCGGCACGCTTCCGCGGGACGGCTGTTTGGGCTTGCGCCGTGGGTGATTGCGGGATGCGTTGCCGGTGCGTTCGCGCTGGCCCTCCCCGAGCCACAGATTCGACCTCTGGTCGGTTGCATCGTTCTGCTAATGCTGGTTGCTTATCTGAAGCGCCGGTTCTGGACGTCTGCATCCTCCGAAGCCGAGAATGTGCCGGGCGCGCCGTACGGTGTCGCCGCGGGGTTTGCCACGACGGTGGCCAACGCCGCCGGGCCTGTGATGAGCCTGTATCTGCTCAGCAAGCGGCTACCGAAGGAAGAATTCGTGGCGACGGGGGCCTGGTTTTTCTTCTTCGTGAACCTCACTAAGATCCCGATTTACGCGTATCATGGCCTGTTTTCCACGCCGTCGCTGGCGTTTGATGCCTGCATGTTTCCGCCGGTGCTGGCTGGTGCCATGACCGGCAGGTGGATCATCCATCGGATTCCGGCCAGGTTGTTCGAGGCCAGTGTGGTGATTCTGACCGCCGCCTCCACAGTACTGCTGTTCCGCTAACTACACTGATCGCTTTACAGTCACGCGGCGGTGGGTTATCTTCAGGACAGTCACTTTTTCCCAGGGAGCAAGCATGCGATTCTTCGCTGCTGCCGGACTGATCCTTGCCGGGATGTCTTCGCTATGTTTCGGCCAGCTCACGACGGAGCAAAAGATCTCGGATTTTCAGCAAACGGTCGGGTTGTTTGTGAAGGGCTATGGTCCTTACGAATGGAAGAAACAGCTACTTGGCTTCGATTTAGCCGATACGGACCCGTGGATTGCGAAAATTCGGGCCACTAAATCCGATCTCGAGTTTTACGAGCTGATGTATTTGTACATCGCCAGCCTCGACGACGCACATTCGGTGTACGATTTTTACTCCAGCTACATCGGGAATCTCAACTTTGGCGTCGACATCTACGATGGCAGGCTGCTGATCGACAACATCAATCGTACCCGTCTGCCGGCGGGAGAATATCCGTTCGCCATCGGCTACGAGTTAGTCTCGATTGACGGCGAGGCTGCGACCGCCATCCTCGACAAACTGATCAAGTACAGCGCGCTGGCGAACCCGCGCAGTTCCCGCCGTAACGCCGCATCACTCATTACCGTGCGCCCGCAACGGATTGTATTCGGTATGGCCGAGGTGCCGGAGATTTCGACGGTAGTGCTTCGCCGATACGACGGCAAGCTCGAGACTTATCGGATTCCATGGTCCCGCTCCGGCCTGAAGATGCCTGGTAATGGCAAACTGCCGAATCCGAACGCGGCCCGCCTGCTCCGCCCTGGCGCGGCATCCGGCGACGGCGAGCCTGTGGTGGCAGAAACGCCCGACTATATGAAGCCGCTGGAGGCGCTGTGGAACTGTCGCCTTCCGGAACGCAAAGCGATTCTCAATTATGGCGCGGTAACACCGGTGTTCTCCCGCGGGCTGCCTGGTACGTTTGTGCAGCGGCTTGGCCGGCTGAGCACTGACTTTTTCTACTCCGGTACTTATGTGTCAGAGGGGCAGCGGATCGGGTTCATCAGGATTCCGACCTACGCGCCCAGCGACCAAAATGGCGCGTTGACGCAGTTTGTTCGTGAGATCGCCTACATGCAGGAAAACACCGATGGTTTGGTAGTGGATCAGACGCGCAATCCCGGTGGTTCTGTGGCCTACCAGCACGCTCTGGTCAGTTTCCTGTTTCATTATCCGTGGCGCGGCATGGCGTTCGAGGTGCGTGCCACTTCAATCTGGCTGGCTTCGATTTCCAGTTCCTACGAATCGGCGAAGGCGCAGGGAGCGCCGGCCAGTATTCTGGCTCTGCTGGAGAACATCCTGGTGGCGCTTCAGGAAGCGAATCGAACGCCTCAGGGTATGACGGTTCCGATTCCGCTGGATGACGTCGAGATCACGCGACAGCCAGCGAAGGATGCGCGCGGCAATCTGTTGTCCTATACGAAACCGACGATCTTTCTTGCCGACGAGTTCTCCGCTTCCGGCGGGGATGCCTTTGCCGCGATCATGCAGGACAACGGGCGGGGTCCCATCTTCGGATACCGCACGATGGGGGCGGGCGGGAACGTGACGTCATGGAAAGCGGGCAGTTATTCCGAAGGGCTCGTGAACCGAACGGAGTCGCTGATGAGCCGTGCCACGGAGCGGGCAGAAGCTGGTTATCCGGTATCGCGTTACGTGGAGAACGTCGGCGTTCATCCCGACATCGAATACGACTACATGACTCAGGAGAACCTGACGCTGGGCGGCAGGCCTTTCGTCAATGCGTTCACTGCCGCCATGGTGGAACAGATCGGGAAGAATCGCTAAGGAGAGCCGCCAATGAATCGAATCATAGCTATTGCAGTGCTGGTGGCGGCGTCGGTCTCCGCCCAAAACCTGACTCCCCAGCAAAAGGAAGTCGATTTCCGGCATATTTACGGGTTGTTTACCACGTATTACGCGCCGATGGACTGGAAAAAACAGCTGCTGAATGTCGACGGTCTGGATATCAAACCGTGGCTGGCAAAAGTGGCTGCGGCGACAACCGACCTCGAATTCTACGATGTTTGTGCGGAGTATGCCGGCAGTTTTCAGGATACTCACGTCAATTTCCAGATCCCGTCTGTATTTCTCGCGCAGCTTGGTTTTGGCGTCGACCTGTATGACGACAAGCCTCTGATTGAGAGCATTAACCGTACGCTGCTGCCGCAACGCGACTTTCCGTTCGTGATCGGGGATGAAGTGGTGTCTGTCGATGGCGAATCAGCCGAGTCGCTCATCGCAAAGTTCAGCAGGTATTACGCCCAGGGAAATCCACGGGCCACCCGCCGTCAGGCTGCGGCCCGAATCGGCAGCCGCTCCCAGAGCCGTTTTCCGCTGGCGCCCATGGTCGGCGAGACCGCGCAGGTGGTGATTCGCCGCCAAAATGGGGATCAGGAAACCTACACCATCAAGTGGACCAAGACGGGTCTGCCGGTGGAAGTGGGACCGACGATTTCTCCGAAACTCGCTTCCGTGGCACGAAGCAAACAGGCTGCGGCGAACGATTACATGTCGGAGCTGCGAGCCCTGCAATTCTCCGGCGTTACGGGGAATGAGACCGAGCTTGGACTTCTCAGTTACGGCTCGCGCAACCCTATCTTCATCAATGGCCTGGGCAGCGGGTTTACTCGCCGGCTGGGAGCGGGCGCGCAGGATTTCTATTACTCCGGCGTGTTTCGCACCGATGGGCTGAGCATCGGCTACATCCGAATTCCGAACTACTCACCGCCCTCGCAGCCGCTCGCGATCCTGCAACTGGATGCGGAGATCGCGTTTTTCCAGGCGAATACGGACGGCCTGATCGTGGACGAGATGCGCAACACGGGCGGCAATCTGTGTTTTGGCGAGGAAGTAGTCCGGCGTCTGACGCCGAATCGGTTCGCCGTCACCGGTTTTCAGCTTCGGGCGTATTTCGCCCGGGTTACCGGCTTCTATTTCTCCATGATTAACGCCAGGAACGCCGGTGCGGCACCCGAGGTGATCGAGCAGTACGAGAAACTGTACGCCGCAATGCTGGCCGCGTACCAGTCCAATCGCGGTGTCACCGAACCGTTGCCGCTCTGCACGTCCAGCCTGGAGCGTGACACGATCCGCAACGCCGCCGGTGTCAGCACCGCATACACAAAGCCGATCATGATGGTTACCGACGAGTTCTCCACGTCCACCGCGGACTCGGTGCCCGCGATGTTCCAGGAAAACAACCTCGGCGTTCTGTATGGATACCGAACCAACGGCGCGGGTGGCAACAACACCGGCTTCGACGGCGGAGCCTATGGCGAATCTTTCGTCGGCCTCACGATTGGCGTCCAGGCCCGGCGGTCCCCCGTGCTGCGGGAGGGCTACCCATATACGAACATCCTCGAGAACGTCGGCGTGCATCCCGACGTGGTGGAAGATTACATGACCAAAGACAATCTGCTGCAGAGCGGTGCGCCGTTTGTGCAGCGGATGCTCTGGGCGATGTCGGCCTACATTCGCCAGCAAAGCGGGAATTAGGGTCTAAACGAGGGGTCGGCGTACACTGCAGTTGAGTGAAAACGTGGAAGCTGACCCTGGAATACGACGGCACCCGGTACAGCGGGTGGCAGGAACAAAAGAACGCCCGGACCGTGATGGGCGAACTGCGGATTGCGGCTGAGGATTTTCTTCGCGCGGAGGTGGAGCTTCAAGGCTCGGGGCGCACGGACGCCGGAGTGCATGCGGCGGCGCAGGTGGCGCACCTTCGATGTGACGCCAAACGGCCGCCCACTCCGGATGCTTTGGCCCGCGAGTTGAACGAACGGCTTCCGGCGGACATCGTTGTGCTGGAGGCGGAGCTGGTTACCAACCGATTTCATGCTCGGCACAACGCGGTATCGCGCAGCTATGCCTACCAGATCGCGACGCGCAAGATGGCGTTCTCCAAGCGCTACGTCTGGTGGGTGCGCGAGCCACTGAACATTGCCGCGATGAATGAGGCTGCGGGGAAACTGCCCGGGCGGCATGATTTTGTCTGCTTCGGCGCCACGGATCCGGCACGGCCGGATGAATCGACCGTCGTCGTGGTGGAAGCCGCGTCGGTGGAGCAGGAGGGCGACCTGGTAGTGTTCCGCATACAGGCCTCGCACTTCATCTGGAGAATGGTGCGGCGGCTGGCGGGCGTGCTGGTGAAGCTCGGCAAAGGCGAGATCTCGATGGCGGATTTCGATGCGCTGCTGGCCGCGCGGGGACGCAAGGAGCTGGACGTGGCGGCCTGGACAGCGCCGGCTTCCGGTCTGTTTCTGGATGGCGTTAAGTACCCGGATTAAGCAGAGGTAGTTCCGAATCGGCGGGAAGATCGGCGAGCTGCCGCATTGAAGCGGTGGTGACACACGAGGCAGCGGAATGCGGTGAGGTGAAAAAATCTGGCCGCGGCATCTCGAAGGCGTACGGATGCACGTCCCAGCCGCTCACTGCCGCAGCCTGGGCAGCAGAGATGACGGCGTTCCGGGGCGGTTCGCCCAGGCATCCGGTAGTAGCGCATTCCGGTTACCAGAGCGAGCGCGGCGCAGAAAAATATCACACTCAGTGTGATCGAAGAGAGAGGAGCAGCCACACTTGCTATATCGTCGCGCTGTCAGGTTCACTTTAGTACCTGTCTCTCCTTCGTACTGTTAGTTAGTCGCCCGCCCACTCCATCAGAGTGCGGCGAGCGCCAAGCTGGTCGAGGCTATGTTCCACGGCTTCCTGATTGCCCCAGACAACGTTGTCCAGGTCGCCGGACTGGACGCGCTGTTCGATGCGGCTGCAGTACAGGCCAGCTTCACGGTCGGCGTAGAAGCCGTAGGATCGACAGGAAATGGGGCGATCCTCGTAGACCAGGCAACTGCCGTTGTCGAGCAGTGGACAGATTCGCGACCACGGCGCGAGAAGGCGCGAGTCGATCTGACGGCGCGTCTCTGCGTCCAGCTTTGTGAGCGCGGCTGCCACGCGATCCCACTCCGGTTTGGTCAGCAGGGGCGGATTCGTGAGGGAGCGGCAGCACTCGTCGCAGCCGTGGCGGCACGGCCAGCTGGGGTGCGACTCCAGGGTGTGGCGTACCCGCTCCTCGATCCGCTCATCAAGAACGCGCAGCTCCAGCACGGCTCAGCCGCGGAAGCCCCGTTTTTTCTCGTCGACCGCCATGTCGTGCAGCGCCTTAATATAGCCGATGCTGTACGCCCAGCCGGTTTTCCGGTCGCCGACCATGGTGGGAACGTGATCCGCGATCAGAATGCCTCGGAAATCGGCATCGACCAGCGTCCGCATAAGCCGCTTCATGTCGGTGTAGCCGTCGTCGACGTAGGTTTCTACGAAGTCGGGGATGGGGCCGGTGACGTTGCGGAAGTGGATCTTCCACAGCTTGCCCATTTTGGCGAATTCCTTTGCGGCTTCAAAGACGTCCTTTCCGGTGTACTTGCCGCCCTCCATCCACGTGCCGCAGCAGAGGCAGACGCCGACGTTGGGGCTGTTGGCGATCTGCAGCGCTTTCACATAGCCGTCGAAGTTGCCGAAGATGCAGCGCGGCACCCCGCCGAGCTCCGGGACGGGCGGATCGTCGGGGTGAATGCCGATTCGGACGCCGGTTTCCTCGGCGACTGGTACCACCTGTTTAATGAAATAGGTGTAATTCTCCCAGATTTCTTCTTTGGTGAATTTGCGGCCGTGGGAGAAGGGTGATTCGAACGTCTTGCTGATCCAGTAGCCTTTGGCGTCCTTCTGATGGAACGCGCGGGCCGGGGCGCCGCCGCGTGTGGTCTCACGTTGTGAGGACCAGATACCGTTGCCCATGTGGGCGTAGGTGGTGTAGTAGATACCCGCCTGCGACAAATTGCGGAGATACTGCTTATATTCTTCGATTTTGGCGTCACGGCCAGGCAAATTCAGCGTGACTTCGGGCATATTGTGGACGTTCGAATTGCCCATGTTTGAGACTTTCAGCCCGGCGGCTTCCACTCTGCGTTTCGCGGCCGCGAAGGTCTCCGCTGTGCCGCCAGCGCCAGGGATGGCGACGTAGCCGACACCCATCTGTTTGGCGAACACAAGGTCGTCGTCTTTGAAGTCGCCTGGAATTTGCAGTGTAATTTTGACGCCCGGCGACCAGGGGTCCAGCGGCCGCTTCGCCGCGAAGAGGCTCGAACCAAAAGCCGTGAACCCGGCCGCGCCCGCGAGCATGCCGCGGCGGCTGAGCAGAGGGTTTTTCATTTGCTGTATCTCCCGAACAGGAATTCTATCGCATATCTGCCGCGACAGCCAGGCAGAAGCGACCAAATGAAGAAGGGCGCCCGAAGTCCTTCCGGACGGGCGCCCTTTCAGCGTCTTTCGAAAACGTCAGACCTTGGTGGGAACGATATACGGAGCGCGATAGTTGCGGGTAAGCATCTTGTTCGCTTCCGGATCGCCCTTTACGGTCCAGGTCTTTTCATCCCAGTGGAGCGTGCGGCCGAGGCGGTAGGAGATGTTGGCCAGGTGCATCAGCACGCAGGACATGGCGCCTTCCTCGATCTCGGCATTCAGGTCTTCGCGTTTGGAGCTGCGGACGGCGGAGATGAAGTTTTCGAAGTGGCGGTCGCGCTCGTTCTTCGCCGATCCGGGCTTCCCGTCGGGGCCCATGAAGCTGTAGTACTTGTTGTAGTTGTCGATAACAAGATACCCCTTCGAGCCGTAGAACGTGTTGCCGATCGTGTTGCCCGGGCGGTCGCCGCCGATGCCGGCTTCGTGGTTGCTGTACCAGTGGCGCAACCCGAACTCCATCACCTTGATCTTGCCGCCGACGTTGAATTCAAACGAGCAGTTCATGGTGTTCGGCGTTTCCTGATCGTCGTCGAACATGAACTTGCCGCCAATGGCACTGACCTTGGTCGGGTGAACGACGCCGAGGCCCCAGCGCGCGATGTCCACTTCGTGGATGCCCTGGTTGCCGAGGTCGCCGTTGCCGGTATCCCAGAACCAGTGCCAGTTGTAGTGGAAGCGATTTTTGGTGAACGGACGCAGCGGCGCCGGTCCGGTCCACATATCGTAATCGACACCGGGCGGCACTGGCTCAACCGGCGTCTTGCCGATGGTGTTTCGCGACTTGAAACACAGGCCGCGGGCCATGTAGATGTCGCCGTACTCGCCTTCCTTCATCTTCTGAACGGCTTCCTGCAGGGCGGGGGAGGAACGGCTCTGGCTGCCCATCTGCACGCGGCGGTTGTATTTGCGTGCGGCAGCGATAATCTGCTTCGACTCAAAAACGTTGTGCGAGCAGGGCTTCTCGACGTAGACGTCTTTGCCCGCCTGGACCGCCCAGATGGTCTGCAGGGTATGCCAGTGGTTCGGGGTCGCGATGGAGACCGCGTCGATGTTCTTGTCCTCAAGCACCTTACGGATGTCCCGGAACATCGGGACGGGCTTTTTGTCCCGCCGCTGCAGCGCGCCGATAAAACGCTCCGAATGCGAGTCGTCCACGTCGACCAGCGCGGCCAGCGCGACGTTGGGCATGGATGTCCACGCACCCATGTGGCTGTTTCCGCGACCTCCGCAGCCAACAACGGCAACCCTGACAGTGTCGCTGGGACTCGGGGTCTGGGACCTTGCGGTCTTAATGGCAGCAGTTGCCGCCGAGGTCATCAGGAAGTAACGCCGGTTCATAGCTCTCCTTAGCTTCCTCGCGATATATATGCGTTGCAGGAATTATATAAGGCGAGAAGCGGGAGGCGGGAGGTTACTTGTCTGACGCTGTCCGGCGCCACGCAATATTTCGCACGCCGCCTGTCGTCCGGTACGATGCGAAACCGAGCGGTTTGCAGAGGTCCATGTCGTCGAAGCGGAGCTCCACCTTGCGTCCGGTGTGTTCGATGTCAATGGTCACCGTGTCGTCGATCCAGCCCTGAATGCGGCTGTCCGTAACCAGCAGGCGGAATGCGTACCAGCGACCCTGCTCAAACTCCCGAGTGGTGGAAGTGTCGTTCTCCGACGCGTCGTTTCCTTCAAGGTTCGACAAACCGACCACGGTTCCGTCCCAGCCTCCGCTGATCCACGAACAGTATGCCTCCTTGACGGGAAAAACGATGGAGGCGAAGAAGTCCTTGCCCTCGAGCCGCGCGGCTTCATAGCGGATTTCGTAGCCCGACTTTGGGAAGTCCCCGCTCCATGTGATTCCCGTGGTGCGACCGTTGCCGAGCCGTATGGCGCCGTCCTTTACGTCCACCGGACCGCGGCCGTCGAACGGCGTCACTTGCCAGCCCTTCAACGAAGTGCCGTCGAACATCGGGATCCACGCGCCGCCGTCCTGCCCGGCAGCGACGCCCGCGAAACAGGCTGCGAGGGTCGTGAATCGGCGGCGCGTGATCGGCATGGCTTCATTGTCAATCGGGTCAGATGGCGAAGGCTTTGCGGATCTGACCCAGGAAGGCCACGATCCTCGGCCGGGGGTCTCCAGGGCCGAGCGCCTCGAAGGGAACGTACCCGCGGTAGCCGGAGCGGTCGATGGCTGCCTTGATTTTCGACAGATCCGTGGGCTCTTCCTTGCCGTCGCGCCCGACCTGCTCCTTGATCTGCCACGACACGGCGTAGGGCACCAGTTTCGCGATCTCAGCGTACGGGTCACCCTGACGCAGACTGCCGATATCGAGGATGCAGCCGAACCAGTCCGAGCCAACACCATCGATCAGCCGAATGGTCTCGGCGGCGGTCTTCAGGAAATCGTTGTGATGCTGTACGGCGACCACCACCCCGTGCTCCTTGCCGAAGGCGGCGCACTCCTTCATGTCGGCCGTCATCCACGTGAGCGCTTCGTCGAAGCTGTGCCCTTCGGGGCGTTTCCGGCCGGAGAACACGCGAATCACCGGGGCGCCGAGCTTGCTGGCCACCACAATCCAGTCCTTCACCATCTGAACGTCGGCCTTTCTCGCCGCCGCGTCTGTCACTGCGAAGTCATTGCGAACGCCCGTGCCACAGATGGCCACGCCGTTCACGAAGGCCTGTCGCTTGAAGGTATAGATGTACTCGTCCGTCGGCACCTTCGGGTACCCGGGGAAGTAGTAGCCGGTCGCGTCGAGCGCATCCACGCCCTGGTCGGCGCAGAACCGCACTGCGTCGGCGAGCGTCATGCTGCCATCGCGCAGCGGCTTGTCGAACGAATATGCGTTCAGCCCGAGCTTCAGTTTGATGCCAGGCTGCCTGGTGACCGGGCCCGCGGCGGCGGCAGGAAGCGCCACCGCGGCGGTCAGGCTCGCGCTCTGGGTAAAGAAGTTACGCCGAGTGGTGGGGAACATCGTGTTATCAACTTACACCCATATGATCCAATTGCTTGCAGGAGCTCAGGAATAAGTGGTGACTTTTCGATCTTCGTGGCTGGCCGTTTGCCTTGTTGCGGGCGCGGCGGCACAACAGGACCAGGCCGTTCTGCATCTGGTAAATACTCCTCAGGCCAAAGTACGGCCTGTGCCCGTCGCTTCGGTGAAACTGCAGCCGGGCTTTTGGGCGGAGCGGCTCGACGTCAATCGACGCGTGAGCATCCCAACTCTGCTGAAGCAATTCGAAGACCGGGGCATTCTCGATAATTTTCTGCGCGTTTCGGGGAAAAAGCAGACGCCGCGGAAAGGCCCTCTGTACACCGATTCCGACTTGTACAAGTGGATGGAAGCAGTCTCGTTTGTGCTGCAGGGCGGTGAGGACGTGCCACTCCGGAGTCAGCTGGACCGGGCCATTGAGATCGTGGCGGCCGCGCAGGGGTCGGACGGCTACATCAACACGTTCTACAATGCGGAGCGCTCGGGTGAACGCCACACCAACATGAAGGGCGGCCATGAGTTGTACTGCGGCGGGCACCTGATTCAGGCGGGCATCGCGTATTATCGTGCGACCGGCAGTCGCAGGCTGCTGGATATTGGTGTGCGATTTGCGGATTATCTGCTCTCGAATTTCGGTCCGTCGAAGAAGCCCATTTTCGAAGGACACCCGGAGATGGAACTGGCCCTCGTCGAGCTCTACCGAACCACAGGGAAACGGGAATACCTCGACTTCGCGGGGTATCTGCTGCGCGGCGATTCGGCGCGAATTCCACTGGCGCAAAGGGACCTTGTGTACCTGTTCACCGGCAAGCCGTTTACGGAGCGCACGAAGTTTGAAGGGCATGCCGTGCGCGCGATGTATGCGGCTTCCGGCGCGACGGACTACTATCTGGAAACCGCGGACGCCGAATTCTGGGACACGCTCCAGCGGCTCTGGAAAGATGCGGCGGAGGGCAAGACGTACATCACAGGCGGCGTCGGGTCGAGGTCTGTGGGCGAAGCGTTTGGCGAGCCGTACGAGTTGCCGAATCAGCTGGCATACACCGAAAGCTGCGCCGCCATTGCGTACATGATGTGGAACTTCCGCATGCTGGCGGCTACGGGCGAGGCTCGCTTTGCCGATCAGATGGAGCGCGCGCTGTACAACGGGGTGAATTCCGGCATGTCGCTCTCGGGCGACATGTATTGTTATCGAAATCCGCTGGAATTAACGGGAAATCCTGAAGATAAGATTCGAAATCCGTGGTACGACACCACCTGTTGTCCGCCGAATCTGGAGCGTGTGCTGGCGTCGCTGCCGGGCTACATGTATGGCACGTCTAAGGACGGCGTCCTGGTGCATCTGTATCATTCCAGCGACGTGGAGGCGAAGCTCTGGGACGGCTCGACCGTAAAACTCCGCCAGGAGACGAAGTACCCGTGGGACGGCGATGTCGCGATTACGGTGGGCACGGCGAAGGAGTTCGCGCTGTCCCTGCGGGTGCCGGCGTGGGCCGGTGGCGCGGTGGTGGAAGTGAACGGGAAAGCGCTGCCAGAGCGTGCTCGGCCTGAATCCTACTACCGCATCTCCCGAGCGTGGGCTACCGGCGACACCGTCCGTCTCCGCCTGGAGATGAAGCCGCGATTCACGTCGGCCAATCCGCGCGTTCGGGACAACATTGGAAAAGTGGCGCTGGAAAGGGGACCGCTGGTGTACTGCCTGGAAGGTGTCGATCAGAAGGTGCCGTTCTGGGAGGCCGCGGTGATTCCGGGTGGTCCGGTGGCGGAGTTCCGGCACTCGCTGCCCGGGAATCCGGTGGCTTTGCGGGCGAAGGGCGTGGTGCGGGAATCGGGCGGGGAATTGTACTCGCCGGTGCGAAAGCCCGGGGCGGGGAAGAGCGCCGAGTTGGTGTTCATCCCGTATTACGCGTTTCAAAACCGGGGCGCGACACCAATGCAGGTTTGGGTCCCGTACTCCCAGCAGTAGCTCGGTGACGTCCTACGTTATCGTGAAGACCATGCGAGTCCTCTTCCTGGCGTTCGCCGCATTGAGTTGCGCCGCTTTGCATGCGCAGCCGTCGCAGCTGGATCTGTATCTGATGATCGGCCAGTCCAACATGGCGGGCCGTGGAGTGGCTGGTCCGGAGGATCGCGAACCCATTCCCGGCGTGTGGGCGCAGGCGAAGGACCTGTCCTGGAAGCCCGCCATGGATCCGCTTCACTATGACAAGCCCGACATCGCAGCGGTCGGCATTGGTCGATCGTTCGCGCGGGCAGTCGCTGCGGCACGGACTGGTGGTGGGCAGGTCGGGTTGATCCCCGCGGCGTTTGGTGGGTCGGCTCTCGACGAATGGAAGCCAGGCTCGCTGCATTACACCGAAGCAATTCGACGTACCAAAGCGGCACTGAAGAACGGAACGCTTCGCGGCATTCTTTGGCATCAGGGCGAGGCGGACTCGAAAGACGAGGCGCTCGCCCGCTCCTATGTACAGCGCTTCGAAGGTTTCATCCGACAGCTTCGCGCCGACCTGAACGCGCCGGATGTTCCGGTGGTTCTCGGCGAACTCGGCCGCTTCTACCGCAATCGCCCCAACGATGGCGCGAAATACGCGGAGGTGGTAAATGCGCAGCTGATGAAGATCCCCGATACCGTGCCACGGACCGCGTTCGTTTCTTCAGAGGGCCTCACGGACAAGGGCGATTCCACGCACTTCGACACGCGCTCTCTCCACGAGTTCGGCGCGCGCTACGCGGCTGCGTATTTGAAGCTGGTGTCCATGCCCACCGCAAGTCCTGTTGTCGATAACTGGAAAGCCTCCAAGGAGTTCACGCTGGCTGTCGCGCAGAAGATGCCGGAAGCAGAGTACACATTCCGCCCGGTCGCTGAGGAAATGACGTTCGGCGCACTGATGCTGCATATCGCAATGGCGCAGTCGATTCGTGTTGCGCAGGTGGCGGGAGTAACCTTGCCCATCGCGCCACCTGCGGGCCGCGTTACGAAGGCGGACATCATGAATGTTCTGGAGAAATCTTTCGACTTCTGCCTCGCCACCATCCCCAAACTCACGTCTGAGCAACTGGCGCGCGAGCACGAAGTGAACTGGTATGAGAAGAAATCCACGTCGGGCGCGCAGATCGTTACCGCGATGCTGGTCCACACGGCGCACCACCGCGGCCAGGCCGAGGTCTACCTTCGCTTGAAAGGGATCGCACCGCCCACCTACCGGTTCTGACTCTCGCCGTCGTCTTGGAGAAGCACTTGCCCAGGCCGGTCGAGCCGGCGCTCCACCGTCGCGAACCCCTCCGGGGCAACGCGGCATGTTCGGACTCGGCCGACCTTCTCCGTGCGCACCGGTATAGAGTAGGGGCAGAATGATCGCCAGCCTTTTCGCGGCTGCCATGCTCCTGATGGCGGCGGATTCGGCGCCACTGGATGTGGCTCCGGTTTGGTCCGCGCACCCGGTTGGATTCTCACTCCTGACGCACGGCGGGCACCAGTTCGTCGCGTTTTACTCGGCTGATCGCCAGATGACGGTGGCGGAACGCACCCTGCCGGGCCGCGTATGGCGCTTCACCAGACTGGATTCGAAACTGGCCTGGGACAGTCACAACTCGCTGACCCTCGCCGTCGATTCCGAGGGCTATCTACACCTGTCGGGCAACATGCACGTGGTGCCGCTGGTGTATTTTCGCAGCACACGGGCGCTGGACGCGTCGTCGCTGGAACGCGTGCCGTCTATGGTGGGTCGCGATGAAGAGAAGTGCACGTATCCCGTCTGGTTGAAGAGCGCACGGGGCGAGTTGATCTTCACCTATCGCGACGGCCGCAGCGGATCGGGCAACCAGATCTACAACATCTACGACGCGAAAGCCCGCACATGGAAGCGACTGCTGGACCAGCCTCTCACCGATGGCCAAGGTCGGATGAATGCGTATTTTCAGGGTCCGCTGCTGGGTCCCGACGGCTGGTGGCACCTGGTCTGGACGTGGCGAGACACGCCGGACTGCTCCACCAACCACGACCTGTCCTATGCACGCAGCAGGGACCTGACGCACTGGGAAACCAGCGACGGCCGTCTTTTGCCCCTGCCCATCAAACTCGAAACGGCGGAGATCGTGGACCGCGTGCCGGTGAAGGGCGGCATGATCAACGGCAACACGAAAATTGGGTTCGATTCGCAGAACCGCGTGGTCATCGCGTATCACAAATTCGACGAGAAGGGCTTCACCCAGATCATGCTGGCGCGGCGGGAAAAGGACGGCTGGAAAACGACGCAGGTCTCGGACTGGCAGTATCGCTGGGATTTTCAGGGCGGGGGGACGATTCCTTTCGAGATCACACACGGCGCGGTTTCGACCGGCGGTCGGGGGAGGCTGCGCCTGTCGTTCCGGCATGAGAAGTACGGCTCGGGGGAATGGACGCTGGATGACGCGACGCTTCGCCCTGTCGCTACGGGGGCGCGCAGCCCGGGCAGCATTCCCGCGGCGTGGAATGACGTGGAATCCTCATTTTCCGGAATGCGTGTGAACGTCACTCCTGGTTCTGGCGACGGTCGCTACTACCTGCGCTGGGAAACGCTGGGTCCCAACCGCGACCGGCCTCGCCCGCCGCCGCTGCCCGAGCCGACCATGCTCCGTGTCCTCGAGTTACCCAGGTAGAGCCATGTAGTCGGGGCCTTCGCGTCCCAGGAGCAGTTCGGTGTGTTCGATGCACGCGGCGCGCACTTCGGCCAGCGCGGCCAGGTCAGGATCGGTGCGGTATCGCTGAAAGGCGTCGAGGTCGGGAAAACTGACGATGTGAACCTCGCGCATCGGGGGCTGTTCATTCACCACGACGGTGCGCTGGATCCTGCCCTCATAGCGCGCCATGATGCCGGCCGCCTTCGCCTCATATGCCCGGAACTGTTCCAGCGCACCGCGGCGCGGGGTGAGGATGGCGACTATCACCAGGCGAACGTGTATGGCATCCGTCGACAATGGAGTTATCTTATCCTGCGAACGCTTTCAGTCATGCGCAGAATGCACCGAAGCGAGGTCGGCGAGTGGACATACCGAAAATTATCATCGCGTTTCTGATGGGCGCCGCGGCGCTGGCCGGGCCGTCGCTCTGGACAATCGGTCCGGTGGTTCTTGAGCCCGGATCGCCGGACAGCTTCGACTCGGTGGCCGTGAAGGATCCGTCGGTGGTTCGGCACGCAGGCCGGTGGCATGTCTTCTATACGGCTCGGAATCAGACCGATTACACGCTCGGCTATGTCAGTGCGAAGGAGCTGACGGGACTCGGCCGCGCGGAGCGCTTCCCACTCACGCAACTGCACGCCAAAAGGGGAAAATACGCTGCCGCGCCGCAGGTATTTTATTTCCGCCCGCACAAAAAATGGTACCTTATTTTCCAGACCGACGATTCGAATTACCAGCCCGTTTACTCCAGCACGGCCGACATTTCCGATCCGGCCAGCTGGACCGCGCCGCGTCCGTTGCTGGAGAAGTCCGAACGGGCTAAGTGGATCGACTTCTGGGTGATCTGCGATGACCGCCGCGCGTACCTGTTCCTGACCCGCGACCATAAAGACGTGGTGGCATGGAGCACGGATCTCGACAGCTTCCCGTCGGGGTTCGCCGAACCCCGCGCCGTGTTCTCTCCGGTTCACGAGGCCGTTCACGTGTATCGCGAGGCGGGGGGAGGACCACCGCGTTTCGTCATGCTGTATGAGCAGCAGGAAGCAGGCGGCCGCCGGCGGTTTGGGCTGGCGCGTTCCGGCCGCCTCGACGGAGACTGGCGCGTCGCCGAGGAGAACTTCGCCACCGCCGCCCGTTTGTCAGGTAGTCCCGGAAATCGCTGGACCGACGAGGTCTCGCACGGGGAACTTCTCCGTTCCGGCTTTGATGAGCGTCTGGAAATACCTGGCAAACAGTGGAAATTTCTAATTCAGGGCATGCGGCGCGACGCGCATTTCGGGGAATATCCGCTGCTGCCCTGGAAACTCGGACTGATTTCGCTGGGGCGGTGATCCGGCGATCCCTGTGCCGTGTTCATCATCCCTGCGACGCCATTCTTAGCCGATTGCCTGCGTGACAGAAGAGCCGCTCCGCGCCAGTTCCTGATCCTTGTACTGCAGCTGGTAGAGCTTCCAGTAAATGCCGCGCATCGACAGCAGCTCCTGGTGCGTGCCGACCTCTCGAAGCTGCCCTTTGTGCATCACAAAAATGCGGTCGGCGCGCTGGATGGTGGACAAGCGATGTGCAATGACGATACTTGTGCGGCCCTCGACAAGGTGATTCAGCGCGTCGCGAACACGGAGCTCCGTTTCCGTGTCGACGCTTGATGTCGCTTCGTCGAGGATGAGAATTTTCGGATCGTGCGCCAGCGCCCGGGCGAAGCTGATGAGCTGCTTCTGACCTGTGGAGAAACCCGCGCCGCGTTCGCGCATCGTGGTCTCGAAACCTTCAGGCAGGCTCTCGATGTAGGGTTTCAAATTGACACGCTCTGCCGAACGCACCATCTGCTCGTCGGTAATGCCCGGCGTCCCAAGACGAATGTTGCTCGAGACCGTTCCGGTGAACAGGTATGGGTCCTGCAGCACGATGCTGAACGTTCGGCGGAGCTCGTGCAGATCGTACTCCCGGATATCGATGCCGCCGATTCGAATCGATCCGCGCTGGACGTCGTAAAACCGCAGCAGCAGATTGGTCAGTGTGGTCTTGCCGGCGCCGGTGTGTCCGACGACTGCGATCGTCTCCCCGGGGTCAATGCGAAAGCTCACGTCGCGCAGTATCCAGTCCGGTTCGTTATAGGCGAACCACACCTGATCGAACTCGATGGCACCTGCCACCACCGGCCGCGGCTGGGGCGGACTGGTGATGTGGGCCGGGGTGTCGAGCAGCTTGAAAATACGCTCTGCCGCGGACATGGCGGCCTGCAGGATGTTGTACTTCTCGCTCAGGTCCTGAATCGGGCGGAAGAATCGCATTCCGTACTGGAAGAACGCGATCAGGATGCCGATGGTCAGCGCGCCAGTGGTGATTCGAAAGCCGCCCCACGCCAGCATTGCCGCGAGCGAGAGCATGCTGAGGAACTCGACGACAGGGTAAAACCAGCCGTACGCGGTGATGGAATCTTTGTAGGCGTCCATATGCGTCCGGTTGATCTCGCCGAACTCCTCCTGGCTGCGGCTCTCGCGGTTGAAAAGTTGCAGGACGCTGATTCCGGCGATGTGCTCCTGCAGGTAGGCATTGATTCGCGCCACCGCGATCCGAATGCGGCGGTAGCTCTGCGCGACGCTGCTTCGGAACCGCATGGTGGCGTAAATTACGGCTGGCATTACAACGAGCGCGATCACCGTCATAGACGGGCTCATCTGGAACATCGCGAATACCACGAAGCTCAGTACCAGCAGGTCGCCGATGACGGTCACGAGGCCCGAACTGAACAGTTCGTTCAGCACGTCGACGTCGGTGGTCACGCGCGTGATCAGGCGGCCCACCGGGTTTCGGTCAAAGTACTGGACGTCGAGTTGCTGGAGGCGCGCCATCAGATCGCGCCGCAGGTCGAACATGGCTCGCTGCCCGGTCCACTGCATCAGGTAGGTCTGGCCAAACTCGAGGAAAAGGCTAAGCGCGATCGCTACCAGATACAGCACTGAAATCAACCTGAGCCCGGCCCACGGGTCGGGTGACAGCCACGGGTCGAGGAGCGTTGCCACCGGTGCTCCCGCCGGCGGTGCCAGGTACCGGTCGACCGCCGTTTTCACCAGCAGCGGTCCGCAAATCTGTACCACCGAGTTCAGGGCCAGCAAAACGAGCGAGATTGCCACCGACCCCCAGTACGGCCAGAGATAGGCGAACATCCGGCGCATCAGCCGGGAATCATAGACTTTGCCGCTTACTTCCTCTTCCACTCCTTTGAGTGTAGCCGCCCTGTCCGATGAGGGGGCTTTGCAACGTACTTGCAAATCGTTTGCATAAACATGCTATCATCTTCTTTCAGGCAACAGGGGTTGAGAACGCCTGATGAAAGCGAGTTTCCTGAATCAAATGCGTGCGAATGAGCTGTTTAAGATCGTCGGCACGAGTTCTTGCGGAGTACTCCTTGCCATCTTAGTTGCAGCCTCGGCACAGAAGTCATTTGCCGAGCCGCTCGACCCGGCGCTGACCGGAGTCGTGACTGACGCCACCGGAAGCCCCGTTGAAGGCGCCCGTCTGACCGCCGGCACAGACGGTAAAAGCTCCGCTTATGCGACTGTTTCCGGCCCAGGTGGCAGGTTCTTCCTGCCCATGAAGCCGGGCTCGTACACGCTTCGAATCTCCGCCGAAGGCTTCCAGGAATCGCGGCGAAGCGTGAATTCGGCTGATCTGGGTGGCGCAGCAGTTGCAGTGGTATTGCAGGTAGCGTCACACTCAGAGGTGCTGACCGTCAGCGATACAGTTTCGGCGCCGACAGTCGCGAGCTCCGCTTTGCGTGTGCCCACGGCGCTCGTCGACGTGCCGCAGGCTGTGTCCATCATTACGGGTCAGGTGATCCGCGATCAGGCGATGCTGAGCATGGCTGACGTGGTGCGATACGTACCTGGGATCACGATGGCTGCCGGCGAGGGCCACCGCGACGCCCCCGTAATCCGAGGCAATGCAACCACTTCAGACTTTTATGTAAACGGCGTACGAGATGACGTACAGTATTATCGGGATTTGTACAACGTAGAACGCGTGGAGGCGGTGAAAGGCGCGAACGCCCTGACCTTCGGTCGCGGAGGCGGTGGCGGCGTCATCAATCGGGTCAGCAAAGATGCCAGCTTCCTGCCCTCGCAGGAGATCCGAATCCAGGGCGGCTCCTTCGGCAACAAACGCATCAGCTCAGATTTAGGGTACGGCTTCGGCCAGCGCGTCGCAGTCCGCCTCAACACGATGTATGAAAACTCAGACAGCTTCCGTCGCCACTGGAATGTCGAGCGCTACGGAATCGCACCCGCTGTATCGATTCGCGTGACCGAGACGACCCAGGTCCGCCTCAACTACGAGCGTTTCCATGACGGCCGAACGGTCGACCGCGGCATTCCCTCGTTTGCCGGCCTGCCCGCACCTGCCGACCGGCGCACGTTTTTCGGCGACCCCGACGACAGCCACGCCAGCGCCGGAGTGCACGTCGGCTCCGCTGTCGTCGAGCATCAGTTCTCTCGTTTCAACCTCCGCAACAGCACGGTAACCGGGGATTACGACAAGTTCTACAAGAACGTTCTGCCAGGGGCCGTCAATGCGAGTCTCACGCAGGTCAGCCTGACCGGCTACAACAACTTGACCCTTCGCCGTAACCTGTTCAACCAGACGGATCTGACTGGTATCGTCCAGACTGGGATGCTGCGTCACACAGTCCTGATCGGCAGTGAGGTGGGGCGCCAGCGCTCCATCAACTACCGCCAGACCGCCTACTTCGGCAACGCAACCACGCTGAGCGTGCCTTTCGCTTCGCCTGCGGTTCCCGATTCCGGCGTCAGCTTCCGGCAGGCGGCAACCGATGCCGACAACCAGGCCGTAAATCACGTCGGCGCAGTTTTCGTGCAGGATCAAATCGAACTGTCGCGTTTCATTCAGGTCGTCGCCGGTTTCCGTTATGATTACTTCTCCATCGACTTCCTGAACCATCGCAACAGCGAACGCCTCGGGCGCCAGGATCACATGGTGTCGCCCCGAGCCGGCCTGATTCTGAAACCCAGAGCAAACGTCTCCGTGTATGGGAGCTACAGCGTGTCGTACCTGCCCAGTTCGGGCGACCAGTTCTCCTCACTGACCGCGACCCAGCAGACCCTCAGGCCCGAGCGGTTCCGCAACTACGAAACCGGCGTCAAGTGGGACGCGAGCCGCAACCTGTCGTTTACGGCAGCGCTGTACCGGCTGGACCGAACCAACACCACGGCGCGCGATCCGAATGACCCGGCACGCATCGTGCAGACGGGCAGCCAGCGGTCAAATGGCGCGGAGATCGGAATCAACGGCAGCGTCACGCGGCGCTGGCTGGTGGTCGGCGGCTACGCCTGGCAGGACGCCTCCGTGTCCAGCGCGACGACCGCGGCCGCGCAGGGCGCTCGAGTCGCCCTGGTACCCCGGCATTCCGTGTCGCTCTGGAACAACTATAAGGTGACGTCGAGGCTGGGGGCCGGCCTCGGGGTGGTGCAGCAGGGTAGCCTGTTCACCGGCATCGACAACACGGTACGCTTGCCGAGTTTCACCCGCGTCGACACGGCGGTTTTCTACAGCGTGACGGAGAATATCCGGTTGCAGGCCAACATGGAGAATCTGACTGATCGCCGCTACTACCCGACCGCGCACAGCAACAACAACATCATCCCCGGATCGCCCCGGGTGTTGAAGGTTGGACTGACGGCGCGGTTCTGATTACCGCGCCAGTCTCACAGTCGCGCTGGAAAATTAGTCACGTCCTCAGGCAGGTTGGGTGCATCTGCTACTCTGTGTCAGTCTGTACGGTTTGACCAGAAGATCGAATGGAAACAGCCTGCCTACGGCACACAGATCTGCCTCACACTTCCAGACTGTTTAAGGACTTCCTCTATTCTTACCACCGGGTAGAGCGATTCTATACTGCTCCGCCTTCTACCGGCTATCCCGAAGAGCGTAGGGCGGCCCTGGTTGCGGCGCTTCGTCTGCAGAACTCGAACGAAGCCGCGCTGGAACGGCTTTCCGAGCCGGGCGCGGTAACCGTCGTCACAGGCCAGCAGGTCGGCCTCTTCAGCGGACCCGCGTACACCATCTATAAGGCTTTAACCGCTGCACGCATCGCGCAGGACCTCACTTCTCGCGGACGCCCGGCGGTTCCTGTTTTCTGGCTCGCGACCGAGGATCATGACTGGCCCGAAGTCGACCACGTTTACATGTTCGACGGCGCACGGCAACCGCTGAAGCTCCAGGTGCAGGCGGAACGCAGCGGGGGTATTCCGGTGGGCAGCATTCGCCCCGTTGCCTGGCCGGTCGACGAGTTGCGAGCGGCTTTTCGGGACCTGCCCTATTGCGAAGAGGTTTGCGACCTGGTTGCCGAAACCCATCCGCAGGGCGCGACCATGGGCGAGGCCTTCCGCGCTCTGCTCGAACGTCTTCTCAAGCCGTGGGGCTTTCTTTTCCTCGACCCCCTTCATCCTGCGATTAGGCAAATTGCGGCACCGATTCTGAGCCGCGCGGTTCGAATCGGCACCGATCTCAACAAATTGCTGCTGGAGCGCAACCGCGAACTTGAAGCAGCCGGGTATCACGCGCAGGTCCATGTCGACGCCCGAACCTCGCTGTTTTTTGTGCTGCAGGACGGGCGCCGAGTCCCGCTCCGCGAGGCGAATGCGTCGGTGGAGGAACTGGCCAACCGGGCCGAAATCCTGTCACCCAACGCGCTTCTGCGCCCCGTAGTTCAGGATTTCATCATGCCGACCGCGGCCTATGTCGGCGGTCCCGCGGAACTGGCCTACTTCGCGCAGTCCCAGGTGCTGTATGAGCGGCTTTTGGGGCACATGCCGCGCGTCGTGTCGCGCACCGGATTCACGCTCATCGACACCCGTACCGGCAAACTGATGGACCGGTATGACATGAAGCTGCCCGATTTCTTCAATGGAGAAGCGTCGCTGCGGGAGCGGATCGCGGCCACTCTGGTGCCTTCGGGTCTGCAGGAGCAGTTCGACGAAGCCACCTCGGCTACTACGGCGACCCTCGACCGCCTGCATCGTTCGGTTTCCGCCTTCGATCCTACGCTTGGTGCGTCGCTGGAAAAGAGCAGGGCGAAAATCCTGCATCAGTTCCATAAAGCGCAAAGCAAAGTGGCGCGCGGGTTGATGCAGCGCGACGATCGCGCCGGGGCAGAAGCCACATGGCTGTACAATGCTCTGTATCCGCAGAAGCATCTGCAGGAGCGGTTCTACAGCATTCTTCCCTTTCTGGCGCTGCACGGGCCGGATCTGCTGGACCGGCTCTACGAGCATGTTCACATGGACTGCCCGGATCACGTGCTGCTTCCGGTCTGAGAAAATCGATGCGAATCAATTCCGTTAAAGCAGCCCTCAAGGAGGGCAAGGTTCAGCTTGGGTGTGCGTTTGCGCAACTGCGTTCGCCGGAAATTCCGCGAATTCTGAAATCCGCCGGATTCCACTGGGCATTTATCGACATGGAGCACGGCAATTTCGATCTGGAAACCGTGCAGGATATTTGCCGCGTTTCCTCCCTGATCGGCTTTTGTCCCGTGGTGCGCGTGCCCGATCTGCAGTATCACCTGGTGGCGCGGGCGCTGGACGTCGGTGCCGAAGGGATTCTGTTTCCTCGGGTGGAATCGCCGGAATTGCTGGAGAAAGCGATTCGCTGGGTGAAGTTCCCGCCGGAAGGCGACCGCGGCTTTGGGCTGACGTCCGCGGCCGTGAATTACGAGCAGGCGACACTGCCTCAAATTGCCGACCATATCAATAAAAACACGTTGATTGTCACGCAAATCGAGACCCAGCGGGCCGTCGATGCGCGTGAGGAATTGCTCTCGGTGCCGGGGCTCGACGCGCTGCTTGTTGGTCCGGCCGACCTGTCGTTCTCGCTCGGTGTGCCGGGTGAGTTCCAGCACCCGAAGATGGTGGCTGCGATGGAGTCGCTGATAGAAACCTGCAACCGCCATGGTGTGGCTCCTGGAACGCAGGCTCGATCCCTGGGTCTGGCGAAATTCTGGCGCGACCGGGGCATGCGATTCCTGGGCTGCAGCAGCGAGACCGGAATGATGCTGGAGAAGGCGACGGAGATCGCATCGGCACTCCTGTCCTGAGTCCTGTTATGATGGCAGTGCGTTAGTTCACCCCGTGTGCCGGAGTGGCGGAATGGCAGACGCAGCAGACTCAAAATCTGCCAAGGTACTCCCTTGTGTGGGTTCAAGTCCCACCTCCGGCACCAACTCAACCCTGTACATCTGTGCGGAACAGGTGTCCTGAATTCCTAACTCGCGCGCCCTTGTCGCATGAGTTCCCGCCTCACCGGACGCCTTGAGCCAGGCGACAACATCGGCGTCAAGCCGGATTGTCAGACTCGTTTTCTTCGGGCGGTAGAACTTCCCTATGACGTGGTCGGGTGGTATCTCCCGAACCTCAGGGATATCGGACAGGTCAATGTCCTGGTCCCGCTGGTTCGCAATAGCCAGCAGGTCTTTTTGTTGCTGTTCAGAGAGCCTGGACATAAAGATTCCTTTCCTGTGAAGTTGCGCGGCGAGTGCTTTCTTACATCACTTCGCTCTCCTCCAGGATACCCTCGCCTCAAGGGGTAAGGTAGATTCATGCAACTCGCCTGAGGCCACCTCAGTACGTGCGACGCCACTACCGCCAGGGCCGGGGTGAAAGGAACTCGAAACGAAACGTGTGGGTTCTCGCGCTCTTCCTCGTGATGATTTCGGCCGCTTCCGCGCAAGGCACCAGTGTCGAGCGCGCCCTCCAATACCTGTCTGCGGAAGTCCCTCAATGGCCGATGAAGAACGGCTGTTTCTCCTGCCATAACAACGGCGACGGAGCTCGCGCGCTCTATGCCGCGGGGATCACCGGACCAGCCGCTTCCACCACCACATGGCTGCGCGCGCCAGCCGACTGGGGCAAAGGCAAAATGGATGGCGGCTCCAGCGACAAGACCCTGGCTCTGTACCAGTTCAGCGCCGCGCTGACGTCCGCGGTGGAGGCAGGCGTGCTTTCGGACCGCAAGGCGCTGAGGGACGCCGCACGCAGCCTCGCCGCCGTGCAGTCCGCCAGTGGGGCATGGCGAGTCGACGACGAGGGCGAAGCACCGGGGTCGCCGGTCACGTGGGGCACAACGCTGGCCACTTACTTCGGTCGACGTACCTTGCTCGCGGCCGGTGGCTACGACGCAGAGGTCGCCCGCGCCGAGGCTTACCTTCGCAACGTAGAGCCGCGCCACACACCGGACGAAGCGGCAGTGCTGCTCGCATTACCAAACGAACCCAATTTCCGGAAGCGCGCCGTGGAGCGATTCACCCGCATGCAGACCAGTGACGGGGGCTGGGGACCGCGCCAGTCGGCGCCGGCAGAGGTCTTCGATACCGCGTTGGTGCTGCTGGCGCTACAGGCTGCTGGCGAGAAAAGCCTCATCCCGCGGGGCCGCGAATTTCTCATCCGAACGCAGCAAAACTCTGGTGGCTGGCCCGAGACCACGCGTCCGTCGGGATCGCAAAGCTACGCGCAACACATCTCGACCACCGCGTGGGCGACCCTGGCCCTGTTAGCGACCGACCCGCAGAGGAAGTGAGATCACCTCGCGGGCAACCCGCCGGTCGACGCGGTCGAAAGCGTCGACTTCAAACGGCCGCCCGACCTTGTTCCCGGCCAGATCTTCGAGCGCGGTATCTACCTTAATGGAATGTTCGCCAGCGGTCCAGGGCTGATCGGGAACGAATCGCCATTCCCGCTCCTCCGTTCCGAGCACCGCTTTACCGGTGACACCGTCCACCCAGATCAGGCGCAAAGCCAGCGCCGCGTCGAGAGGCTCGGGAAATGCGACCACCAGCGGATCCCGCGTGCTTGCAGCGACACTGCCGATCTTCCAGCCCGCAGGGTCGACTGGAGTCCGGTCCGCCTCCGTCACGCGAAACTCCTTGCGGTGTGCGGCGACCAGCGGAGCTCCCTCGGCATCCAGCCATTCGCGGCCGATCACAAGAGCGTACGAGTGCCCGGCCTCAATCGCAGGCCCGATGTCTTCCAGCGGCTTCACTCCACGCTTGATTCGCCCCGGATCGAAGAGCACGGTCAGGCGACGCGCGTCCGCATCCCACATCTCCTGGTCGATTTCCAGAAACGGCAGTTCGACCGCCGTGCCGTCACTCTTCAGCAGACGAATGTGTTTCCACGCCTCGCCTCGATTCATCGAAGCGGAAAATTCGATGTAAAACTTGAGTTGATTTTCGGGAATTTCCGATACGCCCGGATAAACTCGCGTCACCTGCGCTTTGGAGACCAGCTCCACGCGCGGTGTCTCAAACCACGACTCGGCTCCACGAAACACGGCCCGAACTCGCATGCCTGGAGACAGCGGGAAGCGGGGTCGGAACGTGAGCGCCCCGGACCGCACCGCATATTCGCCCATCAGAGCGGGACTGTCCTTGCCGGAGCCCGCATACACCGCCAGCACCGATGCCCAGCCATTTGGCGGAGCTTTCGCAGGAGGCGCCCACCCATGGACAACAAATAAGCCGTCCTGCATCTCGACCGAAACAGGTGCGGCCACCAGCATCGAAATGCAGGCGGCCGCTAAGAGGATGACTCGCATCAGACTATGAACTACGGCAGGGCGATGGTGTGCAGGTCGAGCGTGCCGCTTGCGTCGGTCAGCAGGAGCGCGTGACCTTCGTCCAGCTTGTCGAGCTGCTGAACGCCCTTCAGCGTGGCGATGGTCTCGTAAGGAACACCCTTCTTTTCCGTCTGCGCCGTGATGCCTTCGTACGATTCCAGCTTCTCCGCCGGCAGCTTCATCACGCCGCGGCTGCTGTTGGCCATGAGAATGAACTGGCCGCCGTCCTTCTTGTACGTGATCATGTCGAGCGGGCGGTTGCGATTGCCCAGTTCGGCGATGGTGGTGCCCTTCACTTTGGCGCCCGGCTTCAGTTCCGACACCGGGATGCGAACCAGCGGCGTGCAGGTATAGGCCGCCAGGATGTGCTGCTTGCCGGCGATGTCGTAGTTCACGAACGTGCGAACGGGAGCGTTGGTCTCAAATCGGCCATGCGCACCGTGGAAGATCTCGATGCCCGCGCCCTTGTCGACTGCGGCGAACGGATACGGAATGACGCGCAGTGTGGAGGAGAACTCTTCGTTGGACAGGCCGGCGACGATCACTTTTCCGTCGACGAAGCCGAGGTCGGTGATCGACTCCAGCCGGCGATTGGCCCCGCGCTGATCCTTCGCATTCTCGTCCGGCGCGTTAGGCAGCGACACCCGCGCGAACTTCACGTTATCCATGGACACTTCTGTCAGCTTGCCGCTGGCGTCGGTGCGCAGGATGACAGGCGTAGCCTCCGGCCCGCGGCCGCGCGACACAGAAATGTAGACCTTTTTCGATACCGGGTTCACGATCACGTCGTTGATGAGAATCTGATCCGCGGTGGTGCCGAGCGCGGCTGCGATCTTCAGATTCAGTTCCTTGATTTCGATCGGCTCCGCATTCTTCGCAGCCTTCGTGTCGCCCGTGTCGATGGCGACAATCGAAGCTCCCAGCGAATCGCCGATGAAGAGGATTCCGTTGGGGCCAAAAGCGAGCGGACCCGCGGAGCGAAGCGCTGCCTTTCCAGCTTGTAAACCAACGGTGTTGGCGGAAAATGCCGCTGCGGCAGAAGCGCAGACGACGATAGCGGTTCGAACAAACGCGGATCGCAGGAACATGGCGTTCACAAATCCTCCCGGGCAGACGTGACTGGTACGGCCAGAACCTGACTGTACTCGTATGTCTGGCGAAGGAGTTTACAGCAGGGTTACCCGCGATGTTTCAGGCAATGCATTTTCAACGGCGTCGGCTATATAATTGAGACCTTTCCCATGCGCACCGTTGCCTTGCTGATACTCTCCGCCTGGGCCCTGACTGCCCAGAACTCGACCCGCCCCGGCCGGTTCCATGTCGAGCACCCCACCCTGTTGAACCTCGGGTTCGAATGGCTGATTGAAGGGGACGCGAACCGGAACGCCGCGGTGGAGGTACGCTTCCGTAAAGCGGGCACCGAGACGTGGCGCCCGGGGCTGCCGCTGCTGCGGATCGGTGGCGAAAAGGTCTACCGCATGCGCGAGGAGATGACCTACACGGTGCCCGAAGGCTTCGCCGGCAGCATCCTCAATCTGGAGCCCGGCACCAGCTACGAATGCGAGTTCACGCTGCAGGACCCAGACGGCGTGACCGGAGGTCAGGCGCAGCAGCGGGTCACCGTCTCCACGCGGACGGAGCCGAAATCGTCCGCTGGCGGCCGCGTGCTCCACGTGTATCCCAACGACCACGAGGGAAAGAAGCTGGAGCCGAACTTCATTGGACTCAAGGCCGCTTATTACGGTGAAGGCCGCGGCGACTGGACCTCGGTTCGAATGAACAGGGTCCAGCCTGGCGACACCATCCTGGTCCACGCCGGACTCTACCGGCCGGAACGCTACAACTATGTGGACCCGCTCAGCGCGCCGTTCACCGGGTCGTGGTCGCTGGCTCAGAAAGGTACGGCTGAGAAGCCCATCACCATAAAGGGAGCGGGCGATGGTGAGGCCATCTTCGACGGCGCGGGCAATGCTCGGCTGTTTGAGGTGATGGCGACGAGCCACCACATCTTTGAAGGGCTGACGTTCCGCAATACCGAAGTTGCCATCTTCGCCGGAGAAAAGGACGTGCTGGGCGCCGTCGCGCTCACGGTGCGTAACTGCCGCTTTGAAGACATCGGCGTCGGCATCTGGACCGAGAACGCCGGGTCGCGCGACTTCTTCATTTCAGACAATCTGTTCCTCGGGCGCGAAGACCAGATGCGCCTCATCGGATGGAATCAGGCCGGTTCGCGGGCCGCGGGCATTTACCCGTCGCATCTGCTGAAGAGCTTCTTCGCGGTCAAGGTTTATGGTCCTGGCCACATCATCGCGCACAATGCGGTCGCCTACTTTCACGACGCCATCTGCATCTCCACCTACGGGCCACCCGATGCCGACCCGGAGCGCCGCGCCTCTTCCATCGACATCTACAACAACGACATTCACCTGACCAATGACGACTTCATTGAGTCCGACGGCGGCGCGCATAACATCCGCGTGTTCGGCAACCGAGGCGTGAACGCCGCGCACAACGGCTACAGCGCCCAGCCCATGTTTGGTGGCCCGGTCTACTTCATGCGCAACGTGCTGTATCATGTGCCGGGCGGCGGGGCTTTCAAGCTCGGTGCCAAGCCAGCCGGCATTATCGCGTATCACAACACCATGATCGGCGAGCAGACGGCCACCGATCCCTACACCAACGCACACTTCCGGAATAATTTGTTTCTTGGCCGCGATGCGCCGAATCGAGGCGTCATGGTGTGGGCGAATGCCACAGGAAACTTCAGCAGCGACTACAACGGCTACCGCCCGAACAAGAACGTGAAGGCGCAGTACCGGTGGCTGGCGCCGGCTGCGGGCAAAGTGGTTTACGAGCCGAAAGAGGCGGACTGGCGCGCGTTTGCCACTTTGGCCGAGTTTCGCGAGGCCACCGGACAGGAAGCCCACGGAATTGAAGTGGATTTCGACATTTTTGAGAAGCTGGCCCCGGACGATCCGGCCCAGCGGTATCGCGTGTATCATTCCATGGATCTGAATTTTCGTCTCAATCCGAACGGCAAGGCGGTGGATGCGGGAGCCGTGCTGCCGACGGTGAATGACAACTTCACCGGCAAAGCACCGGATCTGGGAGCACTGGAGGTAGGACAGCCGGCACCGCACTACGGTCCTCGCTGGATTACCTGGAATCCGTTCTATCGCTAGACACCACGAGCCAGTTAAAATCGGTACTGCGTGAACATTACGATATCCAAGGAGAACTACCTCAAGGCTATAGCTGAGGCGCAGTCAGAAGGTGAGACCGTAATTGCCGCGAGCCTTGCGCGCTGGCTGAACGTTTCTCCTCCTGCAGTCACCGCGGCTATTAAGCGCCTGCGCCGCGACGATCTCATTGGGGTCGCCGACGCTGGTGAGATCACGCTGACGGCCGCGGGGCAGACCATCGCGAACCGCGTGTTGAACCGCCACCACCTCATTGAACGCATGCTGAGCGAACTGTTCGGCATGGAGTGGTATCAGGTGCACGACGAAGCCGAGCAGCTGGAACACGCCGTGAGCGAGGAGTTCGAACGCAGACTGCAGGACCGACTGGGAGCCGAGGACGTGGCGTGCCCTCATGGCAACCGCGTTTCCCTCGATTCCCCCGAGGAGCGCCGCAAGCGCGGCTGGCAGAAGCTGGACGAAGTGTCGCCGGAGACTCAGGTGCGCGTGATGAGCGTGTACGAGCGGGACCGGCGGCTGCTGGAATATCTGGATAACCTGGGCGTTCGGCCAGGCGCCGAGGTGCGCATTCTGTCGCGCAATTACGACGAGACCATCACCCTGCAGGTCGGCGGCGAGACGGTGCCTCTCGGCGTGTCGGCAGCAACCCGCATCTGGGCCGCGCCCCTGCGGTAGGCGGGATCAGGCGGCCCCGGCCGAAGCCGCGCCCACACGGGGTCGAAAATACTCCAGAGTGCTCTTCAGTCCGTCTTCGAGCAGCACTTCGGGTTCCCACCCAAGAATCGCCCTGGCACGCCCGATATCCGGCTGACGGCGCTTTGGATCATCCTGCGGCAGCTGCTCATACACGAGCCTTCCTGCTTCGCCCGTAAGCCTGCGGATGGCCTCGGCGAACTCCAGAATCGTCATCTCTCGCGGGTTGCCCAGGTTTACCGGAAAGGGCTCCTCGCTGTGCAGCAGCAGGAACAGTCCGCGGACCATGTCCGACACATAGCAGAAGCTGCGAGTCTGCGAGCCGTCGCCATAAATCGTCATCGCCTGGCCGTTCAGCACCTGGTCGACGAACGCGGGCACCACACGCCCGTCCTTCAACTGCATGCGCGGACCGTACGTGTTGAAGATGCGCGCAATCGTAGTGCGCACGCCGTGGACACGGTGGTACGCCATCGTGATGGCCTCGGCGTAGCGCTTGCTCTCGTCGTAGCAGGAGCGCGGACCCACAGGGTTCACGTTGCCCCAGTAGGACTCCTTCTGCGGATGCTCCAGTGGGTCGCCGTAGCACTCAGACGTTGAGGTGAGCAGGAACCGAGCCCCGTGATGAAGCGCCAGTTCCAGCATGTTGCGAGTGGCCGTGGAACCCGATTCCAGAGTCTCGATCGGGTGCGCCAGGTATTCCTTCGGGCTGGCCAGTGAGGCCATGTGGAACACGCAGTCGACGCGTCCTTCCACTTCCACCGGACGGGTCACATCGATCTGCTCAAACTGGAAACTGCGATTGCCGCTCAAATGTTCGATATTCTCGAGCGACCCGGTGATCAGGTTATCGAGAGCAACTACCTGATTACCCCGTTCCAGCAGGTAATCGCACATGTGGGAGCCGATGAAGCCCGCTCCCCCGGAGATAACATAACGCAATCGCAAAGCCTCCACATTGATGTTATCAGCCGGTACCGACGCAACGCCCCTCAATGGACCCGCGTGATACAGTCTGGTCGTGTCCTGGTTTGAAACGGCTCTGTTCCTGGCGCTTCTCGTTTTGTCCGCAGGCCTGTTCTGGCGGCGGCTGTCCCCGGTGATCGCGATTATTCGTGCGTCGAAACCCGATCCCGGCTTTGTCTGGGGCTCCACTGCGGCGCGTGTTTACACGTTTGTGTGGGAGGTTCTTTGTCAGGGTAAGGTGATTCGGGAGCGTCCTTTGCCGGGCTTTGCGCACGCTCTGGTGTTCTGGGGCTTCCTGGCGTTCTCAGTGGTGACGCTCGATCACCTGGCCGCGGGAGTGCACCTGGATTTGCTTCAGCCCGACGGCCTGCCTGGGCGCGTTTACTTCGCTCTGGCGGGAGGGTTCGCGGTTGCGGTTGCGGTGTCGATAGCCGGGCTCTTCATTCGCCGGTTCGTGGTGCGCCCGCGCTGGCTCGGGCCGGTGTCGAAGGAATCGGGCATTATCGCCATGTTGATCCTGACGTTGATGCTCACTTACCTGGCCGCGTGGCTGTGGATTCCGGAGGACACCGCGGCGGGCCGAGTCAACTGGTGGGCCCATACACTGGCGCTGCTGGTATTCCTGCCGATGATTCCGCACACCAAGCATCTCCATTTGCTGCTCAGTCCCGCCACGGTATTCCTCAAACGCAATGGCTTCAGCCAGATTCCGCCGCTGGAAGGCGACGAGGACTTCGGCATCGAAACAGGCAGGGACCTGACCAGTTTGGTTGCGCTCCAGGCGTTCAGCTGCGTCGAGTGCGGCCGTTGTACCGAGCATTGCCCGGCCAGCAACACAGGCAAGCTCCTCGACCCGAAGCAGATCATCCTCGGTGTTCGACGATACCTGCGGGATCACGGCGCCAACGGGGAAGCGCCCATTGTTGGAAACGACTATGTGCCGGAGGAAATGCTGTGGCAGTGCACCTCCTGCGGCGCCTGTGAATATCAGTGCCCCGTCGGCATCCAGCACCTGCCCATCATCATCGGCATGCGCCGAGGCCTGGTGAATACCGGCAAATGGGAAGACGAATATGGCGAAAAGCTTTTCCTTTCCGTCGAAAAGTATGGGAATTCGCTGGGATTCTCCAGCTCTGAACGCGATAAATTCATCGCGAAGAACCAGCTGCCCGCGTTCGACGGCTCCCAGGAATACTGCCTCTGGCTGGGCTGCATGGGCTCCTACGACCCCAACGGCCGCGAAATCATAGTGGCGCTTTCCCGCGTGCTCAACCACCTGGGCGTGACGTGGGGCGTGCTGAAGAAAGAGCGTTGTACGGGCGACCCGGTGCGGCGGCTTGGCAACGATCTGCTGGTCTCAGGGCTCGCCGAATTTAACGCGACTCAGCTAAAAACAGCAAAGAAGGTCCTCACCATCTGCCCGCACTGTGTACGCACCATGGTGGAGGACTGGAAAGAGTTCGGCGTCCAGGTGGACGTGGAGCATCACAGCGAGTTCCTCGCGAGGCATATCGACTCGCTGCCTCCGGCACCAGCTTCGGACAGCACTACCGCGTTCCACGACCCCTGCTATCTCGGCCGGTATGGCGATTCCTACGACGCTCCTCGCCAGGTGATTGGTACCGCGGTTGTCGTCGACCCCGAGCGCTCCAGAGAACGAGGCTTTTGTTGCGGGGCGGGCGGTGGCCGCATGTTCCTCGGCGAAGAGCCTGGTAAGCGGGTCAATGTCGAACGCGCCGGGCAACTGATCGCGACGGGAGCAGGCACCATCGCCGCGGCCTGCCCGTTCTGCAATTCGATGTTCCGGGATGCCCTGACGCAAATCGCGCCAGCCACGGGCGGCCCGAAACTGCTCGACATTGCGCAAATTGCGGCGGCTCGTCTGCCCGAGTCGCGTTAATTAACGGACCTCGATCCGCACTTCGTTGCTGGGCTGCCCGGCGGCGCTGAGCAGAAGGGTCTGCGTGCCAGTCGCCGTGCTGGCCGGGATCCGCGCATTGATTTGATACAGGCCAGGGTACCCGGGCGCGAGCCCGCTGTACAGCACTTCCGCAGGCACGCCCCCGACGGTCACCTCAGGCGTAACGCGGGTGAACTGTAGTCCACCCGAGCCAGCCGAAGTCAGTCCCAGCCCCGTAGCGTAAATCTCCACCACGTCACCTCGCTGGGCTGGCCGAACCTGCGTCACGGAGCCCGTACCGGCAACCACAACGGCCCCGTAGCGAGTTGGGGCGTCGAAGAAGATGCCCGGCTGGACGTCGCTGACCGGAACCAGGATCGGATCGGAACTGCCGGCAATGTTGCGGATGACCAGTCCGGCTGAACTCCCGCCGGACACATTCTGGGGCACAAGGAAGTTCACCTGACCCGAATTCGAGTAAAAAACCAGCGCGGGCAGGCCGTTCACCAACACCTGCACGGAGTCCGCCGTACCGGATCCCAGGTTGGCGCCGAACGCGGTCGCGATTGCGCCCGGGGCCAATCCTGGTGCAAATGAGGCGGCGTTGACCACGCTGTTGGCGTTCAGCGCCGGACGTCCCAGCGCGGTGACGACGGCGGGTGCGACCGCTGGTGCGGTGATGCGCAACTCCTGAACCGAGCCGCTGCCTGGCGTCCAGCGAAACTGCGCGATGCCATTCTCATCAGTGACGGTTGAAGCGTTATCCACGCTGCCTTCGCCGGTGAGCGAAGCCGTGACGCTGACGCCCGGGAAGGGAAGCTCATTGACATCGGTGAGTCGCACGCGAACCGCTTCGCGAAGCGCTGTTCCGGCTGTAGCGGCCTGGCCTGCACCGGACAACACAGCCAGCTTCTGGGAATCAGCCGCGGTGATGCCTGCCTTCAGCTCCACCGTCTCATACCCCGGGTCGGCGGGCTCCAGCAGAATCATGTCGGCTCCGGCCCTGAGACCGCGAAGCTGGAATGTCGCTTCCGTTCCGCCGGCGGGAATCGTTACCGAGGAAACGGCTGGCACCGCCGCGCCGCCCGTGGAGCGGACCACTACCGTCAGGTTCGTCTCCACTGGTTTTTCCGTGGCGATTCGAATCGGCGCGGTACCGCCGGGAGTCAACCCAACGGCGGGCCAGGATGAGACGGCCAGCGACTTCTTCAGCGTGGCGTCGGCCGCGGCTCGCTGGGAAGATGCATCCCGGTAGAACGTCTCGAAAGCTGTGCGGTAGTTCTCCAGACGGGCCAGATCAGCGGCCGACGGCGCTGTCCCAGCGGCAGTGATCAGTGCGAACCCGAAGCGGAACCGCCGCTGGGCGACGGTGTGATCCGGGGTTCGACGCCCGACTTGCGCGATCACGTCGGCGATACCCACATTTCGCCGCTGGCCGTTGAATCCGACCCCAACCTGGGGCAGAAACCGCGGTGCTGTGGAACTTGCCGCTGCGACATAAAAGGTATCCGGGACTTCTTCCGCCGGGCGAAAGCCCATCAGGTACTGGTCGAGAAGGGAATACGCTTCCACTGCCGCTACCGTTGTGAACCGAGGGTTGGAAGTGGCTCCGTTGTCGCGGATGCGCGCGCCGGACATCAGCGAAGCCTCCGAGTTGAACGTCGTCGCCCAGTGTGCGCTCTGTAGCCCAAGCATCGGAAACTCCGACACTCCCTCGTCGTCGCGGACGCTGGCATAGGCGAGAAACAGGTGGCCGGCCTCATGCGCGAGGATGGTTTTCGGAGTGTCAGGGGAGGGAAGCCGCAGGGTCACCGTACCGTCAGGGTCGACTGGATAATCGTCGAACCGTCCCATGTTGAGAATCGCCTGGAGACGTCGCTTTGACCCTGTCTCGGCCCCGATGTCCACTTTCTGGTCTCCGAAACCGGAACGGTCATTTCTGACAGTCACCTCAAAGGCAAGGGCACTTCTCACGGAGTCAGCCTGAATATTCAGGTTGTTAAACAACACCAGATAGTCGTAGGCGTCCTCATGATTCTGGTAAAAGCGTTGGGATGCGGCAAAAATGTCGACGCTTTCCGTGGACGTAAAGTATTCGGCGATACTTCCGGCGTAGTCGCCCGAACTGGTTGTCGTGAAACTCAGGATGTTCGGATCGGACTGCACACCTCCCACGCTGACGCCCACCACCGCTTCGGAAGCCACCACATCGGCCCATGCAATCTCGATACTTCCATCCCGAAAGAGCCGAAGCTGAAACGTTTGGCGGCGTCCTGCACCGAAATCGGAGTATTCCGGAACCCGCACCCAGCTAATCACGAATTTATCCGACGAAGCGGTTACAAATACACCCCCTCCGGCGGTCGCCCGGCTGGGGTCGAGGTCCTCAAACAGCGCGGCTATCCGTGCCGAACCCGCCAGAAACCGACCGAGCGAACGGTCCGTAACTCCGGCGTCGCCATCACCAAAACTCACATTTCCATCGGAATTAACGAACAACTCCGTCCAGGTTATTCCAAAAAAAGGAAATGCGAACGGGATCGGCACGGCCCGTGTGTCGTCATCGCCGAGGCCCGTCAGGTGCGTTCCCGCGGCCGCGGCCGCAGTGTCCATTGACTCACCCGACAGCTCAAACCGGTACCCGGCGGGTGTGCCTGGGCGAGGAACGAATCGCAGCGTTCGCTGATTCAGCGAAAACGGGTTCCGCCGGGAGATAACGCCGTTCGTATCGTCGAGAATGGCAATGCTGCCCTGATCGGGTCGCAGTGTGGAGACAGCGGAGGCACGGACGCGCTTAATTCCGGATTTCGCCGACTGCGTGTGAAGCTGCAGTTCCTGGCGCGCGCGATAGTCATGCGAGCCACATAGAACCGGCTCGTGCTTGCCATAAGCGGGTACCAAACACAGCGCAAGTCCCAGCGCAAAAGTGATACGATGCATGTAAATCTTTCTTTTATTGTAGACCGCTTCACATCCTCGAAGGGGTACGGTCGCTGTAACAGTGAGGCCGAAGGGCCTGCTTTGGGTTGTGAAAAACGCAGAAAACTCTTAATGGCAAACACTTACGCCATTTCACTGTGAAACTGCTACCCGCATGGTACCCGTACTACCCCCACGCCGGGGGTAATGAAATTTTTCCCTGCTTGCCGCATGCTGGTACTGCACCCGAAGAGAAACGATGGCGGTCAGGTGGGAATCCTGGCATTTCAGGTGCTCGCGAATTCCTGGGGGGGTTCGCTGAAAGAGAGAGGGGATCAAAGTGGCACGAGAGAAAGCAACCAGGAACATAACCGAGACTACCGGCTTTCAGGAAGCGGGCTCCGCCATCGCTTCTATGTATGGGCCAATGTCGCCAGTCACGTTGTCTGACTGGTTTACTAACCTGTTTCCGGGATATTCCACCGGTCAGGACTGGGAGAGCTTCAAGCTTGGCTATATGAGCGGGCTGTGGAACGGAGCCGAAGAGCTCGCCGCGCCTGTCTTTGTAGCGGACACGAATCCCGACGAGCATCGCAGCACCGACGCGGTCGGTTTTATGACCCTCGCCTACATCACGGGCAAGAAGGGCAAGTTGGAACTGTTGGACCGATACACCGAACTGATGCCCGATCAGGGCAACTAAAAAGGTCGCCAGCCCGTCCTTCTCCCCATCGATCCGCAATTCCCTGCTTTCCCTCCGGTACACTCGTCGGAGGGAAGGCAGCGTGGCCTGAGTTCCACTCTTATTCATGGACAGCAAGACCCTTTTTCGTGTGCTGGTTATTGCCGGGCTGGTTGTGGGCATCGCGGCGGTCACCACCATGTCCCGCCAGGACTCCGCGCCCAGACTCATCTCCGTTAAGCCCGCCGCCAAACGAACGCCGATGCCTGCGTTTTCCTGGCCCTCCATGTCCGGCCACAAGTGGAGCATGTCGGAGCATAAGGGAAAGATCGTGCTGGTGAACTTCTGGGCCACCTGGTGCGGTCCGTGCCGTGTCGAGACACCGGATCTGGTGCGTGTCTATGAAAAGTACAAGGGCAGGGGAGTGACCATCGCGGCCGTTTCGATGGATGAGGATCCGGCTAAAGTCGTGCCGCGGTTTGTGGAACGTTACAGGATGGAATACCCTGTTCTTGTGCCCGCCCCCGATTCCCCCATCACAGAAGCGATTCAGAGCCTACCCACATCCTTTCTGGTCGATACGCAGGGACGAGTCGCGCGTACATGGGTGGGCATGCTGCACGAGGAAGAACTCATAATGAACATCGACGAACTTCTGGCCGAAGGTGCGGGACCCACATGAGGCGCCGCGAGTTTCTCGCCGCCGGAATCGCAGCGTCACTCTGCCCGGCACAAACTGCGAAGAAGCCCAACATCGTGTTCATCCTGCTGGACGACCTCGGCACCTACGATTTTGGGTGCTATGGCCAGCAGCACATCCAGACGCCCAGCGCGGACAAGCTGGCCGCTGAGGGGATGAAATTCACGGCCGCTTATGCCGGTGGCGCGGTCTGCGCTCCCTCGCGCGCCGTTCTGATGACCGGACTGCACGGCGGACATGCGCCAGTTCGCGCTAATGCGGGTACAATTCCCATCACCCCGGAGGACGTCACAGTAGCGGCCGTGCTGAAGAAAGCCGGTTACGCGACTGGAGGATTCGGCAAGTGGGGGCTGGGCGACGCCGGATCGGCAGGCGTGCCCTCAAAGCACGGATTCGACGAGTTCTTCGGCTACCTCCATCAGGTGCATGCGCACAACTACTACACGCCGTTCCTCTGGGATAACGAGAAGCGTGTCGAGTTGCCGAAAGGCACGTACAGCGCCGACCTGATCGCCGACAAGACCCTCGATTTCGTGCGCCGGCACAAGGATTCGCCGTTCTTCCTGTATGCGACGTGGACATTGCCCCACGGCAATTTCGAGGTCCCCGACCTCAGTCCGTACAAAGGCAGGGACTGGCCCGAGAAGCACAAACATACGCCGCCATGGTCACCCGTGCCGACGCGCACTACGGTCGACTCCTGGCGCTGCTCGATGAACTGAAGCTTCGCGAGAACACGGTCGTCATCCTCTCCAGCGACAATGGCGCACCCTCGGGAGCCGACCACGGCTACCAGTTCTTTCGCAGCAACGGCCCGCTGCGCGACGCGAAAGGCTCGGTGTATGAGGGCGGGTTGCGAGTCCCGTTTATCGTGCGCTGGCCAGGCAAGGTGAAACCAGGGTCGGTCAGCCACTACCCGGTGGCGTTCTGCGACATCATGCCGACGTTCGCCGAGATCGCCGGTGGGAAGCCGCCTGCGCGGATCGATGGCGAGTCTCTGGTGCCGGAGTTCCTTGGCAAGGCACACCCGAAACGGGAATGGATGTACTGGGAACAGAACATCTACGACCAAAAATCCGGTAAACTGCGGGCCGACCGCCTGCAACAGGCTGCGCGATTCGGCAACTGGAAAGGAGTGCGCCCCACTCCCGCCGCTCCGCTGGAACTCTACAATCTGGCCGAGGATCCGTCGGAGTCGCGCAACGTAGCCGAAGCGAACCCGGCCATCGTGCGCCAGATCGAAAAATACCTCCGCAAGGCGCGAACAGAACCGCGGTCGCACAGCACAGGAAGCATGGAGTTCGTGAAAGGCTGAGGTCTGCCGGCCGGGTTGTGTTTGTAGCCACAATATCCATGAGAATTTTTGCGTTGAGCTGTCACTAACCAACCAGGTACAGGAACGCGCCAGGTCGCTCTGACCTGTGATGGAGGCTCAATGACTGTTGGAAGAAGATTGTCGACGTCGTTTGCCGCTCAGGCCCTGATGATGGCCGTGCTCGGCACGGTTGCACTTGTCAGCCTTTGGAGGCTGACTGAAACTGTGGACCGGATTACGAACGATTCGCTGCCGGGCTTGTTCCTGTCCGGTAAGCTCTCTGCCGCCGCGAAGGACCAGCGGGGCATGATGGTAAGTCATATCGCCAGCGCGGACCAGTCGGAAAAATCTGGTTATGAAGCCGAGATTGCGCGTTTCGAAGGCGATCTGCGCTCCACTTATGCAGCGTACGAAAAGACGATCAAAGACGAGGATGACAGGGCACTCGCCTCCAGGGTGTTGCCTGCGCAAACCCGTGTTCTGGAGGTTTGGTCTCGTGTTCAGGCGGTCAGTCGCGCCGGTGATACGAAAGCGGCCATCGAACTCTGGAGTAAGGAGGGTGTACCTGCAGCCAGTGAGCGGGCTAAGGCAATCAGCGAACTGGAAGATTTCAACCGGACCTCCGGACAAGCGGATGCTGCTGCCGCAACAGCCACCGCGCACAGCGCAATCTGGTCGATTTCAATAGTGTTCTGTGTGTCCCTGGTTGTGTCCGTGCTGCTCGCCATTTTCAACGTTCGGAGCATCGTCAAGCCGCTCGACAGAGCCATTACCAGTCTGCGTGAGGGGGCGTCTCAGGTTGCAGCCGCTGCCCAGCAGGTGGCCAGTTCCGTTCAGACACTGGCTCACGGTGCCTCACAGCAGGCCGCGTCGATGGAAGAGACCTCCGCCTCGACGGAAGAAATCAATGCCATGGCGCAGAAAAACTCGGATCACGCGCGGGCGGCCGGTACGGAAGTCGACGAGGTAACGAAGGTCATTGGTGTAGCGAATAAGAACCTGGGCGCGATGGTGGAGTCGATGGCCGGTATTAGGTCGGCGGCGGGAAAGATGGCGACCATCATTCAGGTAATCGACCAGATCGCGTTCCAGACCAACATTCTGGCCTTGAACGCGGCCGTGGAAGCCGCTCGGGCCGGTGTTGCCGGGATGGGCTTCGCCGTTGTGGCCGATGAGGTCAGGTCGCTGGCTCACCGCAGCGCCGATTCCGCCCGTGACACTGCGCTTCTGATTGAGGAAGCGGTCAACACGTCAAAGGACGGCAGCAGGCATCTGGAACTGTTGGCAGATTCGGTTCGCACCATCACGGAGCGGTCTGTCAGGCTGAAGGGACTGGTGGAGCAGGTTACGGAAGCCAGTCTGGAACAAGCTCGAGGCGCCCGTGAGATTGCCTCGGCCCTGGCGCAAATGGATTCCTCCACCCAGCATGTCGCCTCCAGCGCGGAGGAAAGCGCCGCCGCAAGCGAGGAACTCAGCGGCCAGTCGGAGACGCTGATGGGAGTTGTCGTCGAGCTCGACGGCCTTGTACATTCCAAAGCCTGAAGCCCGGCTGCGCGTTTCACCTTGCAACCTACGCCCTGACGTGATGTGATAGAACGCGCATGACGCAACCGACCCCGGCGCCAGGATCCATTCCTGCCGCTTTGAACCAGACACCAACCCGAGCGCGCTACTGGGTTGTCGTTTTCGCAATTACGCTTGCCATCCTCTCGTACATCGACCGTGTCTGCATCTCGCAGGCCGCCGAACATATTAAGAGGGATCTGGGTCTTACGCAGACCCAGATCGGGATGATCTTCTCGTCCTTCGCGGTCGCCTATGCACTGTTTGAAGTGCCTGGGGGCTGGATGGGCGACGTCATGGGACCCCGTAAAGTTCTGATGCGGATCGTCATCTGGTGGTCCTTCTTCACCGCGGCCACCGGGTACATGTGGAACTTCACATCGCTCTATGTGGTCCGATTCCTCTTCGGTGCGGGTGAAGCCGGTTGTTTTCCCAACCTGACCAAGGCGTTCTCGGCATGGCTTCCGAATTCCGAACGAACCCGCGCGCAAAGCATTATGTGGACCTTTGCCCGCTGGGGCGGGGCATTCACGCCTCCGCTGGTGGTCTGGGTCTTCCAGTACATGTCCTGGCGCAGCGCGTTCGTGCTTTTTGGCGCTCTCGGCGTGTTCTGGGCCGTTGCTTTCTACCTCTGGTATCGCGATAATCCCCGCGATCACAAGTCGGTAAATGCCGCGGAACTCGCTCTGCTGGACGGCAACGACCGTCTCGGCCAGGGCCACGCGCATGTGCCCTGGAGCAAGCTGATCAAGAATCGTTCCATCTGGCTACTCTGGGCGCAGTATTTCTTCATCACCTACCCCTGGTACTTCTACATCACCTGGCTGCCGCTGTTCCTCAAGGAGCGCTATCCCGATCTCGACGCGACGACGCGAGCCTACCTGGCTGTACTTCCGCTGTTCTTCGGTGGAATCGGAAGCCTTACCTCGGGCTTCAGCTCCGCCCGCCTGACCAGGTTGACCGGCAGCATTAAGGTCTCCCGGCGCATTATGGGATGCCTGGGCTTCTTCGGCGCGACCGCCATGCTCCTCGTCTTCATCCAGATGCAGGGGACCGGTCGGGGCGCGACGCTGGACGCCGCAATTCTCTCTATGATCTTCATGGGACTCACCAGCTTCTTCAACGATCTGGTAATGCCCGGTGCCTGGGCCACCTGCATGGACATCGGCGGCAAGTACGCCGGTACCGTGTCGGGTTCGATGAACATGATGGGAAACCTCGCTGGATTCGTCGCTCCCACGGTCGGCGGCATGATCCTCGATGCGAAGCTCGGTTACACTCCGTTTTTGTATTCGATGGCGCTGATGTACTTCCTCGGAGGCCTTTGCTGGCCGTTCATCGATCCGACGAAGCCGCTGGATCCGGAAGACGCGGTGCATTAGCGTGCCAGTTACGACCCATATTCCGCACTGGGGAGATCTGCGCGTGTCCGACGCGCACGTGCATTTCTTCTCTCACAGCTTCTACTCGGCACTGGCGCGGCAGAAGCGCGTCGACGGTGTTGAGGCCCTTGGTCCCATGCTGGAGGGCTGGGAAATCCCTGGTGCCGCCGCCGGGGACAGTGACCCGCTGGCCGAGCGCTGGGTTGCGGAACTGAACTCGCACCGTATCGCCCGTGCCTGCCTCATTGGCAGCGTTCCGGGCGACGAGGACGGCGTTGCGGTCGCAGTAGCTGAGCATCCCTCACGCTTCTTTGGCGCGTTCATGCTGGACCCGCTGCAGCCCGATGCGGTGGACCGGATGGAACGTGCCGCGTCGAACCCTCACCTCCATACCGTCTGCCTCTTCCCGGCGATGCAACGCTTCTCGGTCGCTGACGACGTGCATGTCGCGCCCGTGCTGGACGTGGCGTCAGCCCATCACATGGCGGTGTTTGTGCACTGCGGCGCGCTAAGCGTCGGGGTACGCCGCAAACTCGGGCTGCCGAGCCCGTTCGATATGCGCTATTCGAGCCCGCTCGACCTGCACCCGGTGGCGCTGCGCTATCCGCAGGTGCCGTTCATCATTCCGCACTTCGGCTCAGGGATGCTTCGGGAGGCGCTGATGGTGGCTGACCTGTGTCCGAACGTGTATCTCGACACCTCAAGCTCGAACAAGTGGATGAAGTACGAGGGGCTGAACCTGCGCACGGTGTTCGGCCGCGCGTTGGATGTAGCGGGCCCGTCGCGGCTGCTGTTCGGCAGCGACTCCAGCTTCTTCCCGCGAGGCTGGCAGCACGACGTGCTGGAGCAGCAGGCCACGGCCCTTTACGAACTCGGCGTCAAAGAGGCCGAAGCTCGCCTGATCCTCGGAGGTAATCTGGAGCGGCTGATGGCCGAGCGTACTGAAAAGACACCGTTACCGTCAGGGATTTCGTAACGTACCCCTGCTGCGGGTGGTCCCACCTGTATGACAAAGAACGAACACAAAAATCCGTCGGTTCAGAGCAAGAAGCAGGCCCAGAAGCTGACGAATCTAAACACGCGCGGGAAGAACGCCGCCGGTCAAACCAATGGCCAGTTTGAGCACAACTCCAAATCTGGTACCGGTCAGTTCGGCGGTGCTGGAGACGCCCCCTCAATGAAGAAGTAAGTCCGGTGGATCAGCGGAAGACGACGAAGTCCTGCAGTACGACGTCAGTTCCCGAGGCGCCCGGGCCTGGCTCGCCGCGCAGGACTAGTCGCACCGAGTGTTCCTGGTTCTTCAGCCCGAAGGTGTGCCACACCGATTCGCCGCCCTTGGTTGCCTTCTCGTCTGAATACACGTCGACGGTACTGTGCAGTTTGCCGTCCAGGTAGACATCAGCCTTTCCGCCCTTTTCCAGATACAGACCGGTAAGGATCACGCCCGTTCCGCTGAATCGGAGTGAAGCCTCAGCGTCTTTGGTCGAAGCCACTTTGTTCGTTTTGTCCGCCGTCCATGCGCCCTTCCACTGCCAGCGCGCGTCGGTAACCGGCACACGCTCGGCTGGAGATCCGTAATCGTCCCAGAGCTCGAGCTTCGCGGCCTTTGGAGCCTGCGTCCTGATGGTCAGGGTTTCGCCATTCAGCGATCCGCCGGTCTTCTTTACCAGTTCGACGGCTCGCTTTTGGGTGCTGTCGACAATGGTGCGGAACGTGAAATCGGTGTACCGGAACTTTTCGTTGGCGATCTTCGGAATTCCGCCTTTCCATTCCTCGGGGATTCGCTTATAACCAACCATTACACCCAGAATTCCGCATGCATTCGAAGGATTACAGTCCGAATCCTGCCCAGCCCGCGTGGAAATCTCCAGCGTTTTCCAGAAATCTTCGCCTCCGTAGAGCAGGCCGAGCGCGATATAGGCGCCGTTGAGTTTCGCGTCGATGTTGAACGGCCTGAGCGCGCCCTCGGGGCAGGGTTCACGCTTGTTCCATTTGTCCTCGATCAACTTCCAGGTCGCTTTCCAGTCCTGCTGCTCTTTCGACCATTTCAGGACATCGGCGACTGTCATCGCATAGGGGCTTTTCGCCGGCAGGCAGGCGAGGCCTGCTTCCACCACCTTACGGGCGCTGGTTTCAAAGAACGCAGCCGAGTACATGCAGGAGACAAAGATGCCGCCGTAAATCCCGTCGCCGTAGTTCATCACCCGGCCCGCCCGCCATGCCATGTCGGTGGCTGCGGTTGGGAGTCCGGGCGCCATCAGGCCGATAAAGTCCGCTTCGATCTGGAAATCGATGTCGTTGGCGTGCGCGTTGTATTTCGGGGTGCCGGAGAGTGTGGCGGGTACACCGCGCTTCAGCGCCCGCCTGGCGGCCAGGTTGGCGTGCCACAGGGCGTAGCCGGCGTTCTTGAACATGGCGCCGAAGTCGGCTGTCGAAGCATTCAGCCCCTTGTCGTCGAGCACTTTCGCAAACGTCATATCGACGTACAGGTCGTCCTGATTCAGCGAATTCGAGACGCGGTCCGGCGTCCATTTCGGGAGGTCGCCCGTAATGATTTGCTCTTTAAATTTGAATTCGGTAGGGGCGCCGAAGCTGACGCCGATCATCTGCCCGGCCCAGCCGCCTTCGATCTTGTCTCTCAGCTCAGCCAGCGAGATGGTTCGAGTCTGTCCGGCCCCGGCTGCCACGGCCAGGAAACCGGCGGTGCAAACGGCGGCGGCCGCGCCCGCAATCGCGATGTGAATTCGCATACCCGACTATCAAATCACACTTCATCGAAGCGCTCGCTATTCGCCGGTGAGCAGATAGCTGACTGGGATCTGCGCATCCGGCTGGCTGAGCGGACTGTAGTGGTCGCCGGGATGAAGCTCCTGGATCGTCCGGTAGCCGTCTCCCCTGGGATCGCGGTACACCAGCAACTCGGGTTCGTTAAGATCGAGCACGATGTATTCGGGGTATCCGGCGCGCGCGTAGAGCTTCTTCTTGCGTCGGGTATCCATGTAGATGGTCGTGTCGGCCACCTCGACCAGCAGCAGCACATCGCGGGCATCTGGATGCCGTGTTCCGGACCGCGGGCTGGCAAGCACCGCCACATCCGGCTCAGGCAGGCTGCGCACTGAATCCTCGAGAGCTGCCTCAACGGGCAACTGAACGGACACGCGCTCACCGCCAAACATCTTCGAAAAAATGCCGTTCAACCGCGCGATTGCAGCGGCATGGCGCGGATTCTGGCCCATCTTGTCAAAGACCTCGCCTTCAATCAACTCATACCGGCAACCAGCCATATGGCCTGCAGCTTCCAGAGTTTCGAGTTCCGCACGTGTCCAGGTTTTGTGTGGGAGTTCCGCGACCATCGGAGCGGATAGCAACATACTTCAAGTGTAGCGGCTTCAAAACGCAAAAAGGCCGGGGCGTCGCCACCCCGGCCTTGTGTTCAACCTGCAGCTGAAAGCGAAACCTACTCGCTGAGTTCTTCCGGGGTACCTTCAGACAACCCGCCCGCATACTGCACGCGAGCTTCGTCGCCGTAACCCGGGATACCCGGGTCGAGCACGGTATCTTCCACCAGCGTTTCCTCTTCCACGTCCTCTCCCTGGATCTTGATGCCCCGGTAATAATCCATACCGGTGCCCGCGGGAATCAGACGGCCCATGATGACGTTCTCCTTCAGGCCGCGGAGGTAGTCCACCTTGCCGTTGATGGCGGCTTCGGTGAGTACGCGCGTGGTTTCCTGGAAGGATGCGGCCGAGATGAACGAGTCGGTCGACAGCGACGCCTTGGTGATACCCAGCAGCGTCGGTTTGCCCGTCGCCGGATTACCCCTGGCGTTCAGCACCCGGTCGTTCTCTTCGCGGAACTTGAACTTGTCCACGATTTCCTCGGGCAGGAACTCGGAATCTCCGATGTCCTCCACCTTGATCCACCGCAGCATCTGACGGCAGATCACTTCGAGGTGCTTGTCGTTGATGTTCACGCCCTGCAGACGGTAGACTTCCTGGATCTCGTTCACCAGGTACTTCTGCAGTTCATGTTCGCCGAGGACGTGCAGGATGTCGTGCGGATTGCGGGGGCCATCCATCAGCGGATCGCCGGCCTTCACGCGCTCGCCTTCCTGAACGTTGATATGCACACCACGCGGGATCAGGTACTCGCGCTGATCGCCATCGTCGGAAACGATGTAGACCTTGCGGTGACCCTTCGCGATTTCGCCGAACTTCACGTTGCCGCTGATTTCGGTCAGGATCGCCGTTTCGCGAGGCTTGCGGGCTTCGAACAGTTCCACAACGCGCGGCAGACCGCCGGTGATGTCCTTGGTCTTCGTAGTAGCGCGCGGGATCTTCGCCAGCACGTCGCCCGCGTGGATCACGTCGCCTTCGCGCACCATAAGGTGAGCGTGGGTCGGCATCAGGTACTTCTTGGCGTCGCGCCGAGTGCCGCCCTCAGGAATGATCTCGATCGTCGGGAGCTTCTTTTCGTCAGTCGAATCGATGACGACCAGCTGCATGTTGCCCGAGATCTCGTCAACCTGCTCGGTCATAGTGACCGATTCCACGAGGTCCTTAAAATGAACCGTACCGGTGATTTCCGTCAGGATCGAGAACGTATAAGGATCCCACTCGACCAGGTCCTGATTTTCCTTCACCGGAGCGCCGTCCTCGACGAGGATGCGGGCGCCGTACACCACTTCGTAGCGTTCCCGCTCGCGGCCCTTGTCGTCGACAATGACGAGCTTGCCGTTTCGGTTCATCGCGATCAGTTCGCCCTTGGCGTTCCGAATCGTATTGACCGCCAGGAACTTCACATAGCCGTCCGACTTCGCGTCCTGCTTCGACTGCTCCGAAGAACCAGTCGCCGCACCACCAATGTGGAAGGTACGCATCGTGAGCTGCGTGCCCGGTTCACCGATTGACTGCGCCGAGATGATACCGACCGCCTCGCCATGCTCCACCATGCGGCCGGTGGCAAGGTTGCGTCCGTAGCACAGCTGGCACACGCCGCGGCGCGATTCGCAGGTCAGCACGGAGCGAATACGAACCGCTTCGATACCAGCCTTCTCAATCTGCTCAGCGATCTTTTCGGTGATCTCCTGGTTGCGGCCGACGATCAGCTTGCCTTCGTAATCCATCACGTCGTCGAGAGCCACGCGGCCCACCACGCGGTCGCGCAGCGGTTCGATGATTTCGCCCGATTCGATGATGGAAGCCACCGCGATACCTTCGCCCGTACCGCAGTCTTCATCCGTAATGATGACGTCCTGCGCCACGTCGCAAAGGCGGCGGGTAAGGTAACCGGAGTCGGCTGTCTTCAACGCGGTGTCAGCGAGACCCTTACGGGCACCGTGAGTCGAGATGAAGTACTGCAGCACGTTCAGGCCTTCGCGGAAGTTGGCCGTGATCGGGGTTTCAATGATTTCGCCCGACGGCTTGGCCATCAGTCCGCGCATACCGGAGAGCTGACGGATCTGCTGTTTGGATCCGCGGGCGCCGGAGTCGGCCATGATGTAAATCGGATTGAGGTACCGGCCCGAACGGTCGTCTTCTTCCATGGACTTGAACATCTTGTCCGAGACTGCGTCGGTGACCTTCGACCAGATTTCAATGATCTTGTTGTAGCGCTCACCCTGGGTGATGGCGCCTTCCTGATACTGATTCTGAACCTCGATGACGTCGCGTTCGGCCTTCGCCACCAGCTCGTACTTCTCGGCAGGCACCACCATGTCGTCGATGCCGATCGAGATGCCGGCGCGCGTTGCGAAGCGGTAGCCCAGTTCCTTGATCCGGTCGAGCATGGCCACCGTCACCTGCAACCCGAACTGCAGGTAGCAGTAGTGGACCAGCTGCGTCATGCCCTTCTTCTTGAGCAGGCCGTTGATAAACGGCATCTCGTCCGGAAGAACGTCGTTCAGGATCACGCGGCCGACAGTGGTACGCAGGTTCGCCTTGCTGTACTCCACCGGTTCCACGCGATTGATGTTCTGCGAATCGAACGCCTTGGTCAGATCGATAACCCGGCCGGTGTGGCGCAGTTCAATCGGCGTCTGCGTTTCCAGTTCGCCCATTTCCAGCGCGATCAGTACGTCGTCGACAGAGGCGAATTTGCGGCCTTCGCCCTTCGTGCCCTTGCGTTCCTTGGTGAGATAGTACAGCCCGAGCACCATGTCCTGCGTCGGCACCGCGATTGGTGCGCCGTGGGCGGGGGACAGGATGTTGTTGTCGGCACGCATCAGCGTGTGCGCTTCGATCTGCGCTTCGGGCGACAGCGGAATGTGCACAGCCATCTGATCGCCGTCGAAGTCGGCATTGAATGCGGTACAGGTGAGCGGGTGCAGCTTGATCGCCTTACCCTCGACCAGCACCGGCTCAAACGCCTGAATGCCCAAACGGTGCAGCGTGGGAGCGCGGTTCAGCAGGATCGGGTGATCCTTGATGACCTCTTCGAGAATGTCCCACACCACCGGGTCCTGCTGTTCGACGAGTTCCTTCGCCTGCTTGATGGTGGTGCAGTGACCACGCTGTTCCAGCCGGTGATAAATAAACGGCTTGAACAGTTCCAGCGCCATCTTCTTGGGAAGACCGCACTGGTGCAGCTTCAGTTCGGGGCCGACCACGATGACCGAACGGCCGGAATAGTCAACGCGTTTGCCGAGGAGGTTCTGGCGGAAGCGGCCCTGCTTGCCCTTCAGTGTGTCGGACAGCGACTTGAGCGGGCGGTTGTTGGCGCCACGCAGCACGCGGCCACGGCGTCCGTTGTCGAACAGCGCGTCCACAGCTTCCTGCAGCATGCGCTTCTCGTTGCGGACAATCACGTCCGGCGCGTGCAGTTCAATCAGCTTCTTGAGACGGTTGTTGCGGTTGATGACGCGGCGGTACAGATCGTTGAGATCCGACGTCGCAAAGCGGCCGCCATCCAGCGGGACGAGGGGACGCAGTTCCGGTGGAATTACCGGGAGCACGTCCAGAATCATCCACTCGGGCTTGTTGCCCGACTTGCGGAAGGACTCGGTTACGCGCAGACGCTTGGCGAACTTCAGCTTCTTCTGCTGCGAAGTTTCGGTCTTCATCTTCTCGCGGATTTCAATCGAGAGAGACTCCACGTCGATCTTGCGGAGCAGTTCCTTGATGCCTTCAGCGCCCATCATGGCGACGAACTTGCCCTGCGCCAGCGGGTCCTGATCCAACTGCCGTTTGCGCTCGTCCGTGATTACCTCACCCATGTGGACGCCGGTGTCTTCCTGCGTCTCAAGGATGACGAAAGCTTCAAAATAGAGCACCCTCTCCAGTTCGCGGAGCGTGATGTCGAGCAGGTAGCCGATGCGGCTGGGCAGTCCCTTGAAGAACCACACGTGCGAGCACGGGCTCGCCAGTTCGATGTGGCCCAGACGCTCGCGGCGAACGCGGGACAGCGTAACTTCCACTCCGCACTTGTCGCAGATGACGCCCCGGTGCTTCATGCGCTTGTACTTGCCGCAAAGGCATTCCCAGTCCGCGATCGGACCGAAGATACGCGCGCAGAAGAGACCATCGCGTTCCGGCTTGAACGTCCGGTAGTTGATGGTTTCCGGTTTGGTTACCTCGCCATGAGACCAGCTGCGGATTTTCTCAGGGGATGCAAGGCTGATGCGGATAGAGTCGAAGTCCGCAATCAGATTTGCTCGGTCATATGGAGAAGATCTGTACATGTAAAATGCCTCGTTTACCTGCTCAGCGCAGATGCTTCAACTGTTCTTCTACCCGTGTCAGACGGTTGTCGATCTCGATGACCTTTCCCGTCAATAGATCCATTTTGCTGACAATCGCGCTTTCCAGCCGGTCGAACCTGGAGTCCATCCTGGCTTCGAAACGCTCAAGCCTGGAGTCCACGCGGTCGATCTTCAAGTCCAGTCGGTTCTCCATGGCTTGTGCCCTGCTGTTCGACTGAATCCACCAGACCGCGTTGAACAACACGCCGACCAGCACTGCCACCATCGGCAATCCAACAGCAATGTCCAGTTGCTGGTCGGTCATGTCCGCTCCTCTCTTTAGTCCGCCGCCAGCGCCGTATCGAACGTCTCGCGCGGCTTCTTCATCAGCTCGACATCGAGACACAGCGACTGCAATTCGCGAATCAGCACGTTGAACGATTCCGGCACGCCCGGCTCGGCCGCGGCCTCGCCCTTCACGATCGCCTCGTAAATCTTGGCGCGTCCGTACACATCGTCCGACTTGGCGGTCAGCAGTTCCTGCAGCACATACGCCGCACCGTAAGCTTCCAGCGCCCACACTTCCATTTCGCCGAAACGCTGTCCGCCGAACTGCGCCTTGCCGCCCAGCGGCTGCTGCGTGATCAGCGAATAGGGTCCGATGGAACGGGCGTGGATCTTGTCGTCGACCAGGTGCGACAGCTTGAGCATGTAGATATACCCAACCGTCACAGGCTGTTCGAACAACTGACCCGTCATGCCATCGAACAACGGAGTCTTGCCGGAACTCGGCAGACCCGCTTCGGCCAGCTTCTCCTTGATGTTCTTTTCGGTTGCCCCGTCGAACACAGGAGTTGCAAAGTGCACGCCCAGAGCCTTGCCGGCCCATCCGAGGTGGGTTTCCAGAATCTGACCCACGTTCATACGGGAAGGAACGCCGAGAGGGTTCAGCACGATCTCGACGGGTGTCCCGTCGGGCAGATACGGCATGTCCTCTTCCGGAACAATCCTTGCGATCACACCCTTGTTACCGTGGCGTCCGGCCATTTTGTCGCCAACGGAAAGCTTGCGCTTCATGGCGATGTAGCATTTGACCAGCTTGATCACGCCCGGAGGAAGTTCGTCGCCCTTACGGAGCTTGGCGATCTTCTCTTCCGGTGATCTTTTCGAGCACGGCAATCTGGCGCGACGTCATCTCTTCGATTTCGTCGATCTGCTCATTGACCTGCGTGTCGCGGTCCTTGAAACGGACACGCTTCAGATCGCGCGCCCGCATCTTCTCGATCAGGTCGCGGCTGAGGATCACGCCCTTGGCCAGCAGCTTTTTGTTGGTCTTTTCATCGTGCAGGTCGACAAGCACTTCTTTGCCGTCCAGCAGATTGGCGAGGCGCTTGGAGCGCTCGTCGTTCAGGATTCGCTTTTCGTCCTCGAGGTTGCGGTGCAGCCGTTCTTCCTGCGTAGTCAGAATCTGCTTGGACCGCTCGTCGAGCTCGGCGCCCTTGCGAGAGAACACTTTGGCGTCTACGATAATGCCTTCGATACCGGGCGGGCAGTACAGCGAAGCGTCCTTCACGTCGCCAGCCTTTTCGCCGAAGATCGCGCGGAGCAGCTTTTCTTCCGGCGTGAGCTGAGTTTCGCCCTTCGGCGTCACCTTGCCGACCAGGATATCGCCCGGCTTTACCGAAGCGCCTGTACGAATAATGCCGCTTTCGTCGAGATTGCGCAGGAAACTCTCGGCAATATTCGGAATATCGCGGGTGATTTCCTCAGGACCCAGCTTGGTGTCGCGGGCCTCAATCTCGAACTCCTCGATGTGGATCGAAGTGTAGTAGTCGTCCTTGACCAGCTTCTCCGACACCACGATGGCGTCCTCGAAGTTGTAACCCCGCCACGGCATGAACGCGACCAGCACGTTACGGCCGAGTGCGAGTTCGCCGGCCTCGGTGCAGGGACCGTCGGCGAGCACGTCGCCCTTCTTCACCCGCAGCCCCTTCAGCACAATCGGCTTCTGGCTGATGCAGGTGTTTTGGTTTGAGCGCTTGAACTTGGTCAGCTGATAAATGTCGGCGCCGACCTCGCGCGAAAGCTGCCCCTCATGGACGTTGCCCTCGACGCGGACGATGATGCGTTCGGAGTCGACCGAGTCGACAATGCCGGAGCGTTTGCAGATGACAACAGCGCCGGAGTCGCGGGCCGTTACCCTCTCCATGCCCGTGCCCACGAAAGGAGCTTCGGCGCGGAGCAGCGGAACCGCCTGGCGTTGCATGTTCGAACCCATCAGCGCGCGGTTGGCGTCATCGTTCTCAAGGAAGGGAATCAGACTGGCGGCCACCGACACGAGCTGTTTCGGGCTCACGTCCATGTACTCCACTTCCATCTTGCTCTTGAGAACGAAGTTGCCAGCCTGGCGGGCGTTCACCAGCTCGGGGACAATGTTGCCTTTCTCATCCAGCTTCACGTTGGCCTGCGCCACAATCCACTTGTCTTCTTCCCACGCCGACAGGTAATCGCAGTAAGCCTCGAATTCGATCGGCGGCGCTCCCGGTTTCAGAGTCGCGTTCGCTTCATCGATCTCGCTCTGCTTCAGTACCTGGTTGACCTTGTACTTCGACGTCCCCGGATTCAGAATACGAACCTGATCCACAACGCGGCCGTCGGTGACCCGACGGTACGGGCTTTCAATGAATCCGTGATCGTTGATGCGCGCAAAGCAGGACAGCGACGAGATCAGACCGATGTTCGGGCCTTCCGGCGTTTCGATCGGGCAGATACGGCCGTAGTGCGTCGGGTGCACGTCGCGGACTTCAAAGCCCGCGCGCTCCCGGCTCAGACCGCCTGGTCCGAGGGCCGAGAGACGGCGTTTGTGCGTGATCTCGGACAACGGGTTCGTCTGATCCATGAACTGCGACAGCTGGCTCGATCCGAAGAACTCCCGGATCGCCGCCATAACCGGCTTGGCGTTGACCAGATCGTGCGGCATCGCCGTCGACATTTCCTGGTACACCGACATCTTTTCCTTGATCGCGCGCTCCATGCGAACGAGGCCGATGCGGAACTGGTTTTCCAGCAGTTCGCCGACCGCACGCACGCGGCGGTTGCCAAGGTGATCGATGTCGTCCACCGCGCCGATGCCCTTGCGGAGCTTCAGCAGGTACTTGATGGTGACGATGAAGTCCTGATGATCGAGGATACGGCGGTCCAGCGGCAGCTTGCCCTTGTTGGCCGGTTCCTGAGCCCACGATTCCGGCGCGTAATCGGCGTTGTCGTGGATCTTGATGTTGAACTTCATGCGTCCGACGCGCGAGAAGTCGTACTTGCGCGCGTCGAAGAACATGCCATGGAACAACTGCGTCGCTGTGTCGACCGTCGGCGGATCGCCTGGACGAAGCTTGCGGTAGATTTCCAGCAGTGCGTCGCTCTGCGTCTTAACCGGGTCCTTGCGCAGCGTGGTGCTGACCACCGTGCCAGCGTCGTCACGCTCGGGAAAAAACAGCTCGACGCCGGAGATGCCAGCCTCCAGCAGCTTGCCGATGTTGACCTCGGTCAGCTCCTGATTAGCCTCGACGAGCACTTCGCCCGTCTCCATGTCGATCACGTCGGCCGCGGCATACGCGCCGGTCAGATCGTTGGCGGCAACTTCGACTTCGTGGATCCCCTGCTTCTGGATTTCCTTGAACACCGAGTTGGTGATCTTGCGGCCCTGAGGGACCACCTGCTCACCCTTCTCGTTGTTGATCGCATAGCTCAGCTTCATGCCGAGCAGCGCGTTCGAAACCTTCCAGAACAGCCGGTTTTCGCGCAACGTCACGTTGACGACGTTGTAGAAAGCCTTCAGGATTTCCGAGTCCGTCTTCAGGCCCAGAGCCCGCAGAAACACCGTGCCGTAGAACTTGCGCTTACGGTCGATGCGGACATGCAGCAGGTTCTTGTTGTCGTACTCGAACTCAACCCAGCTGCCGCGGTAGGGGATGATCTTGCCAAGGAAATAGCCCTGCGCCGCGACGCGTTCAAAGAACACACCAGGCGAACGGTGCAGCTGGCTGACAATCACGCGCTCAGTGCCGTTGATGATGAAGGTGCCGTTCTCCGTCATCAGCGGGATTTCGCCAAAAAAGACTTCCTGCTCCTTGATGTCGCGGATGCTCTTGGTTCCGGTTTCGGGGTCTTTGTCGTAGACAGTCAGCCGGATGGTCACCTTCAGCGGAGCCGAATACGTCATGCCGCGCTCTTCGCACTCAGGCACGTCGTACTTCAGCTGAAGACCCACAGGGTCGCCGCAGCGGTTGCAGAAGGTCACCACATTCTTGTTGAACGTGCCGCACTTGTTGCACAAGACATCGCCGGGATGGAAAGGATCGGTCTGGATTCTCGAGCCGCAGTTCTTACAGATGCTGCGGAGGTGGGTCAATCCTTTCAGGTTGCTGCACTTGCATTCCCAGTTGCCAATGGAGTACTCGACAAACGCGAGCTCGCTCAGTCCCCGAAAATCCTGAATCGGAAAAACCGACTTGAAGACGCTCTGGAGACCGGTGTCATCGCGTTCTTCAGGCAGCAAATCCATCTGCAGGAAGCGTTGATAAGACTTCTTTTGAACCTCGATGAGGTTCGGGATTGGGATCGAAGTCCGAATTCGGGAAAAATCCACGCGTTGCCGGGTGGCACCGTTAGGCTGATTCTGCATGTTCCACTCCTGATTCCAGGCCAGCGCGCCGGGGGCCTGTCAAAGGCTCACCGCGGGAGGAATCGCGCCGTGGCGAGGAAAACACTTCCGGAAAACCTGAGGGGCCGTTCTTAGCGCACCAACCTCAGAGAAAAGGTTTTGAGAAACGAGAAGATCGCGGGTCGCTTTACGTACAACTGTTGCGGGTTCGTCAACGTCCTGACACACTGCGGGTGAGCGGAAAAAGCGCAAGGGCTGCCGGTGCGCTACACTCTGGTGGCAGCGCACAGCAAAAAAAGATAGGTGGCTCACAGGCAAGAGATCCGGGACGTCTCCAGGACTTTATATAGCATACACCCCGACGGGACCACCCGTCAAAATTGAAGACACTTCTACTTTTGTTCAGCTTCATTAGGATGACACACTCGCCCGGAAGGTTTCAACTATGTATCCGCAGGGCAGTGCGATGTCTGCTATCGTGTTGAGAGATAACCACATGCTCGATGAACAGCAGTTCCGCCTTAAAGCAGATCAGACGCTCGAGCGGCTTCACCGTGCGTTGTTGCAGGCGTCTGAAGAATTCGATTTCGAAACCGATTTTGCAGGAGCCCTTACAATCGAGTTCGAAGATCCGCCTGCCAAATTCGTAATCAGTCCCAACGGCCCGGTTCGTCAGATTTGGGTTTCGGCGCACCTGAGGAGCTCCAAACTCGACTGGGATCCGGCTCGCGAGACGTTTGTCATCCCCGATACCGGCCAGACCCTGACCGAAGTCGTTTCCGACGCCGTGGGACGGCGCCTCGGCAGGAACATCGCCCTTGGGGCCTGACAGGCGGTCTTGCAGTGCCAGGCGTCTACATTTCTTACCCGTTTTGCGGCCAGAAGTGCTCGTTCTGCAACTTCGCGTCGGGCGTCTTTTCGGCCGACCTCGAACGCGAGTATGTCAACGCGCTGGTCGCCGAAATCCGGTCTTTTGCCTTTCCCTGGCACCCTGAAACCGTCTACATAGGTGGTGGCACGCCCAGCCGAACTGCTTCAGCCGACCTGCTAAGGATTCTCGGCGCCGTCCCCGGTAATCCGTGGCGTGAAGCGACCCTCGAAGCCGCCCCGGGGAGCCTGACACCCGAAGCCGTCGACGCCTGGGTCTCGGCCGGTATCAACCGCGTCAGCCTCGGCGTACAGTCTTTCATGGCCCGCGAACTCGCTTCCACCGGCCGCCGTCACGACGCCGCCACGGCCGAGGCCGACTGCCAGCTCCTGCGCTCCCGCGGAATCGCCGAAATCAACATCGATCTGATCGTCGGCCTGCCCCATCAGACCGAGCTCAGCCTCGTCGAGTCCCTCGACTGGATCGAACGCCTTCAGCCGCCCCACGTCTCCGTGTACCTGTTCGAGGTAGACGAGGACAGCCGCCTCGGCCTCGAGGTTCTTCAGGGAGGCCGTAAGTACAGCGCCTCCTCGGTGCCTGACGGTGACCGCATGGCGGGGATGTACCAACTCGCGGTCGACCGCCTGGAAACCCTTGGCATTCACCGCTATGAGATTTCGAACTTCGCCCGTCCTGGCTCCGAATCCCGCCACAACCTGAAGTACTGGCAGCTGGAACCCTACGTGGGCTTCGGAGCCGACGCGCATTCGTTCCTCAACGGCCTGCGCTGGGGCAACGTCGAAACCGCGGCCGAGTACGTCGCGCGCTGGCAGCTGCACCGCCCGCCGGCGCTCGATGCCACCTTAGCGATCCCAGAAGACGAGAAGTTCTTCGTCGGCCTCCGTCTGATGAACGGCGTTCCGGTGAGCGCCGAGGACTACGCCAGATATGGCGAAGCCATCGACCGGTTTACCGAGGCCGGTCTGCTGATCCGTTCGGAGGACCGGATCGCGCTGACCGACCGCGGTGTCCTGCTGTCCAACGAGGTTTGCCAGGAATTTCTCAGCGACTGACGGTTTCGCGTGAGCGCCCCGAGTCGCCGTAAACCAGCTTTGAGAGTCGCGCCAGACTCTCATCCATCACTCCCGCCTGAGCTGCCAGTTCCTCGCTTGCCGCCGCTGACTCCTCCGCACTCGCGGCCACATGTTGTGTGCCCGTTTCCATCTGCCGGATCGCGCTGGCCATTTCGTCCAGACCCCGGCTCTGCGCCGTGCTTCCCTCGTCTACCTGCCTCGCCAGGTTCCGAACCTCCGCCGCGTGCGCGGTCACTCCGGAAATCACTACCGCCGCTTCACCCAGACGAGCCTTGCCCCCACGGCTGCGCTCCGTCGCATTTTCAATCAGCGCTCCGCTGTCCTTCGCCGCCTGAGCCGACCGGTGTGCCAGCGCCCGAACCTCATCCGCGACCACGGCAAACCCCATCCCCGAGTCGCCGGCCCGCGCTGCTTCCACCGCCGCGTTCAGTGCCAGAATGTTCGTCTGGAACGCAATTTCGTCGATAACCTTGATGATCCGGGCGATTTCATTGGACGACTGCACAATTTCATCCATCGACTTCTCCAGAGCGGATACCGATTTGGCCGCCTCCTCGGTGCGATCCGAAGCGTGCGTCGCCGCTTTAGCCGTCGCTCTGGCGTGATCCGTGTTTTGGGTTGCCATGGACGTAATCTCCTCGGCTGAGGCCGACGTCTGTTCCAGGCATGCCGCTTGCTCACTCGCCGATTCGGCAAGCTTCTGGCTGGCCTGGGAAATCTGTCCGGCAGCCGATGCCACCTGATGAGAGCTCTCGGCCATCTCCGCAACCGACCGCTCCAGCAGCCGCACCGCATTCCGAATGACCCAGACGGCGCCCAGAGCAATCCCCACCATCAGCGCCAGCAGAACCACCGAGACCACTTTGGCTGTTTTGCTCAACTGCTCCGACTCGGCGGACGAAGCGGCAAGAAACGCTCTCTGCTGCTCTACCAGCTTGCCGCTCGTGTTGTCGAAAGCCTCCACCAGCGGAACAATCTGACCCACCAGCGGTCCCACTTCCGACATCTTGCCCGCAGCTACCAGACCCAGAAACTCATTCACCAGAGGTTCGTACCGGCCCATCGTTGCGCGCATCGTATTCAGGCCCTGCCGACCTTCCTCCGTAACCAGCAACGGTTTCAGCTGGTCCAGATCCTGCTTCAGCAGGGCAGTCGCCTTGCGACACTGGTCCGCAAAAGCGGCTGACTGGACATTGTTGTTCAGCGTAGCCGCCAAAAATGAGCCGCGTTTCTGTGCCTCTGCCTCCCAGGCCCGAGCCCGCATTGCGTTCACCAGATCCAGCTTTTTGGCGGTATGGTTGGTAGCGGTGTCCAAAGCCTGAGTCATCTCCTGCATGTTCCACAGCGATGCCCCGGCAAAAGCAAGTCCCGCCCCGAGCAAAGCCACCTGACTCAAATACATACGACTGGAAAACTTCATCTCACGCTCCCTGGGGGCTGGGTTTGGTCGGGCCCCCGTAACAGGTTGCCAGCCGCCAGCCTGGGGTGCCGCCCAACGGCACGCCTGACCTTTGTGTTGGTCTGATGAATAGGTAGGAAAAAGCGAGGGGTTACTCTCAGAAGAATGTTTAACTGGAACTCCACTGTCGCCTGCAGAGCCACGCCCCAGGCCAGCGAGCCGATCCAGGGTATCTAATATATTGTTTCACTTGCATGTTAGCCGCTAATGTCTATAAGCTAGTCAGAACCTGTCGGTCTCGTTAAAGGTGTGCACTATGTCTCTGTTGACCCGTTCCCTCTGTCGGATCACTGTTCTGCTGGCGATGTCAATCGCGGCATTCGCCCAGTCTGACCGCGGTACCCTCACCGGTACCGTTGCGGACAGCTCTGGCTCCCTTGTCCCCAATGCCGATGTCACTGCCATCAACCCCGCCAATGGCCAGGAGTTGAAGGTGAAGACAACGGAAACCGGTAACTTCACTATTCCCTCCGTCTCGGCCGGAACCTACAGCCTCGTGGTCGAGGTGGCGGGATTCCGCCGTTACGAACAACAGGGCATCCGCGTTCAGGTTGCCCAAACCGCGCGTGTCGACGTCGTGATGCAGGTCGGCAACGCCGCCGAATCGGTCACCGTCACCGCCGACGCCCAGCTCCTCACCACAGAAAACGCCGCGCTGTCGACCACGGTTGGCCGCGAGCAACTCAACCAGCTCCCCCTGAACTTCGCCATCGGCGCGGGCGCAGTGCGAAATCCACTCAGCTTCGTGCAACTCGCCCCCGGCGCCAGCATCAGCGGCTGGAACACGATTCGCGTAAACGGCGCCCCGGCCGGCACGTTCAAGATCATCTTTGAAGGGCAGGATTCCTCCAGCGGCCTCGACGCCCGCGTGTCTGACGAATCCCAGCCCTCCGTAGAAGCCCTCGAAGAATTCACGCTCCAGACCTCGAACTTCTCCGCCGAATTCGGCCAGGCGGGCGGCGGACTCTTCAACTTCACCGCGCGCTCCGGCACCAACCAGTTCCACGGGACGCTTTACGACTACATCGCGCACGAAAAGCTGTATGCCGGACGACCATTCACCAACAACGGCAGCGGCGGGCATATCCGACCCCAGCTCCGGCGTCACGATCTCGGTGCGAACCTCGGCGGCCCGATCATTCTGCCGAAGCTCTACAACGGTCGCAACAAATCCTTCTTCTTCGTGAATTACGAAATGTTCCGCGACGTCAGCACCAACTTCATTGGTCTCGGCACTGTCCCGACCGAAGCGATGCGCCGCGGCGACTTCTCCGCCGTCCTCACCGGACGGCGCATCGGCACCGATCCGCTTGGCAACGCTGTGTTCGAGAACGTCATCTACGATCCGCGCACTACCCGTCAGCAGGGCGGCTTTCCGGTTCGCGATCCGTTTCCCGACAACGTGATTCCGCAGTCCCTGCTGGACCCGGTGGCCCTGAAGATCCAGAGCCTCATTCCCGCGCCGATCAACGGCAATCTGGTGAACAACTTCGAGCGCCGTTCGCCTTACCGGAAAATCCAGGACATTCCGTCGATTAAGATCGACCATAACCTGAGCGACAAGGCGAAATTCTCGGCCTACTACTCGCTGATGCGCACCGACAAGGACAACGGTCAGGACGGTCTGCCCGATCCCATCTCGGCCCGCCGCGATCAGATCATCCGCTCCAACACGCTTCGAATCAACTACGACCACACCCTGACGCCCACCCTGATCCTGCACGCCGGCGTCGGCTACCAGCGCTACTGGAACCCGGACTCTTCCCCGCAAAGCATCCTCGCCTACGATCCGGTCGCGGGACTCGGACTGAAGGGTGGCTTTGGTGTTGGCTTCCCGCGCTTCACCGGACTCGGCTCGTCTTCCGGTGGCATGGGGCTCAACTTCGGCCCCACCAATCGCACCACCTACATTCAGGACAAGCCCAACGCCGTCGGCAACATGACGTGGGTTCGCGGCAACCACACCTACAAGTTCGGAGGCGAGTGGAAGTTTGAGAACTTCACCAACCGCGGCACCGCCAACGTTTCGGGTTCCTATGCGTTCTCTACCGTCCAGACTGGTCTGCCGGCACTGCAGGGCATCGCGCTTACCGGCGGCAGCGTCGGTTTCCCGTACGCCAGCTTCCTCCTCGGCTCGGCCGACAGCGCTTCGGTAAACAACCCCGCCGATCCGCAGTATCGCCGCAAAGCGTATGCCGCCTTCGCTCAGGACACCTGGAAAGTCACCCGCCGCCTGACGCTGGACTACGGCCTCCGCTACGACTACCAGCCGCCCATGTACGAACTGCATAACCGCATGGCGCGTTTTGCTCCCGCCGTGGCGAACCCGTCCGCTGGCGGCCGCCTCGGCGCCACTGAATTTGCCGGAAGCGGCGACCGTCGCTGCAACTGCACCTTCGGCGAAGCGTACCCGTGGGCCTTCGGTCCCAGGCTCGGTGCCGCTTATCAGATCAACGATAAGACGGTCCTCCGCGGCGGCTTCGGCGTCTCCTTCGGCCAGATCGCCAACTTCCAGTACATCGGCGGGGGCAACTCGCTCGGCATGGGATTCAACTCCCTTGGCTTCAGCAACCCGACTTTCGGTGAGGCTGCGGTTCTGCTCCGCAACGGTCTGGTCTACAATCAGTCGGATCTGCTGTCAGCCACCTACGATCCGGGCATCCGTCCCCAGCCGGGTCAGACCAACTCGCCCCCCGCCTACGTCGATCCGGACGCGGGCCGGCCTTCGCGGATGATCTCCTGGAACGTCTCGCTGCAGCGCGAACTGTCCCGGGACCTCGCTCTCGAAGCAGCCTATGTGGGCAACCGCGGCGCGTGGTTCCGTGCCGACGGGCTCAACCAGTTCAACGGCATCACCAACGACCGCCTTTCCTCCTTCGGACTCAGCCTGAACAACCCGGCCGACGTGGCACTGCTTCCGCAGCAGATCGCGTCCGCGGCAGTGGTAGCCCGAGGCTTCACCAAGCCGTACGCGGCGTTCCCGAACACCGCGACGCTCGCTCAGTCGCTCCGCCCCTATCCGCAGTTCGGCGATGTCAGCTCGCTGTGGGCACCGCTTGGCAACAGCTGGTATGACTCACTCCAGGTCAAGCTGACTAAGCGCTACTCGTATGGTCTGGACTTCACCGCGGCCTACACGTTCTCAAAGACGCTGTCTACCGTGGAAGCGCATGATGGCACCATCGTGCCGCTCAACGACGTCTACAACCGGGGGAATCAGAAGACGCTGTCCAACAGCGATCAGCCGCACGTGTTCGTCACTGGCTTCAACTACAAGGTTCCCAGCCTCGGGTCTAACAGGGCGCTGAAAGCTTTGTCCGGTGGCTGGACCTTCGGCGGCATTCTGCGCTACGCGAGTGGCTTGCCGATTCGCGTTCCCACCGCGCAGAGCACCATCGGTTCTCTGGTGTTCCGCGGCGGCACCAACGCCAACCGCGTCGCCGACCAGCCGTTCTTCCTGAAGGACCCCAACTGCGGCTGTTTCGACCCGAACAAGGAGTTCATCCTGAACCCGAACGCCTGGGCGAATCCGGTGAACGGCCAGTGGGGCACGGCCGCGGCGTATTACGCCGACTACCGCACCGCCCGCCGCCCCGACGAACAGCTCAGCGTCGGCCGCAACTTCAAACTGACGGAGAGGATGATGTTCTCGGTTCGCGCCGAGTTCTTCAACGTCTTCAACCGCGTCTACCTGAACAACCCGGATTCCGGCAACTTCCAGGCCACCACCCAGGTGGGAGCCAACGGACAGACCATTTCCGGATTTGGTCGCATCAACACGGGAACCACCTTCAGCCCTCCTCGCAGCGGACAGATCGTTGCCCGTTTCTCGTTCTAGTCAACCCTCGATGGCGCCGCGGCAAGCAAATGCCGCGGCGCTCTAACCTCCCCGGAAAGCCCCGAATTCAGCGGCTAAATAACTCACTTTTCCGTCAATATGGATATGCCGTTGGCATTCTGCTTGCGCGTCAGCGCAGGACCAGAATATTTGGTAATGGTCACCTCACCCAGATACAGAATGCGGCAGCCATTCTCCAGATGCCCGCCGAACGCGCCTTTGGCCGGTGTCGAGAGCGTGATATGAATGTGCGGCTCCCCGTCGGCAATAATCCCCCCGCCGCCCAGAATCTCGGCCGGGTCCTTCATAGTCGTGAACTCGTCCTTCGGCTTCGCGTCCTTCGACACCACGTAGTGGTACGTGCATTCCTGCACTGAGCCCGCCGTAATCGATACATGCCCGTCCCGCACGCCCTTCTCGCGAATCACCTCTTTGATCGACTCCAGCAACAACCCATCCCGGTCCAGCACCACGCGGTAAACCTCCTGTACCTGCGCCGCCCCGAACACCTTCGGCCTGGGAGGAGGAGCGGCAAAAACGCTGATCGAGGCAATCAGGGACGCGACACCAAATGTGAGTTTCTTCATAGCAGAACCAGAGTATATCTGAGCCAGTGCGGAAAGAAGCGGGTGAGTGGTAGCCGCGTCCCGCGCCACGGGCGGCTGCGGCTCGACGTATCGGCTACCGATCCACCAGCCTTCGCCAGTTGATCACAACGGCAACGGGGTCGCGAGCCGCTGCTGGCGTCAGAGCGTTGATCAGCAGCCTGCCATCGGGCATCACGACGATCCGATTTCTCAACAGACGCGGAAGCTCGATTTTGAAGAGCTGCTTTGCCACTCCTGCTTCCATCCGGCCGCCGGCGGTCGAGACCGGCACGGCCCAGAGCGCGCCGCCCTTGTAGAAATACACCTGCTTTCCGTCAAGGCTGAAATGCGGTTCCTCACCGTCCGCAGGTGAGATCTGCCATCGCGACCCGCTGTTTGGAAGGCTCCTGGCGTACACCGATGCCGGCGAATTCCACAACTTGGCGTCAAAGACCAGAAAGCGGCCGTCCGGCGACATATCTGAGTGGTATTCCATATACCTGGGATCGGTCAATGATGTTGGCTGGGCGCCAGAGGTACCTTCGGCCGGTATTGCCTTCACCATGAGGTCCGGTCCTGAATCTTCGCTACGTTCGTTGAACACAATCCAGCGGCCGTCACGGGACCATGACTCGGGCGTCTGTTCGCCGGACCCCTGGTACAAAACTTTCTCGGAATCCGTGGAATCGACTCCTTTAACCTAGAAACGGCAGTTACCCGGTAGCCTGAGCAAGTCGGAGTGTGTCGCCGAGGATCTTTCCTTTGAGGAAAAACCGAAAGGCCGCGCTCAGAATCA
>JAWXCM010000402.1:0-9207 GCA_034408745.1 Bryobacteraceae bacterium
GACTACGGACGCGGTACCGTCGCTGGATCCGTCGTCGACAACGAGGATCTCCAGACGGTCACGGCCAGTGGAGCGTTCCAGGCTCTCGAGGCAGCGGCGAAGGTCCGCCTCGCCATTGCGCGACACGACCAACGCGGTCACGCGCGGCGTTACTTGTTCCTCCATGTGCCCTTGCATGATAACAGGGAGAATGTGACATTATAATCAGCGATGATCCGGCTACTGCTGTCCCTTGTTGTGTTTGCCGGCTGCCTTGCCGCAGCCCCCATGTATCTGGTGCTGCTGAAGGGCGCCAGCGCGCTGGCGTGGTACACGCCCGACGGCAAGCTGGTGCACTCGGTGCCGGTGGGCGAGCACCCGCACGAGATGGTGTTTTCGGCCGACCGCAAGCTGCTGTACGTGGCCGACAACGGCATCATGCGGATCGAGCACGCGGGTAAGGGCGGCAACACGATCTCGATCGTTGACGTCGCCACACGACAGCGGATCGGGACCATTCCGCTGGGCGAGAACTACCGGCCGCATGGCATCGACCTCGACCGCGCCACGGGCAGGCTGGTGGTTACGTGCGAGGGTCCGGACGGGCTGCTGCTGGTGGACACGGCTGCGCGCAGGGTGATCCGGCGGTTCGACACCAAGGGCAAGACGCCGCACATGGTGTCGCTTGGGCCCGGCGGGAAATGGGCGTATGTGAGCCACTCGGGCGGCGATACCGTGGGCGCGGTGAACCTGACGACGGGTGAGGTGAAGCTGCTGACGACGGGGACCCGGCCGGAGGGATCGGTGCTGTCGAAGGACGGGAAGGAACTGTATGTGACGAACCGGGAGGCGGGGACAATTTCAGTGATCGACACGGCGCGGAACGCGGTGAGTGCGACGATCCAGACAGGCAAGGGTCCGGTGCGAATCGCGATCACTCCTGACGGCAGCACACTGGTCTATGGTCTGATGCACGAGCGGCGGGCGGGCTTTGCCGATCCTGGCGGGCGGAAGCAAACCGACTATCTGCTGCTGCCGAACAATCCTGTGTCGTGCACGCTGTCGCACGACGGGCGGCTCGCATTCTTTTCGGCGGAGGAACAGGACGAGGTGTACGTGGTGTCGGTGAAGGACCGCAAGCTGGTGGGCAGTATCAGGACGGCGAAGGGCGCCGGGCCGGATCCGGTGGAGACGGTGGAGGTCCCATGAGACTTGCGGCTCTTGCCCTGGCGGTCGCCCTCTGCGCACCGGCAGGGGAATATCGGGCGTTCTGGGCCGATGCGTTCCATGTGGGGTACAAGACTCCGGCCGAGGTGGACGCGATGGTGGAGGCGGTGGCGGCGGCTCGCGGGAACGCCATCCTCATTGAGGTGCGGCACCGCGGAGGCGCGTATTTCCTGAAGCGTATTGAGCCGCAGACCGAGGATGCCGGATGGCAGCAGGGGTTCGACGCGCTGGCTTACACCATTGAGAAGGCGCATGCCCGCGGGATCGAGGTACATGCGTGGTATCCGGTGACGCCGCTGTGGGATCTGACGCGCACGCCCGTGGATCCGAAGCACGCGTGGAATCTGCACGGGCCGAACGTGTCTGGCGACGAGTTCTGGCTGACCACGACGGCTGCGGGCAAGATGTCCCGGTCCGTCGACCCCGGCCATCCCGATGTGGTTCGGCACCTGGCGGAGGTGATAGTGGATCCGCTGCGCCACTACGAGCTGGACGGGGTTCATCTGGACTACATACGTTATCCGGAGGACGACCGGTACGGGTATAACCCGACGTCGCTGGCCCGATTCCGGCGGCTCCACAACCGGGAGGGCATTCCCGCCGACACCGATGCGGCCTGGCAGGAGTTCAGGCGGCGGCAGGTGACGGATCTGGTACGTCAGGTCTACCTGCGGTCGTATGAGATACGGCCTCAGGCGAAGGTGTCGGCGGCGCTGATTACGTGGGGGAACGGTCCGGGCAACGATGCCGAGTTCCGGTCGAAAGACGCGTACTCGCGGGTGTATCAGAACTGGCCGGCGTGGCTGGAGGAAGGCATCCTCGACATCGGGATGCCAATGAACTATTTCGCCGAGCGCACCAACGGCGCGCTGCTGGACCGCTGGCTGGCGTTTGAGAAGACAAAGCAGTTTGGGCGGCTGATTACGCCGGGGCTCGGAGTGTATTTGAGCTCGATTCCAGAGTCGGTGAGCCAGCTGCGGCGCGTTCGGCAGACGGGGCTGCCGGGCGTGGTGTTCTACAGCTACGCGAGCACGAATAGTCTCCAGTCGAACGGTGCGCCGACTGTGCCCAATGCCGAGTTCTACGCGGCTGTCGCGGGTGTCTTCGGGGAGGCGGTGGCATCTCCGGAGATGCCGTGGAAGTCCGCTGCATCGGGGCGCGGGCATGTGATGGGGCTGCTGAGCGTGGAGGACGGTCCGGCGTGGTTGAAGGACGACGTGGAGGTGACCATCCAGTCGGACACGAACCCCGATGCGATCCACCGGCGGCGCACCGATTCGACGGGCTTTTTCGGTGCCGTCGACCTGCCGCCGGACCGATGGTATGTGCGGCTGAGCCGTGCGGGTCAGGAGTTGTTCCGGACGGTGCCTCTGGACCTGGCCGCGGGGCAGTCGATTCGTTTCGACGTCTTTCTGCGGGCGGCGGACTTCGGCGGCGTAGTACCGGTGATCGAAGGCGTGGAGGTGCGGGCTGAGGGGCTTGCACTGACGATGCGCAACCTGCTGGTGGAACCCGCGGCTGGACGGGCGAAAGTGCTTGCAGGGACACAGGTGCTGGTGAACGGGGCGGCTGTCGACATCACCGGCATCGGGCCGGGATGGATTGAGACTTCCCTGCCCCAGGCAGCCGTCGACGGCACCTGGCGGATTCAGGTGCGCTATGCGGGCCTGGAATCGAGCGTGATGGAAGTTGCCGGCTCCGTTCGCTGAGCGAACGGCACGTTCAGTTGCGCGGGGATCGCGAGTGCGGATCCCGCTTTCGCGATCTCGTCCAGAAAGCTGAGCAGCAATTCTTCCTGTACGACCAGGAATTCGTCGAAATTCGCGGTCTTTATGTAAGCGAATATTTCGATATCCAGCGACCACTGTCCGATGCCGATGAAGCGCACGCGGGCCGGGTTCGGATCGACCATCAGGTGGTTGAGCAGAACACCGCGCAGGGCGAGAATGATGGCGCGGATCTGTTCCGGTGTGGTGCCGCCGCGCAGGCTCAACTTTGGATTCAGGAAGATCTTGTCGCGCACGGCGAAGTTCTCAATCATGAGCGAGGAGAACTGCGCGTTGGGAATGGTGACCAGCGTCCGGTCGAGGGTGCGGATTCGGGTAGACCGGAGTCCGATATCTTCCACTGTGCCGATCTTGTCGCCGTAGCGGCAGAAGTCGCCGACCAGGATGGGGCGGTCCGTGGTGATGGCAACGCCGCCGAAGAGATTCTCGATGGTCTTCTGCGCGGCGAGGGCCACCGCCAGTCCACCGACACCCAGACCAGCGAGGATGGCCGTGGTGTTGTATCCAAAGCTGCTGAGCGTGGCAAGGACAGCGATGGTGATGGCTGCCACCTTGGCGGTCCGGCGGCCGAGGGGCAGCATGGAGCGTGCCGAAGCCAGGGACTGCAATTCCATGCGGCGGAACAGGTGGGCGGTAACCAGATCGATGACACGCACGGTGAACCACGCGAGGCCAAGGTAGCCAAGTCCGGTCAGCAGACGGACTAAATAGGCACGGAGCAGAACTGACGGGCCGACAAATTCGAGGCCAGCGTGGAACAGCGCCATGCCGAGCAGGAGTTGCAGTGGAGCAACCACCGACGCCACCAGGTCTTCCGAGTCCGCGGTGCCGGGGGTTCGGCGGAGCAGAGGACGAAACGCGGCGGCCACAATACGGGCCAGCAACGCCGCGATGGCCGCTGCCGCCAGCACCAGCAGAAGCATGGCAAACCACTGCCAGACTTCCGTGTCGACGGGGCCGCCCACCAGCATCCAGTGCGGCAGATTTTGTTCCGCCCATGTGGAGCCGAGAGCTTTGTGGAGCGTCGGGATCATGGCCACCGTTCCCGAAGAGATGAGCCAGACCTGGTTCTCCTCGCGGGAGACGCGCTCAAGGAGAATGTCGATGGTCTTGTTGCCGGCTGCTTTGACGGTGCCGGCAAGTTCGAAGTCGGGGTCGAGTCCGTCTGTGAGGTCGCCCGCAAGGTTGTTGCTGAGCTTGCCTGGGTCGCCCGTCAGTCGCCGGTCGAGGACCTCTTTGAGCTGACGTGCGAGTTCGGGGCCATCGGTGGAGCGATAACGCGCGTGCTCCAGGTTGAGGAAGGAAGCGGCCCGGCGGTAGTCATCTGCGCGGCAGGCTTCCAGATATTCGAAGAAGGCGCTGCGGGGAGCGGCTCGCTGGTCGGCGGTGGCAGCCGGAGTGGCGGGAGTTAACGTCTGGGCGCGGAGGAGCGCACACACGGGGAGCAGGAGCAGCAGGACGGTCGCGCGGTTCCTCATGAATTCATTAGATGAGATCCGATGGCCTACTCTACACAAAGCTGTCGTAAAACGTCCGGCGTGCGGGTCTTGGATGGCGAAAGATGCCTTGCCAGGAGATTGCAATGACCGCCCCGGGCGTCCGCTACCCTGGTGAACAGGCGGTAATGTCCGACACTGACGCACTGCACGGCCAGGTGGTCGAGGCGTATGAAGACGCCCGCGAGGACGTGTATTACTACGTTCTGACGCTCGGCGTGTCTCCGGCGCAGGCGCAGGAAGTGGCGCAGGAAGTATTTCTGCGTCTTTTCACCACACTGCGGCGGGGTGAGGAGATCCTGAACGTCCGGGGATGGGTGTTCCGGGTGGCTCACAACGTCGCGCTGAAAATGCGGGCGAAGGAGCGGGAGTATGCCGTCCTCGACGGAGACTCCGACCGGTGGGCCAGCCGCGACGCGAGCCCCGAATCGAGAGCCATCGACAACCAAAGACAGGAGCGGATCCGGCGGGCGCTGGAAGATCTTTCGCCGCAGCAGCGGCAGTGTCTCGATTTGCGGGTATCGGGTCTGCGCTACCGGGAGATTGCCGAGACGGTCGGCATTGGGACATCGACTGTGAATGAGTTTTTGCGGCGAGCGATCGCGAAGTTGAGAAAGGCCATCCATGAGTAACACCACCTGGCATCCGGACGAATCCGAGCTGACTGCCTTCGCCGACGGCGAACTGAGCTCGCCGAACGTGCGGCGGGTGGAGGGTCATGTGGCTTCGTGCGACGAGTGCTCAGGCCGGCTACAGGAGTATCGCGAGTTTTGGGCGGATTACCGTGAGGCTCGGCGGAGTGCGCTGCCCGCGCCACCGGCGGCATGGGTGAATCTGCGGCCGGCGTTGCGTCAGAAGAGCCGTCAGCCGGTACCGTTTCGCGTTCCCTTAAAGTGGGTGGCTGCCGCGGCGGCGCTGGTGATCGGTGTCTTCCTTTTTCAGACCACCACGTCGAGGACTTTGAGTGCGGCGGAGTTGCTGCGTGACGCCATCGTGGCTCAGAAGCGCACCGCGGTGCAGGCTGGTGCGCAGCAGAAGAAACGGATTCGCGTGAAGACGAGGCGGGCGCAGTTTGTCAGGTCGGGCATGGGCGCCGAAGAAGCACGGCTGGCGCGGCTGTTCGAAGACGCTCGATTCCGCTGGGAAGAGCCGCTGGATCCGACATCGTTCGCCGAATGGCGTGACGGGCTGGCGCACAAAGAAGATCAGGTTCGGGAGCTGCCGGGCAAGCTGTATCACCTGACCACATCGACGAAGGACAGTTTGCTGGAGGAAGCGTCCATTACAATTCGGGCCGCCGATATGCATGCTGTTGAGACCACATTCCGATTCCGCGGGGATGAGTATGTGGAGGTGAGCGAGGCTGGTGAGGAACCGGCTCCTGTCGCTCCGCAACAAACGGCGAAAAACGTCGCGCCGACCGTGGCGACTCCTGTACCGGTAAAGCCGGTGGGTCCGTCTGAGGAGCTGCGGGTAGTGGCTGCAATTCATGCCATACAGGCCGACCTTGGGGACCCGGTGGAGATCATGCGGGACGAGGAGCGGGGGCGGATCGTGGTGAGCGCGCTGGGTGCGGATCCGGACCGCCAGGCGCAGCTTCGTACCGCGGTAAGTTCGCTCGGCAATGTCGAGCTACGGTTTGAGCAGCCGGACGCGGTTCGCGGCTCGGCGGCTCTTTCTTCGGAGCGGCGCAGCGCGGGGGCGCCGGTGCCGCCTTCGAAGCCGAGCGAGTTGCAGGACCGTCTGGCGGCGCAACTCGGCGGGCGCACTACTGCTGAGAATTTCACGAATCATGTTATGGATTTGAGCGAGTCCGCGCTGGCCCGGGCTCATGCGCTGCGGGCGCTGGCGCGACGGTTCCCTCCCGCGGTAGAGGCGCAGTTTGGCGCAGCCGATGTCGCGATGCTGCGGAAGATTGAGGATGACCACACGCGGGCGCTGGCCGCTTCTGTTCGGCAGATGAATGACGTGATTCGTCCAGTAGTGCGGTCTGTGTCAACGAGTGCCGCGGTCGCCGACTTTGAGACGTGGCAGGCTGGCGCGGAGAACGTGCTGGGCGCGGCTCGGGAGGTGGATCAGGTGTTGACGCGCGCGCTGGCCGGAAATACTTCGGGCATTGATCCGGATGAGGCTCTGTCTAAGCTGGGCCGCGCCGCGGCAGATCTGCAGGCTCGCGTGGCGGCCTTACGGGTGACTGTTGCGAGGGCCAGGTGAAAGTCGCGGTACTGGCGCTGTTGGCAGCCTGCTGCGCGCTGGGTCAACCCCGGGCGCAGTTTTCTGGTTTTGTGCGGGATACCAGTTCCGCCGTCGTGCAGCAGGCCGCGATATCGGTGCTGAACCTCGACACTGGGATCCGGCGCTCCACGGTGTCGAACCAGGAAGGCTTTTACGCAGTCTCGTCGCTGACTCCGGGACAGTACAAGATCACCGTGCGCAAGCCGGGATTCGCGACTGTCGCGCAGACCGGGATCGGGCTGCATTCGATGGACGTCGGGCGGCTCGACTTCACGCTGGAAGTGGGCAGCCTGCGCGATGAAATCACGGTGGATTCGCGGCCCACACTGATGAATGCCAGCGATGGTTCGTCGGGCATGGTGACCACGCGCAATCCTGCCGAGCAACTGCCCGTGAACGGCCGGGGTCTGCAGGGCCTGATCGACCTGGCACCGGGCGTCCTGACTACTCCGGCTACAGCGGGCGAGGCCGGACAGTTCAGTGTGAACGGCCAGCGCCCCGCCACCAACTACTTCACGGTCGACGGGGTGAGCGCGAACAACGGTGTCAGCGGCAGTGGACTGCCGGGGCAATTTTCCGGTTCGGCACTGCCTTCGATGTCGGCCATAGGGTCACTGCACAACCTGTTGTCGCTGGGCGAACTCGACGAGTTGAGGGTGCAGACCTCGACCTATGCGCCCGAGTATGGGCGTCTGCCCGGCGCGCAGGTTGCCGTGAGCACGCGGTCGGGTTCCAATGAGCTGCACGGCGAGGTCTTCAGTTCGTTGCGAAACGAAGCCATTGCCGCCGGGAACTGGTTCGGCAATGCCGCCGGGCTCGGCCGCATTCCGCAACGCATGGTGGACAGTGGCGGATCGCTGAGCGGTCCGGTGCTGCGCAACCGCACATTTTTTCTTGTCTCCACCGAACAGATTCGCCTCCGTCAGCCTGGGGTCGTACGCATCCCTGTCCCCTCCCTTGCTGCCCGAGACACCGCACCCGCGTTCCCGCGCGACCTGGTCCGCTCCTTCCCTTTACCGAACGGCCCGGGGCTCGGCGGCGGCGCTGCTCTGCATACGGCGGTGACAAGTAATCCGGCCGAGGTCGGCACCACAGGCGTGCGTGTCGACCAGGCGCTGGGGAGCGTGGGCACGCTGTTTGTGCGAATCAACCATGCTCCTTCGTCGAATCAATTTGGGTATTTACAGCGAAATGAGGCGCATTTCCGGTCGCAGTCTTTGACCGTGGGTGTAATTACCGCCATTAGCCCGCGCGTGACGAATGATTTCCGGTTTGGCAACTCACGGACGCGCGTGGAATCGAGCTGGTTGCCGGGCGCGGCCAATATCGATCTGCGGAGGGTGCTGCCCTCGCCGGGTCAGAACCAGAAGTTGTATGCGATCGGTATTCGCGGGTTCGGCCAGATTCTTACGGGCGACGCGGGTGAATCGAGGCAGGGACTGTGGAGTCTCGCCAACACGCTGTCGTTCGCGGCAGGGCGGCATGATGTACGGGCCGGGCTCGATTACCAGCGCATGACGCCGGAACGCGACAGGGCCATTGAAAGCCTGGTGCAACTGTACGACAGCTTCGAACGCCTGATGCAGGGGGCCACTCCGACGTACACGTTCGCGCAGACGGGCGGAGGGCGGAGTCTGATCGAGACCATGTCGTTCTTCGCGCAGGATACCTGGCATGTGACTCCCCGGCTGAATCTCACCTACGGAGTTCGATGGGAGTTTACCCCCGCGCCGAGCTATCGGAATACCACGGGACCCGAGCCTCCGGGCGTTGTGACGCTGCCGACGCCGGGCGGGTCGGTGAGCAACTTCGCCAGCGGCGGAACTCCGGTGTGGAAGACTCGATATTCTCAGTTCGCACCAAGGCTCGGAGCCGCGTGGCGGCTGGGAAATGCGACGGTAATTCGCGCCGGTGCGGGATTATTTTACGATCTGGGGTTTAGTTCGGCTGTCGATTTAATCAACGGCGCTCCTTTTAACCGGTGGCGCTCAGCGACAGGGATCGCGACCGTGGCGACGGAGAGCCTGCAGTATGGCTTCGCTCCGAATTTGAAGCTGCCGTACACGGCCCAGTGGAATGTGACTGTCGAGCGCGGTCTGTCAGCAAATTCCGCGGTGTCGGTGGGATATGTGGGCTCCTCCGGAAAGCGGTTGATGCGGCGTGAGGGCGAACTGCTTCCGGGTCAGATCACGCCGGGCACCGTGCTGGCGACGAACAACGGCAAGTCCAGCTATCACGCGCTGCAGGTGCACTACCGGTCGCGGGACGTACGCGGTTTGCAGGGCACTGTGTCGTGGACGTGGGCCCACGCCATCGATAACGGGTCGTGGGACTCGGCGGCGTACCTTGTGTTTGCCGGGAGCGGCAGGGAAAACGACCGGGCCTCGGCGAACTTCGATGTGCGGCAGAGTCTTCAGGGCGCACTGAGTTATGACCTCGGCCGGTCGAAACTGCCGTGGTCGCGCGGATGGCTGTTGAGTGGA
>JAWXCM010000403.1:0-9500 GCA_034408745.1 Bryobacteraceae bacterium
CGCTTTTCCCGGAGGGCCAACGGGCAGCGTGCGCACGTCGAAAGCCTCGTCGACAAACACGCCGGCGATGCCGCCACTGGCGTCTTTCAGCGTGATGGCCGGGTGTCCGCCCGGATAGCACGGCGCAACTCCGGCGTTGCGCCAGCGGTAACCCACCTTCAGCGGCTCGCCGCGGGAGAGTTCGGACGGCCAGGAGGCCTCAAGCAGCTGGAGCCGGTAGCCGAGCCGCAGATTGATATCGTCCACCAGTTTCTTGTTCTTCTGATAAAACTCGCGCGGGTACCAGTGCACCGTGGCGTAGGCGGCCCGGTAGTCTTCAATCGCCTTCAGGAAGAGACTGCCGTCTTCCCAGGCGCCCTTCTTCACCGAAGAGCCATAGTGTTCCATCTCCAGCACAACCGGCAGGTGCGACCAGAAGATATCGGAGAGACAGGCGTGGTGCCAGGCCTTGTCGCCGCTATTAACCAGGATGCTGTCATCGCGCAGTGTCATTCCCAGTTCACGGGCGTAATACAGGGTCTCGAGCCCGCGACCCTGATTGGAGAAGTCGTCATTTGCCGCCAGCAAGGTCTTTTTGAAGTGCTTCTTGTGCAGATCGAGATGCGTCTTCACCGTTTGAAAACTGTAAGGCAACCGGGTGGACGCATTGGTGTGACCTTCGCCCCACACACCGAACGACCCGACGTCGATAAACGCCACCTCGGGGTTGCCATCGTAGCGGGCCGCGGCGGCAGCGAGGAAATTGCTCAGTTTCTGCAGAAAGACCGGGTCGTCATAGTCCGGCTCCCAGATTGGGCCGTTCTCGTCGAGGCCTTTGCCGGGGGTGAAGAAATGGCCCTTCGCGCCGGCGTCACGGACCCACTTTGGCGTTGCGTAGGGCTGCTTCAGGCTGGACTCGGCGCAACTGAAACGGAACGCCACCTGGAAGCCTTTGTCAATCCAGCGTTGGGCCGGCGTATCGACGATGGCCCAGTTGAACTTGCCCTCCTCCGGTTCCAGATAAGACCACGCGAGGCGCAGGTAAATTGATGTAGCATTCCTTGTCACCGACGTGATAAACACGACGCGGTATTGTGCGCCGGGGCTCAGGGCCGGGGGGACTCTATCACAGATCCGGTGATGGCGGCGGCGGAGCTCGAATCGGCGGGAGCTATAGGTATTCCGTTTGGTATAACCAAAGGTATGAAAACGGCGATTTCCGTCGATGACGCTCTGATGGATGAAGCCGATCAGGCGGCGCGGGATCTGGGGCTGAGTCGGAGCGCCCTGATCGCCGAGGCGTTGCGGGCTTATCTGCGTCTGCGGAAGCAGGCTCAAACGACCGCGGCGCTGGATGCCGCGCATGCCGGTGAGCCGGATGCCGATGAGCGGCTGCTGGTGAGGCTGCTGCGGGCGAGGCTTCCGCTGCAGGATGAATGGTGAATCCGCCTCGTCAGGGTGAGGTGTATTAGCTGGACTTTGGTCCGGTGGCAGGTTCCGCTCCGGCGCGACGGCATCCATGTGTTGTGGTGCAGGGGGATGGGTTCAACCGCAGCCGGAGTGAATGTTTCGCAGGTAATGACGGTGGACAAGACGGAACTGGAGGAGCAGATTGGGCGGCTGCCGGCAAGGTCGCTGGAGTTGGTCCTGCGCGGACTGGACCTCCTGTTCGACAGAATCTGAGTTGGCTGGAAGTGTAGTGGTGAAGGCACATCAACCCGAATATCTGTGTCGGAAAACCGGTGATTCGTGGCACACGCATCATGGTTCGCAACATTCTGGGAATGGTGGCTGGAGGGTACACCACTGAACGGGTTCTTGAATGCTATCCGGAACTGATGCGGGAGGATGTAATCGGAGCGCTGGAGTATGCCGCTCGCGTCGTCGATGAGGATCAGGTCTTCGTCCATTGAAGCTGCGCGTTCTGCTTGACCAGAATGTTCCTGATCGGGTCTCACCGTGGCGTGATTCGGCTGCGTGTTTGGCCCACTACTATAGAAAGAACCGAAGAGGCGTTGGGCCGGATCCTCAGGGCAGCTGATCTTGCGTTTCCCCGCCAATGGTACGCTTTTCGAATCGAGGCCCGTTGAATCCCGCTGGGCAAATTGCGCATTACCGGATAGTGAGCGCTAGCCGATGAAGTCAGGCAGCATTTTGGGACACGGACGCGACGTGAGTGCGGTACTCGGGAGTGGGTGAAGCCGGCGTGCCAGCTAGGTATCGAAGCAAATAGAAGCAATCCGGCCAGAAGTTTTCCGTGGCCCGTCCGCCGTGATGTAGTCGTTCTGGCCGAAGTCAGACTCTTTCGAGTGTCCATCGGTCTTGTCGAGGTACCGCTGCCGGGAAGCCGAATGGTGTACTCAATTATCGAAATTGCCGAAGTCTGCGCCAGATAATTCGGATAAGCGGTTTCTTTTCATCATTTTGTTTTGACCCACTACGGTGTGGGGGCGCTACACTGCGAGTCAGCACCCATGGCTCCCACGTCGTTCCGATCCCTGTTGATTCGCACTTTCACCCTGATGGTGGCACTGCTCTGCCTTGCCGCACCCTCGCTTTTTTCGCAGGAGACCCGAAGCATGATCTTCGGTCGTGTCACCGACCCGAGCGGCTCCTCCATCACCGGCGCGAAGGTGGTCACCCGCAATCTCGAAAACGGGGCGGTGACCACGCTCGAGACCAACTCCACCGGCTACTACGAGGCGAACCTGCTGCTGCCCGGTTCCTATGAGGTGGATGTGGAGGCGAACGGCTTCAAGAAGGCCGCCCGCAAGGGCATCCAGCTCCAGATTGGATCGCGCGTGGAGATCGATCACAAGCTGGAAATGGGCCAGATGACGGAGACCATCTCGGTTACCGCGGAAGCTCCGTTGCTGGAGACCAACGCGGTCTCCTCGGGCCGCGTAATGGACAATCGCACGGTGATGGACCTGCCGGTGATGGGCAACAGCGTGATGCTTCTGCTGCGCCAGTCGGCCGGCATGCAGACCGGTGGGGTGAACAATGAGCTGGGACTGCACTCGATCGCCGGTGGCAGCGATTACGGCACCTCTGGGAACGTGGGCGGCAACATGTGGATGATGGACGGCGTTCCGAATCAGGGCTCAAACCGGCGGGCGGCCATGCTGCCGTATTCGGACACGGTGGCGGAGTTCCGGCTGGAGACGTCGAATTTCGACGCGTCGGTGGGCCAGACGACGGGCGCGGTGATCAGTATGACCAGCAAGTCCGGCAGCAACAGCGCCCATGGCACGGCGACGTGGCAGCACTGGCAGCGCCGGTGGAACGGCACTCCGTTCTTCGTCAAGCAACTGTACTTCCGGCGGATTAATGAAGCGCTGGCAGCAGGCAATACGGCTCGCGCCAACGAACTGCGAGGGCAGGATCGGCAGCCAACCGGGCGTTCCAACAACTGGGCGGCGACGTTCGGCGGTCCGGTGGTGATTCCGAAACTGTTTAACGGTAAGAACAAGCTGTTCTTCTTCTTCAGCTACAACGCGTTCAAGGACGTGAAGACGGAGGATGCCAGCAGCATCAACCGCACCATTCCCACCTCGGCGCAGCGCAACGGCGACTTCAGCCAGTTGCTGACGGTTCCCAATAACCCGGTCCAGTTTCAGTTGCACGATCCACTGTCGGTGCGTCCGGACCCGGCGCGCGCGGGTCAGTTTATCCGCGACCCCTTCGCCGGCAACATCGTCCCGCGCAACCGCATTCAGAACCCGATGGCGGCGGCCTATCTGAGACTGCTGCCAAATGCGAATAACGACAACGCGAATCCGGAAAGCCGCAACAACTACCTGGCGGTGGGCACTCCCTACAACTGGGATTACTGGGCTTACACGAACCGTGTGGATTACAACATCAGCGACAGGCACCGCGTGTTCGGCCGCTGGAGCTGGAACGACTTCCGCGAAGACCGGGGCGACTGGACGTATGAATCCGCCCGCGGTCTGCACACCAACGGTCTGAACCGCAACAACAAAGGCGCATCGGTGGACTACGTGTGGACGCCCGCGGCGAACACCATCCTGAACTTCTCCGGCGGCATTAACCAGTTCCGGGAGGGCGACCGGATCACCGTGCCGTATCAGTTCAAGCCAACCAGCGTGGGCCTGCCGCAGTACATGGATACCTTCGCGGGCAGCCAGAACATCCTGCCTTCGGTGAACTTCAACGACGCGTACCAGACCATTGGCCGTGGCGGGGTGCCGGTCTACACCACAGCCCGCATCTTTACCACGAAGGCCGAAGTGACGCACATCCGAGGCAAACACTCGATTCGCGCCGGCGTCGACGGGCGGCAGCACTTCCGGACCGGCGGCGGAGGCGGCAACACGTCAGGCAACTTCAACTTCGGCACGAATTTCACGCGGCGCAACAGCGACACGCTGACGCCATCGTCGAACCTTGGCCACTCAATGGCGGCGTTTCTGATGGGCTTCCCCAACAGCGCGACCATTGCATACAACGACAGCTTCGCGATGCACAATCCGTGGTACGGCTCATTCATTCAGGATTCGTGGCGAGTGACACAGAAGCTGACGCTGAACTACGGCGTGCGGCTGGAGTATGAAGGCGGGCCGACGGAACGCTTCAACCGGGCGATCGGCGATCTTGACCGTAACGCCACCCTGCCAATCACGGCGGCTGCCCAGGCGGCCTACGCCCGCAACCCGATCCCCGAAGTTGCGCCCGCGGCATTCCAGGTTCGTGGCGGGTCTCGCTACGTGAACTCGCAGAGTCGTCCGCGACAGATCTGGCCGGGCGAACTGATGTTCATGCCCCGGATCGCGGTGGCGTATCAACTGGATTCGAAGACCGTTCTCCGCGCGGGCTACGGCATGTACTTCGACACGCTGAACGCGCTGAACGAGGGTCTCTCCCAGACCAACTTCAGCCGCACCACGAGCGCGAATATCACCAATGATTTCGGGAGCACGTGGCTGGTGGGGAATCCAGCCGGAGGCGTTCCCCCTGCCGCCGATCCCTTCCCGATCCGCGCCGATGGCACGCGGTTCGATGTGCCTACCCGCAACGCTCTGGGCCTGATGGCTGTGCAGGGGCGCGGATTTACCTTCAATGGCGACGACATCCGCCGCGCCCGCCAGCAGCGGTGGAGGTTCGGCGTACAGCGCCAGTTCGGCACGTCGTGGGTGATTGACGCCGCCTACGCCGGATCATCGTCGGGCCGGGTGTACATGGATCGCCCGCAGAACGCTCTGCCGGAGCGATACTGGTCCAGCGGCACCCAGCGCAATGACAATAACGCCACGTTCCTTCTGGCGAACGTCACCAATCCGTTCAACATTAACAACTTTACTGACTTGCGTTCCTCAAATCCGATGGTGTTTAATGACATGAATTCCATCGGATTCTTCACCGCCGGCATTATCCAGCGGTCTCAGTTGCTGCGGCCTTACCCGAATCTGGGCGGCGGGCTGAACGTCAGCCGTGCCCCCGATGGAGCGGTGCGCACCCATGAGTTTCAGTTCGCGCTGGACAAGCGGTTCTCCAAAGGCTGGAATCTGAACCTCGGCTACACCGGCATGTACATTCGGGACCGCGATATCTACCTGAATGAGTTCGACGCGACGCCCTCCTGGAGGCCCACCAACGACGGCCGTCCCCACCGCCTTACCGCGACCGGCATCTATGAACTTCCCTTCGGCAAGGGACGCCGCTGGGCGACCAACGGCTGGGTGGACCGTGTGGCCGGTGGATGGCAGATCGCAGCCACTTACGAGTATCAGCCGGGTCCCCTGCTGACGTTCGGCAACCAGTTCTACCACGGCAACGACGTCAACAACATCAACACGGGGGAGCGGACCTTTGACCGCTGGTTCAACACGGCGGATTTTGAGCGCAATGCGGCCCGTGGGCCGGCGGCGTTCCACCGGCGCGTCTTCCCCACCCGCATTGACGGCCTCCGCGCCGACATGACGAACCAGTGGAATGCCAATCTGCAGAAGAACATCCAGCTTCGTGAGGGGATGTCCCTGCAGCTTCGGCTGGATGCGCTGAATCTGGCCAACCGCTCGCAGATGGCGGGTCCCACGCTGGATCCGTTCAACCAGACGTTCGGGCAGATCACGTCCCAGACGTCGGCCACCAACCGCTTCATCCAGATTCAGGCGAGAATTGTGTTCTAGGTGTGCGAGCCGCTGTCGTTCAAGGGACGGCAGGGGTCCGGCGCCTCTCCCGAGCGGCGCATCTACGCGGACGAATCGCTCGCGCCCGCAGGCGGCAGTTGGCGCAAGTATCTCTATACCTATCGAATCTGGGGACGGCACCTGTACGACCCGGATTGCAGTCCGGAGTCCTGCCGCCGCTATTTGCGGACGGAATTCGGTCCCGCCGCAAAGCCTGTCGAGATTTCGCTCGGACAAGCCAGCCGCATTCTGCCGCTGATCACGTCCGCGCATCTTCCTTCGGCCTCCGCCATGACTTACTGGCCGGAGATGTATACCAACATGCCAATCGCGGACAAGTCGCTTCCCCATCCCTATGGCGACACCCCCGCGCCGAAGGTGTTTGGCCGTGTCAGTCCGCTTGACCCAGCCATGTTCTCAGCCATCCACGAGTTCGTCGATGAGTGGATTCGGCAAAGCCCCGGCGGACGCTACTCCCCGGTTGAGGTTGCGCAATGGCTGGAGAGTTCCGCGCGGCGATCGGCGGAACATCTTGCCGAAGCCCGCGCCCTGGTGAGAGACGGTAAGGCACCCGCCTTCCGCCGGGTGGAAATCGACATCGCGGTCCAGAACGGGCTGGGCATCTTCTTCGCCAACAAACTCCGCGCAGGCGTCGCGTACACCTTCTACGAGCGGAAGGGAGAGACAGCGGACTTGAAGCAGGCCGTCTACTTCTACCGCCTGGCGCGCGAGGCCTGGAACGGCATCGTGCAGCGGACCCGTGGCGTTTACGTGAGGGATCTCGGCTTCGGCTCGCTTCCGCACCGGCGCGGCCACTGGGAGGACCGTCTTCCCGCGATTGACAAGGATCTGGCTTACATGGAACGGCTCCTCAAAGAGAAGTCCGGAGAAAGCGTGGCTGGTTCCGCGGCAACAGCGGCTCCGGCCTGGCTCGAGCAGCGCCCCGTTCGCCCGGAGTGTGAACACCGTCCTCCAACGGCGTTCGACACGCGGCGCCCACTGGAGGTCAGCCTGACGTCAACGAGCCAGCGCATCGGGACCGTGCGGCTTCACTACCGGCACGTGAAACAGGCGGAGGCCTACCAGATGGCGGAAATGCGGCAAGAGGAGCAGTCGTGGCGGTATATAATTCCCGCCGGCTTCACGGATTCGGCCTACCCGCTGCTTTACTATTTCGAGTTGCGAGACGGTGCCGGCCACGCCTGGCTCTATCCCGGATTCGAGCCGGATCTGGCCAACCAGCCGTACTTCGTCGTTCGCCGGGGATGATCTGCCTGGACTGAGGGTACGCTATTTGTGCGGCATTCTGATGAACTTAACCGGAATGCCACCGGGTAATTGCGACTTTATCCCATGAAAACAAGATCCCTTTCCATTTTCGCTCTGCTGTTTTGCGCGCTTTTCGCTGTGGAACGCGTTTTGTCTGATGACGGGCAGCAGTCGACATCAGTCGGGATATCGGTTCAAAATGGCTGGGTCACGGTCACCCCGCCCGAGTTCCATGGCGCGATCAACAATCCGCTGAAAGGCTTCCGCGAATACAAGAAAGACGGCTACGGGCTCCTGAAGCGCCAATACATCAAGTGGAACGACATCGAGGTCTGCGCGGATGACTCCGTGGAGCGCATCATCGCTCATACCAACAAGATCACCGGCATTGAGGGCAAGCGGTTTGAGGATCTGAATGTCAAACTCGTGCCGCGCGTGTATCTCGACTGGAACGGGTCTTCCGGAAAGCAGTACTGGCCCGCCGACTTACACACCTTCGACTACGACAGCCCGGCTTTTCAGGAAAGGCTGCTGCGGCTGGTGGAGAAGCTGGGGAAGGCCTGGGACGAGGATCCGCGCATCTTCGCCGTGCAAATGGGCCTGATTGGATACTGGGGCGAGCATCACAATCCCGCGCCCACCGCCGGGCAGCGCCGCCTGCTCGCGGAAGCGTTTCAGAAGGCATTCAAGCATAAACCCGTGCTCGTCCGGCATAATAACGCGGAATTCATGCAGGCCGGATTCGGAATTTACTACGACACTTTCGCCAACATCAGCCGCGAGCCGCCCGGGGGCCCCAGGGATCAGTTCCCATGGCAGGCCACAAATGTGTATCGCGATACCTGGAAACGCGCCCCCATCGAAGGCGAGGTGGAATACAACTGGCAGCAGCAGCGAGAGAGCGCGAAGCCAAAGGAGACCTTCGGACGCACGCCCGATGAGACGATGACGGTGCCGGCCTACCGCCGCTACATGATGGACAAGATCCGCCGCTACCACGCGAGCTACCTCGGCTGGATCAATAACTATAACGACTCCGACCGCGAGGTGCTGGCCGGTGCCGCCGAGCTTCAAAAGGCCTTCGGCTACCGCTTCGTACTGGATTCCGCCAGCTATCCGCTGGCCGCGCCGCCCGGAAAAGAACTCAACGTGAAGCTGACCGTGCGTAACACCGGCAGCTCCCCCTTTTACCTCGACTGGCCCGTGGCCGTCGGGCTGCTCGATCCCGCGACCAAAAAGCCGGTCTGGTCCGCACCTCTGGCGGGTGTGGACATCCGCAAATGGCTGCCGGGCGAGGATTGGGACAGCGCGGGGTTCGCGTATCGCAGCCCCGCCGTGGCGAATCAAAATGAAGGTCGCGCCACGCTGCCGCGGGACATCAAACCGGGCCAGTACCTCCTCGCCGTCGCCATTCTGGATCGTCAGGGCGGCATGATGCCGAGCGCGCGGTTTGCCATCGGGAACTACTTCCGCGGCGGCTGGCATCCTCTGGGCTTCATCGGCATCGGCAAGGCGCCTAAGGACGCTGCGTTGAAGAATGTGGCCTTCGACAGCCCCGCCTTTGATGACAGCCTCTATTACAAAGTGCCCGAGACGCTGCGGGCGGTGAAGGCTCCGCCCGTGCCTCAGGTGAAAGCCGTGACGCCGTGGACTCCTGACCGGAACACCGAACTCATCAATCCCTGGCGTTACTGGATCCTGAATCCGGCGGCCGACGGACTGGAGAAGCAGATTCTCGCTGACGGCCCCGGCACCAGCCGCGCCATCCGCGTGACGGGTGATTTCGGCGATGCCTCCAGCCTGAGCTACAACTTCGGCAATGGCGGCAAGCTCGACCCCGGCCGCTACCGCTTCGTCTTCAGCGTGCGGGGCACGCCCGGCCAATCCGTCGAGTTTGAGCTGGGCGACGGCTGGCGCGTGGTTTCCCAAGAAGCCCGGATTCCGCTGACCGGGCAATGGCAGGAGCACAGCATCGAGTTCGAGATCAAAACCACGTTCAACCTAGAAACGGCAGTTACCCGGTAGCCTGAGCAAGTCGGAGTGTGTCGCCCAGGATCTTTCCTTTGAGGAAAAACCGAAAGGCCGCGCTCAGAATCAGAC
>JAWXCM010000404.1:0-12543 GCA_034408745.1 Bryobacteraceae bacterium
GGCGGGGGCCGTCCCGGCGGCGGCGGTGGACGTGGTGGCAACGGCGGTGGCGGAGGTGGACGCGGTCCACGCCGCGAGCCCCGCTGGTAGCTGATTTCTTCCTTTACAAAGGGTGCCCCTGCAGGGGCGCCCTTTCGTGTTTAGCGCCCTCCGGGCGGTCGCAGGCTCTGGGCCTTATACGGGTATCGCCGGTCCATTTCGGCCCAGTCCATTTCTATTCCTAAACCCGGGCGGTCGGCCAGAGTAACGTGTCCTTTCGCCACTCGCGGGAATGTGCCTCTGCACACCTCCACAAATCGCGATTCCATTCCCATATCCCATTCCTGCATTAAGAAATTGCGGATCGACGCCATGGAATGCAGCGATGCCACATGCGCCACCGGCCCGTAATACATGTGCGGCGAAACCTCCGCACCATACACCTCCGCCATTGTCGCAATGCGGCGAATTTCCGTAATTCCACCGCAGTGAATTACATCGGGCTGAATAATCTGCGCTCCCTTACAGTCGAGCAGCCGTTTGAATTCATACCGCGACGTCAGCCCTTCCCCGCCCGCCAGCGGCACGGGGCTTTGCGCGGCGATTTCGCCCAGCGCTTCCGGCATTTCGCGCCACGTCGGTTCCTCGATAAACAGCGGCCGGTAGGGCGCGACGGCCCGCGCGAACTCCAGGGCAGAGCGTTTGCTGAACGTTTCCCACATCTCGAGGCCGATCTCCAGTTCCGGGCCACCGCCCCTGCGGACCGCGGCGACCTCGGCAGTAAGCCGCTGCAGACGCTCGGCTTCCGAGCCACCCTTCGGCAATACCCACTTCACGCAACCCCAACCCTCGGCCCTCGTCTTTGCGGCCAGTTCGGCGAGGCGATCCGGGGTTCGTGGCGTCAGGTCCTGGCTCCAGTGGCTGTAATAGGCGCGCATCGGCCGCGCTTCGCCTGCTCCGGTCAGCCGCCAGACAGGCAGCCCGAGGCGTTTGCCCTCAATGTCCCACAATGCAAGATCGACCGCCGCGAGGGCGGTCATCAGGACGGTGCCGTCGCGGTAACGCGAGAACTGGTAGTAGGCCCGCGTCCAGTGATCGTCGATACCGCCAGGGTCTTTACCCATCAGGTAGGGTGTGAACCACTTGACAGCCTGCTCTACAATCTCCACCCGGCCCAACATAGAGCCTTCGCCAATACCTGTGATGCCGGCGTCGGTTTCGATCTCGACAAACAGGTAGTCGCGGTTGCCGATGCTGTGCTTCCGCGTGGTCAGCTTGCGGATCGTATGCCGGGCGAGCGCGGCGGCCAGTAAACCACGTCGGCTGAGTAACAAGGGTCCGGGCATTAAGCGGTATCTTACACTGGACAGATGCCTGACCGCACTGCGTTTCGCGTACTGGCCGCGATCAGCTTCTGTCATTTTCTAAATGACATGCTCCAGTCGGTTGTTCCGGCGCTTTATCCGGTATTTAAGACCTCTTATCATCTTGATTTCGGGCAAATCGGACTCATTACGCTCACAGGGCAGGTTGTTGCATCCCTGCTCCAGCCGTTTGTCGGCTATTACACCGACCGTTATCCGCAGCCGTGGTCGCTGGCGTTCGGTATGTTCTGTACACTCACGGGAATCTCGCTGTTATCGGCGGCTTCCTCCTTCGCGCTGATTCTGATGTCCGTCGCGGTGCTGGGACTTGGCTCGGCGATCTTCCATCCCGAGGCTTCGCGAATTGCACGCCAGGCCTCCGGCGGGCAGCACGGGCTGGCACAGTCGCTGTTCCAGGTCGGCGGCAATGCGGGTTCGGCGACCGGCCCGCTAATGGCTGCGTTCATTGTGATGCCTCGCGGTCAGGGCAGCGTGGCGTGGTTTTCGATGGCGGCACTCACCGGTATTGCGGTGCTGACGCGTATCGGCTTCTGGTACCGGCAGCGCATGGGCGCGCCTAAGTCGGCCGGCGCACGAAGCGCCGGACACGCGCTTCCGCGCGCGAAGGTGTTACTCGCTCTTGGCATTCTCATGCTCCTCATATTTAGTAAGTACTTCTATCTCTCGAGCCTGGTTACTTACTACACGTTCTATCTCATCGCCAAGTTCGGTCTCGGCGTGCAGCAGGCGCAGGTGATGCTGTTCGTGTTCCTCGCCGCCGTGGCCGCGGGCACCATCATTGGCGGCCTGGTTGGAGACCGCGTTGGCCGGAAGTACGTGATCTGGGTATCGATCCTCGGCGTACTGCCGTTCAGTCTGCTGCTGCCGCTGGCGAACCTGTTCTGGACCGGCGTGCTCAGCGTGATCATCGGGCTGGTGCTGGCGTCGGCGTTCTCGGCGATTCTGGTCTACGCCCAGGAGTTACTGCCGGGCAATGTCGGCATGATATCCGGCCTGTTCTTCGGCTTCGCGTTCGGCATGGGCGGGCTTGGCGCAGCGGTGCTTGGGAAACTCGCGGACCAGACGAGCATTACGTACGTGTATCAGGTCTGCGCGTGGCTGCCCGCTATCGGGCTGCTGACGGCATTCCTTCCGGATCCCAGTTCGCGACGGCCTGCGACCAGAATCTCGTGAGGCTGTCCGTCTCAGGTACGGGCTGCCCGAGGAAGCGCAGTGCGTCCGGTAACACCGTCCGCCACTGACCCGGATCGACGGCCGGGGCGAGGGTCTGCTTACTCAGCTTTTGTCCCTCTGCGTTCACCGCGACGGGTGTATGCAGATAGCGCGGCGTGGGATAGCCGAGCAGACGCTGGAGCCAGATCTGGCGCGGCGTCGAATCGAGTAAGTCGCCTCCGCGCACCACGTCGGTGATGCCCTGCAGCGCGTCGTCGACGACGACGGCGAGCTGATAGGCGAACAGGCCGTCAGCCCTCAGCACCACGAAATCTCCGACGTCCTCCTCGACATCGCTGCCGGCGGTAAGCACTCGCCAGGCCCTCGGCGCCGCGGCGCCGCCACGGCACGTTCCCGGGTAGCGTCCAGGAACCCTCGAACAGCCGCAGCCGTAGGCCTTGCCCTCCGCAATGAGCCGGTCGAGGGCGGCGCGGTACAGCTCGGTCCGCCGGCTTTGGTACACCACCGGACCATCCCAGTGGAGGCCGAAGCCCTCGAGCGTCCGCAGGATTTGGTCCGCCGCGCCTGATATGCAGCGGGGCGTGTCCACATCCTCCATCCGGACCAGCCATTCGCCGCTGGCTGCCCGGGCATCCAGATAGCTCGCTGCGGCAGAGACCATCGAACCGAAGTGGAGCTTCCCGGTCGGCGACGGCGCGAAGCGGCCCCTCCTCACCATCGCCGTCTCACCAGGAGCACCAGGGCGCTCAGACTGACCAGACGCAGCAGCCATGCTTCCATCGAGCCTGCGTATGTCAGCTCGACCGTACAGGGCTGCGCACAACCCGTGTCGATTTGCATCAGGCCGAACTCGTTCTTCCGGATCACGCCTCTCGACGTGTGCCATCCGGGCATCGCGTTGATGCCCACATCCACCGACCCGCTGCCGGTGAACGAGGCGCGATCGCTGTTGCGCCACTTGAGCGGGCTCGGCGGCCCCGGGACGGCATAGATCGTGGTGTCGTCCTCGCGCCATAAGACACTCAAGACGCCCTCGTACTTACCCGGGTTCTGGTAGGGCTTCCAGAACTCCGGGCTCTTCGGCCCGGGGACCGCGACGGCGGTAACTCCAAAGCGCCTCAGCCATTCGAGGGACGGACCCGGCTCGCGCCCCCAGTGCTGCTCATTGACTGCCATCTGCTGCGCCGGATTCGGCGTGGTCGGGTAGGAGAAGCCCCCGAGCTGATCGACGTCCGCAAACGCGTTGGCCCACTGCGCCATCGAGCCAGACAACATGACGCGCTGGCCAGGCAGGTTCGCTTCGATCCACCGGGCGGACCGCGCCTCAATGCTGGTCTCGGCCGGAACCGGCTTCAGCACCGCTTTGGCGAAGCGGCGGTGCGGCACTACCTGATTCGCCAGAACCCAGGCGACAGGCAGTGTCAGCGCTACGCTGAACCAGACCGGGGCTCGCCTGTATATCGCGTGCAGAGCGAGGCCGATAAGCAGGGCGATGACGAACTCGGCTTCCATTTTGTAGCGGCCCGGCTGCGGGATGAACCAGAGCTTCTGGTGCTGGAAGAGCACCGGGGTCAGAATCAGCGGACAGGCGAACAGCAGGATCCAGCGCGGGGCCGGGTCGAGGCGCCGGGTGGCCAGCCAGGTCAGAGCCAGGGCAAGGGCTATGGCTCCGAAAGCGAGGAGCGGCCTGGCCTCGGGTGGCACCTCCGCGTTCAGGCTGCTGTTGGCTCGGATGGTCCAGAGCAGGCTCGGCGGTATCCACGGACTGAAAAGAAGCCAGGCGAGGACGGGCACGGCGGCGTTGCGCTTCCAGTTGCCCTCCTGAGCCCAGTGCCACGGTTGCGGCGGTGAAGCAGGCCAGCACCACGCCGAACATGCTGACCGCCATCATCACCGCGGCGCAGGCGACGGCTGCGCGCGTTCGGGCTCGCAGTAACAGCAGAGCCAGAACCGGCGACAGGGTGAGGGCGAGCATGTGAGGCAGCTCATCCCAGTCCCATAAGAGGTAGAAGCGCCGGGCGGAGAACAACATTACTGGCTTCCAGAGCCCGCTGTCTGGCATGAATAGCTCGGTCGGGCTGAGGAGCATGTAACCAAGTGCTGCAACCAGCGCTGCGATCAGGGCGGCCCATGGCTGGCGCAGGAGGCGCCAGACGGTCAGGAAAACCACGGCTGGACCGGCTGCGTACACGAGGCCGGTCAGGGCGTTGAAAACCCGCGCGGGCTCACCGAGGGTTAACAGCCACGGAAGCAGCGGCGCATATATATATTCGAGCGGCCCTCCGGCACCCTGGAAGCGGTACCAGTGAGGCAACATCCATCCGAGTGGTCCGGCGGCGCGGGCGATGCCGAACCACTCGCCGTGCATCGACTGCCAGTGGCCGGTGGACGGAGTAAGGAAGGCCTCGCGGCATATGTAAACGGAAATGTAGACCGTTACAGCGAGAATCGCGTACGCTGTAAAAGTGGAACGACGCCAAAGAGTCCGTCTGGTGATGCCGCTGATACTTGCGGTGTTTTTGCTGAGCACGATGTATGGCCGTGGACGACTGCAGCAGATCCGTGCGGTGGACGCCCTTTCATTATTCGCCGCGGGTCTGGCGACTGGGGTGGCGATGGTGAATCTGATCAAAAAATAAGGCGGGTCACCCTTTCGGGGACCCGCCCTGACGAAGAGCCTCCTCTCAGGCTGGTCAGTTCGGAAGCTTTGTCGCGCCCATCAGATGGAGATCGACAGCTCTTGCAGCCTTTCGACCTTCGGCGATCGCCCACACAACCAGAGACTGTCCGCGACGTAAGTCTCCGGCGGCGTAAACGCCGGGCACCGATGTGGAGTAATTATCATCCGTCGCGACGTTCCCGCGCAAGTCCAATTTGCAGCCGAGTTGTTCGACGAGTCCTTCCTTTATGGGACCGGTGAAACCCATGGCGAGCAGCACGAGGTCGGCGTCCAGTGTGAAATCGGAGTTGGGAACGAGTTCGAATTTCGGGGGTGGTCCGACGCGAACGGCGTGCAATTTCTTCACATTTCCGGCTGCATCGCCGCTAAAAGACGTTGTGTTGACGGCCCATTCGCGCTGTCCGCCTTCTTCGTGGGAGCTTTCGTGCCGCAGCTGGAGGGGCCAGAGGGGCCAGGGCGTTGAGGGAGAGCGGTCTGCCGGGGGCATGGGCATGATTTCGAACTGTGTGACCGATGCGGCCTTCTGGCGGTGCGAGGTGCCGAGGCAGTCTGCTCCAGTGTCGCCGCCACCGATGATGATGACGTGCTTGCCGGTGGCGAGGATCTGGCTGTCGACCTGATCTCCGGCAACCTTGCGGTTCTGCTGCGGGAGGAATTCCATGGCGTAATGGATGCCCCTGAGTTCGCGGCCCGGAACGTTGAGGTTGCGGGGGGCCTCGGCGCCACCGGTCAGCAGGATAGCGTCGAAGTTGGCGTGGAGGTCTGAGACCGGGTAGTTGACGCCCACGTGCGCGCTGGTGACGAACTGGACGCCTTCGGCTTCCATCTGGGCGACACGCCGGTCAATGAGATGCTTCTCCATTTTGAAGTCGGGGATGCCATAGCGGAGGAGGCCTCCGATGCGGTCCCACTTTTCAAACAGAGTGACTGCGTGTCCGGCCCGGGCAAGCTGCTGGGCGGCTGCCATACCGGCGGGTCCGGAGCCGACGACGGCGATGCGTTTACCGGTGCGGCGGGCGGGGGGCTCGGGGTGAATCCAGCCCTTGTCCCAGGCGTAATCGATGATGGTTTTCTCGATCAGCTTGATGGCCACGGCCGGCTCATTGATACCGAGCACGCAGGATGCTTCGCAGGGCGCGGGGCAGATGCGGCCGGTGAATTCCGGGAAATTGTTAGTGGCGTGCAGAGTGCGGATGGCGTCATGCCAGCGATCGCGATACACGAAGTCATTCCAGTCGGGAATGATGTTGTTGAGCGGGCAGCCGGTGTGACAGAAGGGGACGCCGCAGTCCATGCAGCGGGCTCCCTGAGTTTGCACATTTTCGGGGGCGAAAGGCTGGTAGATTTCGAACCAGTCGTTGATGCGCTCGGCTACGGGGCGGCGCTGGGGGAGTTCGCGGGTGTATTCCAGAAAGCCTGTTACTTTGCCCATTAGCGGGCCTCCTGTGGCTGCGCGGTGCCGGTGGGAAGCGGGTCTGGGGACCCGCTGCAGGCGTGGGCGCCTGCCCCCCTTACTCGTTTGAATTCGTGGGGGAAAATCTTTACGAATTTGGGTCGCATTTCTTCCCAGTTTTCCAGAATCCATTTGCCGTGGGGACTGCCTGTGAATTCTACGTGGCGACTGATGAGAGTCCAGAGGGGGTTGATGTCGGACTCAGAGAGCGGGTCGATGTCTACGCCGGCGCGGTTGACGCGGTTGGCTACGAAGTCACCGGACTCGTCGAGGACGTAGGCGATACCTCCGGACATACCGGCGGCGAAGTTCTTTCCGGTTTTGCCGAGGACCACGACGAGGCCGTTGGTCATGTACTCGCAACCATGGTCGCCGACACCTTCGACAACGGCGGTGGCGCCGGAGTTGCGGACGGCGAATCGCTCACCTGCCATTCCATTGAAGAATGCCTCGCCTGAAGTGGCGCCGTAGAGGACCACGTTGCCGATGAGGATGTTCTCTTCGGGCAGGAAGGTGGACTGCTTCGGCGGGAAGACGATGATGCGTCCACCGGAGAGTCCCTTACCCACGTAATCGTTGGCATCGCCTTCGAGGGTTAGCGTGATGCCAGATGCGAGGAAAGCACCGAAGCTCTGTCCGGCCGAGCCGGAGAAGTGGAAGCGGATGGTGTTTTCCGGGAGTCCTTTGGAGCCCCAGCGGCGCGCCACTTCACCGGAGAGCATGCCACCGACGGTGCGGTGGATATTGCGGATGGGCATGCGGAACTCGATGGGGTGCTGCCCCTCGAGAGCTTCCTGGGCGTGGCTGATGAGGTGGTAATCGAGCGACTGCTCAATGCCGTGCTCCTGCGAGATGGTGCAGCGGCGGCTGACTCGCGAGGGCATACGGGGGTTGTAGAGGATCTGCGAGAAGTCGAGGCCTTTGGCTTTCCAGTGGTCGACGGCTGCGTTCATTTCGAGGCGGTCGACGCGACCGACCATATCGTCGAACTTGCGGAAGCCGAGCTGGGCCATGATCTCGCGGACTTCTTCGGCGACGAAGAAGAAGAAATTGATGACATTTTCCGGCGTACCGGTGAATTTCGCGCGCAGGACAGGGTCCTGCGTAGCGATACCCACGGGGCAGGTGTTGAGGTGGCACTTGCGCATCATGATGCAGCCGAGTGCGATGAGGGGCGCCGTGGAGAAGCCGAACTCTTCGGCTCCGAGGAGCGCGGCGATGGCGACGTCGCGGCCGGTCTGGAGTTTGCCGTCGGTCTGGACGCGGATGCGGCTGCGCAGGTCGTTCATGACGAGAACCTGCTGGGTTTCGGCGAGACCGAGTTCCCACGGGATGCCGGCGTGCTTCAGCGAAGTAAGGGGCGAGGCGCCCGTTCCGCCGTCATAGCCGCTGATGAGGACGACGTCGGCGTGAGCTTTGGCGACGCCCGCGGCGACGGTTCCGACACCGACCTCGGCCACAAGTTTGACGGAGATGCGCGCCCTGGGGTTGATGTTCTTCAGATCGTAGATGAGCTGCGCGAGATCTTCGATGGAGTAGATGTCGTGGTGGGGCGGTGGCGAGATGAGGCCGACGCCGGGGACAGAGTGCCGGGTTCGGGCGATGTTCTCATCGATCTTGTGACCGGGGAGCTGGCCGCCTTCACCGGGCTTGGCGCCCTGAGCGACCTTGATCTGGAGCTCATCGGCATTCACCAGGTAATGGGCCGTGACGCCGAAGCGTCCGGATGCCACCTGCTTGACGCTGCTGCGGCGATTGTCGAGGAAACGCTCCTCGTCTTCCCCGCCCTCTCCGGTATTGGACCGGCCGCCGATGGTGTTCATGGCGATGGCGAGGGTTTCGTGCGCTTCCTTCGAGATGGACCCGTAGGACATAGCGCCAGTCGCGAAGCGTTTGACGATATCGACCGCGGACTCCACCTCTTCGATGGGTACGGGCTCCGCGTTTGTTTTAAAGCGCATGAGGCCGCGGAGCGTGCAGAGCTGCTCGGCCTGATTGTTGATGGTGTCGCTGAACTGGCGGAAGGTGGCGAAGTTATTGCCGTTGACGGCGTGCTGCAACTGCTGGATGCTCTTTGGATTGAGCATGTGATGTTCGCCACGGACGCGATAGGCGTACGATCCGCCGACGGCGAGTTCGGTTTCCGATTCGGTAAGGGGCCGGAAGCCGTGGCCGTGCTTCATTTCCGCTTCGCGGGCCAGAACGTCGAGGCCGACGCCTTCGACACGCGAAGGAGTTCCGGAGAAATACTTGTCGACGATTTCTTTATTCAGACCAATTGCTTCAAAAATCTGGGCTCCACGGTAGCTCTGGAGGGTGGAAATACCCATTTTCGAGAAGACCTTAAGCAGGCCTTTTCCGATGGATTTTTTGTAATTGGCGAGCGCTTTTTCAAAAGTAACGCCCTGAGGGAGGCGGCCGCGCCCTGCGAGATCCTCAATGGTCTCAATGGCGAGGTAGGGGTTAATGGCGCTGGCGCCGTATCCGATGAGCAGGCTGAAGTGCTGGACTTCGCGGGGCTCGCCGGACTCAATGACGAGTGCGACGCCGGTGCGCGTGCCTTCGCGGATGAGGTGGTTGTGGACGGCGGTGAGAGCCAGCAGGCTGGGGATGGGCACGGACTCTTCGTCGACGCCACGGTCGGAGAGGATGAGGAGCGAGTAACCGCTCTTGATGGCCCATGAGGCTCGTTTGCACAGGCTGGCGAGGGCGCGCTGGAGGCCTTCGGCGCCGGATCCGGCTTCAAACAACGTTGGCAGCGTGTAGGCGAGGAAGTCTCCCTGAGATACGCGGCGCAGTTGCTCAAGGTGCCAGTTGGTGAGGATGGGGTGCTTCAGTTTCAGCGTGTGGCAGTGGAGCGGCGTTTCATCGAGGATGTTGCGCTCGGTGCCAATGTAGCTGGTGAGCGACATGACCAGGTCTTCGCGGATGGGGTCGATGGGCGGATTGGTGACCTGGGCGAAGAGCTGCTTGAAGTAATTGAACAGGGGCTGCGGCTTCTCGCTGAGACAGGCGAGGGGGGTATCGACGCCCATGCTTCCGATGGCTTCTTCGCCGGTGGCGGCCATGGGCAGCATGAGGAACTTGATGTCCTCATCGGTGTATCCGAAGGCACGCTGGCGCTGGAGCACGGTTTCGTAGTCGGTTCCATGGACGCGGCTGGGCGCGGGGAGCTGATCGAGCGAGATCTGATTGGCTGTGATCCACTCGCGCCACGGACGGCGGGAGGCCATGCTGGCTTTGAGTTCTTCGTCGGGGACGATGCGTTTGGCTTCGAGGTCGACGAGGAGCATGCGGCCGGGCTGGAGGCGGCCCTTGTACCTGACGTCTTCGGGGCGCACGGGGAGGACGCCGGTTTCCGACGCCATGATCAGCAGGTTGTCGTGCGTAACGAGGTAGCGGGCCGGGCGGAGGCCGTTGCGGTCGAGCGTTGCGCCGATGACGCGGCCATCGGTGAAGGCGACGGCGGCGGGTCCGTCCCAGGGCTCCATGAGGGACGCGTGGAATTCGTAGAAGGCGCGCTTGTCGTCAGCCATGGTGGTATCGGCGTCCCAGGCTTCGGGAACGAGCATTGCCATGACGTGCGGCAGTTCGCGTCCGGACATACGGAGGAGCTGGACGGCGTTGTCGAGAGCGGCTGAATCGCTGCCGTTGGGAGTGATGACAGGGAACAGGCGTTTCATGTCCTCCGGCCGTTTGGCGAGGAGGGGCGCATGCATGACGGACTGGCGCGCGTACATCCAGTTGGTATTGCCGCGGACGGTGTTGATTTCTCCGTTGTGACAAACCATGCGGAAGGGGTGCGCGAGCTGCCACGTGGGGAACGTGTTGGTGGAGAAGCGCTGGTGGACGAGCGCGAGGGCGCTCATGGCGTCGGGGTCCGACAGATCGGTATAGAAGTTCGCGATCTGAGGGGCGAGGAGGAGGCCCTTATAGATGATGGTCCGCGAGGAGAGCGACGGGATGTAGAAGAATGACCGGTCCTGGTCTTTGATGTCGGGCGAAGCGGCGACTTCATTTTCGACGCGCTTCATCACGATGTAGAGGCGGCGTTCGAAGTCGTCCTGGGCGAGGCCGGCGGGGCAGCCGAGGAAGATCTGCTCGATATAGGGCTGGCTGGCGCGGGCGATTCGGCCGACTGCGTCGCGGTTGACCGGGGTGTCGCGCCAACCTAGGACCTGCAGACCTTCTTCGGTGGCGATGCGTTCGAAGATGCCTTCGCAGAGGAGGCGCGGGGTGGGCTCGACTGGCAGGAACACCATGCCTATGGCGTACTTGCCGGGGTCCGGGAGGGTAAACCCGAGATCGGGCGTAACGCGGCGGAAGAACTTGTCGGGAATCTGGATGAGGATGCCGGCGCCGTCGCCGGTCTCGGGATCGCAGCCGCAGGCTCCGCGGTGGGTGAGGTTTACGAGGATCTGGATTCCGCGCGTGATGACATCGTGAGACGGGACGCCTTCGATATTGACAAGAAAGCCGAGGCCGCAGGCGTCGTGTTCGTTTGCCGGGTTGTAGAGGCCCTGCGCTACAGGCAGGCCATTTTTGGTAGTCATCGAAACGTCGTGGTTTTCCATCGTCACTGCTGGTCCCTCCGGGGGAAGATGTTGCCTGTTAACCGTCTCCACTGTGGATTCCGCCGGCTGCCGGCGATTCCTCTGGCGACTGGCGATTTACCGCCGAGTCGCGTTCCCGTTGCTTCTGGCGGGTCTTCTACCTGGTTGACTGCGCTCTCGTTCGCTCGTGGAACGGCTTTGGTTTTGTTGTATTTGCCGGCCTGGGTGGGCGCTGGTTGGCGGGCCGGGAACTCAATCGCACACGGACATCGGGTCCAACTGATGGTGGAAAGACGGGTCCCCTGGTAAAGGGCGCCTGCCACGCCTGGATGGAGCGAGTGTACCAGAGGGTTAAAATCAAGTCAAGTTTAACTGAAAGTCATCGACTCCTTTGTTTAGCTCTACTTAATATGAGGCTGATTTGATGCCGGGTCGCTCGGGTGTGGAGCTGGGTTCGTTTTTGCACTTTTTTACGGGTGCGGCGGTGGCGTGTGTGGGTTGACGGAGCGAGTTGCGGGTCCGGGTGGCGGCGCAGGATTGCGGCTGGAGTGCGGGTTGGGCTGGTTTGGGAGGCTGGCTGGCGAGGTTCCGCCGGACTGCTGTTGGTGCTGCCGGAGGACTCGCGGGTGGAGCTGATGGGCGGAGTGGCCGCGGCGGCAGGTTGAGGCTCGGCGCCAGAGTTCCCGTCTGGACGGGTGTGGTGGTGCTGGTTGTGGCGGGCTTTCTGAACTCGCGCGAGTTCGGCGGTGGCGCGGTGGATCAGCCGGGCGAGGCGGGCCTCGCTGCGGCCGAGGAGGGCGAAGCCGGAGCGAGTTCCGGTTCCGTCGAGGCCGGTGAAGGCGAGGCTGACGCGGATGTCTTCGGTGACCCGTTCAAATTCGAGGTCGACGGCGGCGGTTTCCATACAGATGATCCGGGACATGCGCCAGCGGCAGTTGACGATATCCATGACGAGGTCCAGTTCATGGGCTCCGGCGGGCTGGAATTGCTGGAGGTAGGCGTCGGTGAGGCGGAGGAAGAGCTCGTCACTCTCGATACCGAGGACGAGGGAGCGGGTGTAGATGCCGTGGGTTGTGGCGTTCTGGGCGGAGCGGGCTTTGCCTTCGGGCGTGACGGGCCCTTTGGATTTGGCGCCGTTGCAGCGCGAGATTTCGGCTCGCTGCGCGGGGGTTAGTTTCGGTTTGGCCGTGTTTTTGGTGGTCGGTGTTTTGGTGTCGTTCGTCTCGATTGTCGTCATGGCGTCGCGTTGTTTTACGGGTCCTCCCTCAGTGCCCGGGCTGTGGTTTTCAGCCGGGGGCAGTGTAGCACGGGGGTGTCAAA
>JAWXCM010000405.1:0-6461 GCA_034408745.1 Bryobacteraceae bacterium
GAGGAGCGTTTCGTCGAGCACGTTTTGGGACCATTTTCCGTTTGCGAGGAGGGTTTCGACGACGATCTTTCGTCCACTTGCGGCAGCGTCGGGGAGCAGCGTTTCGCCGCCTTTTGCTCCTTTTGCCACGAGCAAGCCGAGAATCTCCGCATTCTTGCCGGCAGCCGCATCGAGAGCGCTCATTTTATAGAATGTGTCGCGTGCGTCGGGGCTGGCGCCTCGCTCGAGGAGCAGTTGAACGACCGGCGCGTGACCGCGGAATGCGGCGATGTAGAGCGCTGTCTGATCGTAACGCCATTTTGCATCGACGGGAGCGCCGGCATCGAGGGCAGCTTTGACTGCCGCCAGGTCGCCGCGCCTGGCCGCGTCGAAAATATCGTCGGCTGCGTGGGCGAGGCAGAACGTGCTCAGCAACATGGCGACCGTGAGGGCGAGTCGCATAGCGGAACCTCCGAGCCAATATTGTAAAGGATGCGTCGGGTTAGGGGACGAACGTGAACGAAAGTCGTGTAACAGCGGGACTGGGTGTTGTTTCGCCCTCAAAGAGCGTGCCGAATTTCCACTTTTTCAGGGCGCTCACGACTCCGCTGGCGAGCAGGGACTGACCGCTGACCACGCTGACCTTTTCGACCGAGCCGGTGGGGGCGATGTAGACATCGACCTCCACGCTGCCCGCGACACGTAACTGGCGGGCGACGGCGGAGTATTCGGGGGCCACTTTGAAGGTGACGCCTTTCATGGCTTTATTCGCGGGAATGCGGACGCGCCGGTCGGTGTCGGCGTCGGCTCCGAGGGCGGACGTCAGGGTTAGGCAGACCAAAAGAAGCCTAAATACCGCACTGAAGGGCGCGCGTGTCGGTTTGCATACTGATTGCCGAATCAAAGTGGACACAGTGGTACTTCGTCGTTTTACTCGATCTCGAATGTTAACACGTTGATGCCTAAGGAAGGTACCTGAAAGTAGTCAGGTAAATCACTGAGTCGCAAGTGGTGCATCCTTTGTTACTATCGAGCGTATCTCCCGACACCGAAGTATGTCTATGCATCCGCTCCTCTCCCGGCTTCTTCCCCGAACACTGGCTCACAAGCTTCTGGCGGCGATCGTTCCTGCCACTGTGGCACTGCTGCTGGCAACGATTGTCGTCAGCTACGCGACCAGTCGCTCCGCGTTGATCGCGCAGGCCGACAACGAGGCGCTGAAACAGGTGCAGCACACGGCGCAGACGCTGGACTCGCTGGTGGACCGGGTGTCGGTCCTGGTGGGGTCGATTGCGGCGCGGCAGCAGACGATACGCGGCGAGCAGGGTGGGAGCACTGACAAATTTCTGGCCAACGTTCTGGAGGGTGTGCCGCCGGAAGAGGCACAGGGCGTGTATATCGCGTTTGACGCAAAGCGGGGGCGGCCCGATTTTCTGAGATGGGTGACGCGTGAGAGCAGCCCGGTTGCCGTTGAGGGCCAGACGAAGGACTCCAGGGCCGAGTGGTACGAGGCGGCTGTTCGCGACCACCGGCTGCATGTGTCTGACGCGTACTTCGACCGCGAGTCCGAGTCGCCGGTGGTGAGCGTGACTCGGCCGGTTTACGACGACTCGGAGGCACTAATTGGAGTCGCGGGTGCGGATTTATCGCTGGACTATCTGCGGGCGATTGCGGGCTTTTTGAAGTTCCGGTCCAAAGCTGCCGACACCGCGACGAACCAGACGGTAACGGGCGAGTACGCGGTGGTGGTGGATCGCAATGGTGTGATTCTGAGCCACCCGCAGGAATCGCTGGTGATGCACAAGGGCTCGAGTGGGACGCGGTTCGAGAAGCTGGCGGAGGGGCGGATCGCGGTGGCGAAGGAGGGCTCTGGGCAACTGTGGTCCGGTGGGCAGCCGGCGCGGATTTACTGGGCGACGGCGACGCTGACGGGCTGGAAGCTGGCGCTGGTGGTGCCGGAATCGATTATTTTGGCGCCGGTAACGCAACTGGCGCTGCGTACGGCGGCGATTGCGGGACTGTCGGTGCTGATCATGGTCGCCATTATTTATGCCGTGGCCCGGGTTGTTACACGGCCGGTAACGAGTTTGACGCAGGCGACGGCGGCGATTGCGGCGGGCGGGTATCACGCGGTTGCCGATATTGCGGATGCCACGCGGCGGAATGACGAACTGGGGGAGCTGGCTCGCGGGTTTCGGCACATGGTTACCGAGGTGCTGGCCCGGGAAACCAGTTTGAAGGCCGCGGAGGAGCGCGTTCGACAGAGCGAGCTGTACTTTCGTTCGCTGATTGAGAACACTTCCGATGTCATTACGATTATTCGGGAGGACGGGACGGTAATCTACTGCAGCCCGTCTGTACGGCGGGTGCTGGGAATTGGAGAGGACCAGATTGTTGGCAAGCCGCTGCTGAGTGTCGTGCATGGGGACGATGTGGCAGAGGTTCGACGAAAGCTGGACGCCACCACACGCAAATGGGGTGCGTCGCTGCATACGGAATTCCGGAATGTGCTGGCGGAAGGCGGCGAACGGATTATCGAGGCCACGACGAACAATTTGCTGGATAATTCGGCGATTTCGGGAATTGTGGTGACGATGCGGGATGCCACAGAGCGACGGCGGTCTCAGAACCTGGAACGCGAGAAGGAAGCCGCGGAACTGGCGAGCAAGGCCAAGAGCACGTTCCTTGCGAACATGAGCCACGAACTGCGGACGCCGCTGAACGCGATTATCGGGTACAGCGAGATGTTGCAGGAAATGGCCGAAGATGAGGGCCAGGACGGGTACATCTCCGATTTGAAAAAGATCCAGGGCGCGGGCCGGCATTTACTGGAATTGATCAGCGATATTCTCGATTTGTCGAAGATCGAGGCCGGCAAGATGGATATGTATCTGGAGACGTTCAGCGCGGATGCACTGCTGGACGACGTGATGGGCATAGCGCATCCGCTGGCTCAGAAGAACAACAACACGATTGTCCTTGAGAAGAACGACCTCGGGAATCTGCATGCCGATCAGACGAAGGTGCGGCAGAGCCTGTTCAACCTGCTCAGCAACGCCTGCAAGTTTACGAAGGAAGGGACGGTGACGCTGCGGGCTACGCGATCGCCGGATGGATGGTTCCGGTTCGACGTGGTTGACACGGGAATCGGGATGAGCGGTCCGCAAATGGCGAAGTTGTTCCAGGCGTTTCAGCAGGCCGATGCGTCTACGACGCGCAAGTTCGGGGGCACGGGGCTGGGGCTCGCGATTACGCGCCATTTCTGCCGGATGATGGGCGGGGACATTACGGTGTCGAGCACGCCGGGCCAGGGCACTACCTTCTCTATCGTGCTGCCGTCCGAGGTTCATCCGCTGGTTGAGCCGTCCGCTGAGATGGACACGGCGGACAAGGTCAGCGCCGCGTTGGCACAGGCTGCAGGATCGGATTATTCGGGGCTGGTGCTGTGCATTGACGACGATTCGTCGGCGCTGGATCTGCTGGGGCGGATTCTTTCGCGCGACGGATATCGCGTGGAGTATGCGCGCTCGGGCCAGGAGGGTGTGGAGGCGGCGAAGAGGCTCCGGCCGGATGCGATCACGCTGGACGTGATGATGCCGGGGATGGACGGGTGGACAGTCATCGAGCTCCTGAAATCCGACCCCATTACTGCCGATATTCCGATCATCATGGTGACCATTGTCGACAACCGGAAACTGGGGTTGTCGTTAGGAGTGACCGATTATCTGACGAAGCCCGTGAATCGCGAGAGGTTGCTTGCGGTTGTCGCGACGCATGCGGGTGACCGGCCGCAGCACCTTGCCCTGGTGGTGGACGATCAGGAAAATAACCGTGAGTTGCTGACGCGCGCCCTGCAGTCGGGCGGGTGGGAAGTTCGCGAGGCGTGTGACGGACAACAGGCGCTCGACTCGGTGTTGCAGATACGGCCTGATATTATTCTTCTCGATCTGATGATGCCGGTGATGGACGGGTTCGATTTTATAGACAATCTGCAGCGGAATGAATTGTATAAGAATATTCCTGTTTTGGTTGTGACGGCCAAGGATATTACGGCGGCGGACCGGCAGCGCCTGAGCGGACACGTGGGCAGCATTATGCATAAGGGCGAGTACAGTGAGGAACATCTGCTGACCATGACCCGCCAGGCGGTGGGTGCACGCCAGCGCAGGCAGGGAGTGGCGGCTGGGTCGTCATTGGCGGGTTAAGGAGAAATCATGGCCAGGATCCTTTTGGTTGAGGACAACGAGATGAACCGCGATATGTTGTCGCGGCGTCTGGAACGCAAAGGCTTCGAGGTCCTTATTGCGGTGGACGGGGAGCAGGGCGTCAGGATGGCTGCGTCCGACTCGCCGGATCTGGTGCTGATGGACATCAGTCTTCCCGTGATGGACGGCTATGAGGCGACTCGCCGAATCAAGACTGAAAGCCCGGGGATCCCGGTTATCGCGCTGACGGCGCATGCGATGGCGGGAGATCGCGAGCGCACGATGGAAGCCGGATGCGACGACTACGATACCAAGCCGATCAATTTGCCGCGACTGCTGGAGAAAATCGAACTGCATTTAAAGAGCAAGGCCACCGCGGCAGGCGGCGGCGATGTCTGACACCGCGGTGGCGATGTCTGACACCGCGGTGGCGCTGACAGCCGAGCAACTCAGCCACCTTCGTCACGATCTGCGGACACCGATCGGCCAGATCACGGGATACGGCGAGATGGCTGTCGAGGATGCCGAAGCCGAGGGTAGCGAGGAACTGGCGGCCGTGGTTCGTACGGCTATCGCCGCGGCCAATGCGGTGATGATTCGTCAGAACGCTCTGCTGCTTTCCGAGTCGAGCGAAGCCACGCTGCAGCATCTGGCGTAAATGCGGGACGAACTGGTGCCGCAATGCCGGGCTTTAGCTGAGACTATTCAGGAATTATACGTGCTTTCCCAGGAGCCGGAGCATGCCTGGCTGGAAGGCACGGTGAGCCGTATGTGCCGGGCCGCGGGACACCTGCTGGCGCTGACCGAGACTTGCGTCGAATGGTCGACTGGCGCGGCGGAGCAGCCTGCGTCTGTTACCGATGCCGCTGGTGTTGCAGCCGTGCCGGACGAGCCTGCCGTTGCCGCTTCGGCTGCCGATGTCGCTGACGTGGAGGTGGCTGCGGAGTCGCTTCCCGAGGGTGTGGCTGAGGTGGAGGTTCCCGCGGAGGTTGCCGCGCCGCCGGAGCAGGGCCAGTTGTTGCTGCTGGTGGACGACAACGAAGACAACCGCGAGATGCTGGGGCAGCGGCTTGAGCGCGAGGGGTATCGGGTGGAGACGGCGTATGACGGGGCTGAGGCGCTTCGCAAGCTCGGGGTCAGGTCCTACGACCTGATGCTGCTGGATATTCTGATGCCGGAGATGGACGGCTACGATGTTCTGCGGCATGTGAAATCGACGCCCGCGTGGCGGGAAATGCCGGTGATAATGATTTCGGCGCTGGACGAAATCGAGAGTGTGGTGCGGTGTATTGAGATGGGCGCGGAGGATTATCTCCCGAAGCCTTTTAATCCTGTGTTGCTGCGGGCCCGCATTGGTGTCGCGCTGGAACGCAAGCGGCTGCGCGACGAGGAACGGGAGCAGAAACAGGCGCTGCAGCGCACACTGGATCAACTGGCGCAGCAGAAAGCCGTGGCGGAAGCGATGCTGCTGAACGTTCTGCCGGAGCGGGTGGCGCGCGAACTGGAGCAGCATGGCGAGGTGGCGCCGATGTATTTCGAGGACTGCACGATCGGATTCACCGATTTTGTGGGGTTCTCGAAGGCGACGGAGAGGCTCGCGGCTGAGGAAATCGTCAGCGAACTGCACAAGTATTTTACGGTGTTCGACCAGATAATAACTCAATATTCGCTGGAAAAGCTGAAGACTATTGGCGACAGCTATATGTTTGTCAGCGGTCTGCCGGACCGGCGGGCCTGTAATCCCGTGAACGCGGTGCTTGCGGCGCTTGAGATGGTTGAAGCTGTAAAGCGGCTCGGCAACCCGGCGCTTGGGGTGGACTGGCAGATTCGGATCGGGCTGCACACGGGGCCGGTGATCGCGGGTGTTGTGGGTATTCGCAAATTCGCCTTTGATATCTGGGGCGATTCGGTGAACTTCGCGTCGCGGATGGAATCGTGCAGCGAACCGAACCGGGTGAATATTTCTGAGCGGACGTATGCGCGCGTGAAGGACTTCATTACGTGCGAGCACCGCGGGCGGCTCACGACCAAAGATAACCGGGATGTGGACATGTATTTTGCCAACGGGATACAGGAACGGCTTCTGTCGGACACCACATCGTGGCCGCCGCCGAAGTTTGTCCGCCGTTTCCGGCTGTATTTTCAGGAAGACCCGCAGTCATTTCCCTCCTACTTAAATAGGGGGCTGGCGGTGGGGGCTTGAATGCCGCGAGTCGGGCCGTTTTGCTGGGGGCTGTGGGGCTGGCGCTTTGCGGGCAGGATCACAAGGCGTGGGCA
>JAWXCM010000406.1:0-4754 GCA_034408745.1 Bryobacteraceae bacterium
GTCGAAACGATCAGAAGACATGGCATCTTTGCTGGATAGGGGTGAGTCAGGGAGCAGAGAATCTGCAACTGGGTCATGATCTTTCATGTCGGCCTAACGGCCGAGTTCAGCGGGCGGGCACAACGCCCATTCCGCCCCGGCGAGCACGCCATCCATGGCGAGCACGGAACGGCCACGATCAATCACGTTCCGCTGCAACGCGTGGTTAGGCATCTCGTTGCTACAGATCATTTGGCGTGATGCCCGTGTGCTTCGCAATTCGGGCCAGCATCTTTGGGCCAATTTCTTCTCCGTCGTGAAATGCGAAGACGAAATCTGCGTTTCTGGCACGGCTAAGCGTGCGATGTGACCCGGATTGGCGCTTGAGTTGCCACCCAACGCTGAGCAACGCCGCGTAAACGCGACGCGCCTTCGTCGATGGCCAGGAGGTCACGCAGCAATGCTGAAAGTGATCGCCTGGGGTCCGGTCTCGTTGTTCTCGAGACGCTCAGCCAAGACTCGAAGGGCAAGGATCTGCGCTTTGGCCATGGCGTCGTTCGCCGAGTCTCCGTACGCAAGAACGCCGGGCAGCTGCGGTACTTCCGCCAGCCACCGGCCGTCATCCTCGCGCTCGCACTCGATCTCAAAGTTCATGGCAACGCCTATTTTACGCCGCTGCTTACGAGATGCCTAACGCTCCGGTTCAGCGGCGGCGCGCAGCGCCGTCCGCTGCAACCGGTTGTTGGGCGGCATGCTACGCGGGTACCGCTCGCTCGGCTTTAGCCAAGAGGCGAAAGAGCGCATTCAATATCTGTTCATTGGTCGAATCAGTCCTTCCTAAGACCGCCATCTCGGCTCGCCCCCTGATTCCCGGAAGGAATCGTTCTTGATCAGCGTTGGCTCTCTCCCACACTCGTCGGCCGACATGGCCGCTGACGCCAACAGGAATGATGCACTTTCCTTCCCGAAGCCCGATCTCGACTTCCTCGAGGACGCCGGGGGAGTCCTCAATCCCTGCACCATGGGCACGGTTGCCAGCCAAAACGACAATGATGCCGGACCGAGCTATTAGGTCTTCGCGATGGCGCGTGTTCTGCTGTTGCTGGGCTCCGGACGCTCTCGGGAATGGGCGGACCAGAAGACGCTCCGCGTCTGCACCTCTTGGCACACCGTAGAGTGCTCGCAACGCCCCTACAACGCATTGCTCGCCGAGGCCGAGACCGAATCCCGAAACGAGATTGAACCCCTCTCTGATCAATCGCCCGCCGATTTCGCGAGCCAAATCGTCGAGCCTCCCGCGCCCCAAGGGGGCAGGATCGTGAGCGGCCCCCGAGACGTAAACCGCCTTCCGGTGGACGAAGGCGGAAAGTCTCGCAAGTAGCGGTTCGACGTCCGAGTAGTTGTCCACCCACACCGTCTCGACACCGAAGCGCAAGAGGTCCGCCTGCCGAAGAGCCGTGGCGCGTCGCTGATAGTCATAGGCCGCCTTCTCTCGGCCCACGAGCCTCTTGGGCCGCTGCGGGGAGCGCATGATGCAGAAGTGCTCGCGGATATTCTCCCCGAGCAGAACCCGGACCCTGCTGAGGATGTAGTCGATGTTTGGATCCGTAAAGCTAAAGCCGACGAAGAGAAACGTTTTGGCAATCAGGTCTCCCTTGAGACTCTCGACAAAGAGCGGGCGTCTCACTGCATACTGTTCGTAATCGTCCTTGGTGAGAACGGCCTCGTGCGGTTGGGTTACGCAACCATGCATCTTATAGAGGACGACATCGCGATCTCGTTTCGTCTGCGCGAGGTTCTCCTGAGTGAGCTTTAGATCAACAATCTTGCCAGCGTTCTCAAAGGAGCGCTCCAGGAGTTGGTCGTAGTTCGTCGTCCAAACAGTCGGTACTGGCAGACGGGCGAGAATGCTGTGACTGCGGGTCGGTGTGGCGGAGCCTACAAGCTCGTCGATGATCGCTTGATTAAGGCGTCCACGGCTGCGCTTCTCGTTCAGATGGTACTGCGCGACCGCGATAAGGTCGGTCTCTCGATCGACATCAAGTCCGAGTTCCGCAGCTACGCCTTTCAGCAGTGCACGCCAGTCCACGTAGCCGGCGGCTCGTGAAAGGCCTGCGCCAACGAACACCCCCACGTCGCCTGCCGCGAGGGCGCGGGCGTATCGCGTGATGAACTGGGGCTGGTTCGCGATCATTCTCCGGACCACTCTGGACCCTTCTGGACTGAGCTTCGGTCCTCACGGATCGGTGCGTTGTCGTTACGCATTCGCGCGAATCGCGACGGCGTCCTCAACCCAGTCACTCAAGTTCTTCTTGATGTAGTCGAAGACGCTGGTGCTCGTGGAGTACGGCGGGTCATATGCCTTGACGATCGAGGAGAGCATCTTGCCAGTGCTACCGTACCTGATGCTCGCGAACGGATTGGCCCCCTTCGTTGCTTGCTTCTTGTCGCTATCGAGTAGGTTATGCACGTGCACCCCCAGTACGCCCTTCCCATCGTCCCATCCCTTCACGATCTCGTAGTTGATCCATTTGCGCCCAGCGGTACCGGCACCAATCAGCACGATGACACAGGACTTTCCATCGAGCTGATCGGCAATCCACTTCTTTATCTTGTCGTCTCCGCCCTTCGTGATGGTCTCCCAGTCATTGTCGGAGCAGGGCCGACTCCCGTCGACGACCCCCATGTTCCGCACCTGGGAGGCGCGCCAGTTGTCCGGGTTGTAGTGAAAACTGTAGAAGCTTCTGCGTGCCATCGTTCATCCTCCATTGTGGCTTCTGTCCGCCCAACGCTCCGGTTCAGCGGCGGGCCGCGCAGCGGACCGTCCGCTGCAACCGGTTGTTAGCCAGCCCAGCGTGCTTCTGCGGCTCACCTGGCCACCAGTGGCCGTACTCTCGTCACCCCTGGCCATGCCCCGCCTTGCGGGCAACGACGCGTTGAAGCCACACGCCGATTTTGTCGCCAAAGCTGCCGGGGCCGGGAACCGCCCGGATCTGGCGCGCGAGATCGAGCATATTCAGAACGACTTTATGACTGGCGAGCAGGCCGCCAGAGAAGCGCGAGAACTCTGCGGTCTCGAACTCAACGGGCCCGCCTGTCGGCGCGAAGCCAGGTGGTACCAGCGGGCCAGTCATTGTGCCGCGGATGCGCAGCAGCATCGCAAGGCTGCGGCCGTCAACCGCGAGGTGAGGACCGTCGGCCAACTCAATGCGCACGTCGGGAATGGCCCGGAACATGACATCGCGGTGAAACAGGAGAACGGCTTCGCGTCCGCGTAGCGTCTCCGGCGCTGCCGGATCTTCCCACACGACATCCTCGGCGCAGAGTTCTGCCACGGCCTGCGCATCGTGCGTGTTCACTGCATGGAGCAGCCGCTCGATAAACCCGGTCGCGAATTCGGCATCAATCCTGCCCGTCACCGCAGTCGCCCTCCTTCCCGCTGGGCCGGACGCGATGCCGGTCGCTCAGAGCCTTTGGGAACGGTGCTCCCGTCGGGACCTGCACGGCGGCATTCAGATCCGCGATGGCAGGCCGACCAATGTCGCTCAGACCACCCAATCGACAATCTCCTCGATCGGCCGCCGTGGGGTGGCCGCGATCGCCTCGGTCGGGTAACCAAGGCGAAGCAGGACCTGTGGAAACCCGCCGCCGGCTAGGTCCTGAAGCCTCGGCCGCAGCGAAGCCGTCTGAACCGGCTGATTCAGGTAGGACGCCTGCAGTCCGCTACGGCAGGCAGCCAGCAGGACGTGCTCGAGCGCTTGCCCGGCCATTAGCCAGTCGGGCGCCCGGTCGCCATCGGTACACAGTACCGCGAGGACTGGGGACGCTTCTGCCAGTTCCCGATCCTTTGCGCCGACGCCGCCGCCCATGTCGAAAGTCCGCACCACAAGTTGAGCGACCGGCACCGCAAGGGCAGGCATGCTGAGGCCGTCTCCGCGGCGCCTGGGATGCATCCAAGCAGCAAGCTCGCGACGCCAGCTCATGTTGGCCCACTGCGCGGCATCGCCTTCGGCGACCAGTCTAGCGGCCTCCTGCCTTGCCTCGTCGGTGTGCAGTGGTCGCAGCGAGACTCCCTCCTGGGACGCCGCCTGGAGCAGCTCGTGGAGTGCCTCCGAATCGACCGCCCGGGGCTCGAAGCGCTTGCGGTAGGTCCGCCGGCTCTCGATGGACGCCGCCAAGGAGGCTTCCTCCGCCGCCGCGCCGACCATGCCGCCGAACGAGGCGCGGGCAAGCCAGTCGGGTTCAGCGACGGCGGGGAGGAGTTCGACCTGCATCGCGAAGCCTTCCGCGGCCGCTGCGACACGCAGGTTCATCAGTGCGCATCCGCAACTGATGGCAAGTTCGCGGTCCTCCGGGTCGTTCACGGGCAGTGCACGGGTGCGGTCCGCCCACAGGTCGATGGTGGAATCCGAGACCCGGAAGAGCCAAGGTTGGGTGTTGTGGCTCGAAGGCGCCAACACCGCCCGGTGGATCATCGAACGGGCCTTTTGCTTCCAGTCAATGGTGCTCATGACTACCTCGTGCAGTGTAGGGCTGGCTAACGCCTGCGTTGAGCGGCCGGCCACGACGCCGCTTCGCAATACTGTGCGCCACCATGGCTCACGGACAGCTCCAACGTGTTGTTAGCCGTCATTGCGCCAACACTTGGGCTCGCACGCGGTGAAGGTCCCTACGCATCTTCGCAAGAGATTCGCCAAATAGTTCAGCAGAGAACCCGAACAATCCTTCCCACGGTACGCCCTTCGTGTCCATGGGATAGCGGAGTTGTTGATGGA
>JAWXCM010000407.1:0-4275 GCA_034408745.1 Bryobacteraceae bacterium
CCTCGTCGAGAGGGTGCATGCTGACAGTATAGCGCCTTCATTAAAAAACATCAATCCTTAAGTTAGCGCTTATGGGCCTGGGGGCCTGCCCCCCAATGTCAAGTTTTACTTTGGGCATTGACTGGTAGTATCGGGTTAAGGCGTTTATGCGATCTCCCTTCAAAGCCTCAAAGCTGATTCTACCCGGTCTGGTGCTGGTTGTCTGCTGTGCGCTTTGGGGTGAGCAGGCTCCCACGTTCAAGCCGCAGCACCGGCGGTGGTGGGCGATTCAGCCCGTGCAGTCGACGGCCATTCCCGCGGCCGACATCGGCGGCGGGAAGTGGGCGAGGACTGAGATCGACCGCTTCGTCTGGGACAAGCTGAAGGCGAAGGGGCTGCAGCCGAGTCCCGCCGCACCAAAGGAAGTCTTCCTGCGCCGGGTCACGCTCGACCTGACGGGGCTGCCACCGACACCCGAAGAGATGCAGGCGTTCCTGACCGACGAGCGTCCGGGTGCCGAGGAACGCGTAGTCGACCGGCTGCTGGCCAGTCCGCGGTACGGCGAGCGTTGGGGACGGCACTGGCTGGACGTTGTGCGGTATTCGGACAGCGACGGGTTCAAGCAGGACGACACGCGCCCGAACATGTGGCGGTATCGCGACTGGGTGATCGGCAGCTTCAACAAGGACAAGCCGTACGACCGCTTCGTGAAGGAACAGATCGCAGGCGATGAGCTGTACCCGGGCGACAAAGAGGCGCTGGTCGGCGTTGGGTACCTGCGGCTGTTTGAGGACGAGTTCAATCAGGCGCACATCCGGCTGCGCCGCCAGGAACTGCTCAACGACGTCACGGATAACACCGCGTATGCGTTTCTCGGCGTGACGCTGGGCTGCGCTCGCTGCCACGACCACAAGTTCGATGCGCTGCTGCATCGCGACTATTACCGGTTGCAGTCCTTCTTCGCCAATTTGAAGATTGAGGACGCGGCGCCGCTGGCGTCGGCGCAGGAGATTGCGCAGTACGACTCGCAGATGGCGAAGTATCGCGAGGCGGCCAAACCGGTACTCGACAAGATAGATGCCTTCCTGGCGGAACCGAGGGCGAAGTACCGGAAGGAATACACGGAGCGCTTCCCGGAAGAAGTCCAGGCTGTCATTTACAAAAAGCCGGAGGCCCGGTCGCCGCTGGACTGGCAGGTTTATCACAAGGCCATCACGCAGGTGGAGGTGCCGGACTCGGACATCATCGCGAAGAAGCTGGATGCCAAGGGCAAATTGAAGTACAAAGCTCTGACGGAAGAGCTCGCGGCCTTTAAGGATCTGCTGCCGAAGGCGCTGCCCGTTGCGCAGGTGATGCGCGATCAGGCTGTGGAGGCTCCGGACACCTTCGTGTTGCTGGGTGGAGCGCTGGATTCGCACGGTCCGAAAGTGGAGCCTGGATTCCTGAGCATTCTCGATCCTGGTCCGGCCGCGATTCAGCCGCTGCCCGAGTTGCAGTCGAGCGGCCGCCGGTCGGCACTGGCGAACTGGCTGGCTGACGCGAAGAATCCGCTGTCGACGCGGGTGATCGTGAACCGCGTCTGGCACTATCACTTTGGTCGCGGCATTGTGGGAACGCCGAACGACTTCGGCGTGATGGGCGAGCGTCCGGTCAACCGGGAACTGCTCGACTGGCTAACGGCTACGTTCACAGGTGCCGATCAGTGGAGCATCAAGAAACTGCACCGGCGCATTGTGCTGAGCGCGACCTACCGGCAGTCGTCCGACTACCGCGAGGATGCGGCGACGGTCGACTCAGACAACAAGCTGCTATGGCGCTATCCCCGGCGGCGTCTGGAGGGCGAGGCGATTCGCGACTCGATGCTGCAGGTCTCCGGCCTGCTGGACCGGACGATGGGCGGCCCCGGTGTCTTCCCGAAAGTTCCGGCGGGCACCGAGATTCAGGAGGGCCGGCACTGGCGCAAGTCGACTGGGCCGGCGGATGAATATCGGGCGAGCGTATACACCTTCTCACGCCGGCTGGTTCGGTATCCGATGCTCCAGAGCTTCGACGCGCCGCTCGCGCTGGAAAGCTGCGGGCGTCGACAGGAGACGGTCACGCCGGACCAGGCTCTGGAGCTGATGAACGGCGAGGCGACGTCGGGCTTTGCGCATGCACTCGCTAAACGTATTTCCGACGATGCGGGGCAGAGCCCGGGCTCGCTGGTGGACCGGGCGTTCCGGCTCGCGATGGGCCGTGCGCCGAGGGACTCGGAACGGAAGCGTGCTCTCGAGTTTCTTCAGAAGCAGACCGCTGTGGCGGGCGGACAAAACGAAGCGCTGGCTGACCTGGCGCTGTCGTTGCTTAGCTCGAGCGAATTCATTTACGTCGACTGAACCATGAGCGAAGATTTCAAAATCCTGAACCGACGGGCGCTGCTGCGCGGGGCGGGCAGCGGGCTCGGCGCATTGGCGCTGTCGGCGATGCTGGCGGAACAGTCGCCGTTACGTGCCGCGGGTACGGTCCATGATCCGACGGTGCCACGGAAGCCTCACCATGAGCCGAAGGCAAAGTCGGTGATCTTCCTGTTCATGGAAGGCGGGCCCAGTCACATCGATCTGTTCGACCCGAAGCCGGCGCTGAACCGTATGTCGGGGCAGCCGATGCCGGAGAGCTTTGGCCGTCCGATTACGGCGATGGGCACGGCTGGTAACACGCTGATGGGCAGCCCTCGGCAGTGGAAACAGCACGGCCAGAGCGGCATGTGGATCAGCGAACTGTATCCGCAGATCGCCAAACATGCGGACAAACTTGCGGTGCTGCGCTCCTGCCAGTGCGATGGACTGAACCACGCGGGTGGAGTCAGCCAGATGAACACAGGCGACATTCTCTCCGGGCGTCCGAGCCTGGGAGCCTGGGTCAACTACGGACTGGGGAGCGCGAACAAGAATCTGCCGACGTTTGTCAGCATGATCGATGAGCGCGAGCCGTTTGGCAATGCGAAGAACTGGGGCTCGGGGTTCCTTCCTGCCTCGTACCAGGGCACGCTGTTTCGCCAGGGACCGAACCCGATCCTGAACACGAAGCTGCTGCCGGGGCAGACCGATGAGCGGCAGCGCAATCGACTGGCGCTGCTGGCCGAGCAGAATCGCGAGTACGGAACGGGCCGCGAGGATGACACCAGCCTCGAAGCGCGCGTCCGTACCTTCGAGCTTGCCTATGCGCTGCAGAAGTCGGGTCCGGAAGTGGTGGACCTGTCCAAAGAGACCGAGGAAACGAAGGCTCTGTACGGTCTGGACAAGCCGGAGACAGCGGTGTTTGGCAACAACTGCCTGCTGGCGCGACGCCTTGTCGAACGCGGCGTGCGTTTCGTGGAAGTGTACTGCGGGTCAGGCAGCGGATGGGATGCGCACTCCAACCTGGAGGCGAATCACGGAAAGTGGTGCAAGGCTTCCGATCAGCCTGTTGCGGGCCTGCTGGAAGACCTGGAGCGGCGTGGACTGCTGAACGACACCCTCGTGGTCTGGGGCGGCGAATTCGGCCGGACTCCGTTCAATGAAAAGGGCAATGGCCGCGACCACAACCCCTGGGGCTTCACCATGTGGTTTGCGGGCGGCGGCGTGAAGGGCGGGCAGACCATCGGCGCCACCGACGAGATTGGTCTGCGCGCGGTGGAGCGCCGGGCGCACGTTCACGATATCCATGCGTCGATGCTGTGGCTGCTGGGGCTGGATCATCTGCAACTGACGTACCTGCACAACGGCAGGGCGGAGCGTCCGACGATCGTGGCCGGAGAGCATATGGTGAAGGAGCTCTGGGGCGGGTGATGCAGCAGAGGTTTGTCCTGTCCACCGTTGATTTCGCACTCCTGTGGATACGGGTTGTGTCGGGCATTATCTTCGCTGCGCATGGGGCGCAGAAGCTGTTTGGGTGGTTTGGCGGGCCTGGCCTGGACGCCATGGTCGGGATGCTGGGGCCGCTCGGCTACCTGGTTAGTATCGGCGAGTTTTTTGGCGGCCTGGGGCTGATTTTGGGCTTTCTTAGCCGCTTCTCTGCTGCTTCGCTGATTGTGGTCATGCTCGGCGCCATTGTGATGGTGCATGGCGCTAACGGATTCTTCCTCGGCGAGAAGCCAGGGTTCGAGTACAACTTCGCCCTGATTGGCCTGCTGGTGCCTACCCTGATTTGCGGTCCCGGTCATCTGGCACTGGTTCGTGCGCTTTCGCCTCCGGCTCGACATAGCCGGATGGCGGAGTAGAGTTGGTCAGGCTGCTCGTTTTAGTGGCGGCGTGGCGGGCTGGGCGGGTTCGTTTTGCA
>JAWXCM010000408.1:0-10600 GCA_034408745.1 Bryobacteraceae bacterium
GAGCTCCGAAGCCCACGGCGAGGCGACTGGCCGAAGCCGAACAGAATCACTGGCGAGTAAAAGAACTGATGCCGTTTACACAATTCGCTTGACACACCCGCATCAACCCTTCAACTACCTGCCAGACGGCATCTTCATTCACAATCATCCTCCCCCTTTCCCACATCACTTCCCCTTACCGGCGGATTAGGGGCCATACAAAGCTCTTGACAGCCTCTGATTACTCGCATAGATTTGGACCAGCCTTACTTTGGTAGGAGGTCCGACACTATGCATTCACGTCCAGGATTCACTTGCTTTGTGAGTCTCGCTACTGCCATCTGCTTACTTCCTTTCCTTGCCTCCGCGCAGTCGGAATTCGGGTCGATCGTAGGAACCGTGGTCGACTCGAGTGAAGCACCGATCGCAGGAGCAACCATTACCTTCCAAAACACAGAGACGAACCAAACTTTCACGGCGGTTACGAGTTCGGACGGCGCCTACACCTCTCCGCCCCTTCGCCCTGGAAACTACACCATGGCCATTGGAGTTCAGGGGTTTAAGTCCCTTCGGCGCACATTACAGCTCGATGTCAATCAGAGAGCTCTTGTCAACATGCAACTTGAAGTAGGATCGGTGTCGGAGTCCGTCACCGTTGTTTCCGACGCCCAGTTGCTCGAGACACAAACTGCGGCTCTTGGCAATGTCCGCACGACGAAGGCGATAAACGATCTTCCACTGAATGGACGGAACTTTGTGCAACTATTCCACATTGCAACGGGTGTCACTCCCGTTGGAAGCGGACCCACGCTGTCACCCACCGCCAGCAACCAGGGTGGGGTGATGGGAGGCGCAGTGAACGGCGCGCGGCCATCTCAAAACGATTTTCGCTATGACGGCATTCAGAGCCAGGACACGGACCAGAACATTCTGCTCTTCATCCCGAACCCGGATGCGATCCAGGAATTCAAGGTGCAAACGAGCGCGATGGACGCATCGTTTGGACGGAGCGGCGGGGCTACGGTCAACCTTGTAACCAAGTCCGGCTCCAACGAGTACCATGGGTCGCTGTTCGAATTTTTTCGTAACTCGGCGCTGGATGCGAAGAATTACTTCGACAGCCCGACCGACCCGATTCCGCCGTTCCGTCAGAACCAGTTCGGCGGGACGTTTGGCGGGCGGCTGCTCCGCGACCGCACGTTCTTCTTTGGCGCCTTCCAAGGCACGAGGAACCGCCAGGCGCAGACATACCTGAGCACCGTTCCGCTTGACGCTTACAAGCGCGGGGACTTCCGATCGCTACCATTGCGGCTGTATGATCCGCTGACCACTGTTACATCCGGCAGCAGCACCACCCGACAGCCGTTCGTAGACAACCAGATCCCGTTCAGCCGGTTCGATCCGGCGGGACGCAAACTTATCGAACTCTATCCGTCACCGAACTTGCCGGGTGTTGTAAACAACTACCTGTTTAACCCGACGCGAGAATCGGACACGAACCAGTTCGATGCGCGTATTGATCACCGTTTTTCCGAAAAGGACAGCTTTTTCACTCGGTATAGCAACTCACGAATGGATGCGTACAACCCAAGCTTCCTGCCCGGACCGGCGCTTGGCAACGGGCCGTCATATCCCGGCATCAATGCGCAACGCGCCCACCAAGTGGCGTTGAGCTACAACCGCACCTTCTCGCCCACGCTCATCTACGAATTCCGTGCAGGATTCTCCCGCCTCCGCCTGACTAATGACACGAAACTCGCGGGCTCTAACCTTTCAGACCAGATAGGCATTCCAGGTGTGAACCTTGAGCCGCGCCTGAGTGGTCTTGGAGCGATCAGCGTCTCTGGTTTCCGAGGCCTCGGACAGTCGGAATTCAATCCGCTGCTGAAGGTGAACAACAACTTCCAGTACACGAACCGGTTCACAAAGATCGCCGGCGCGCACACCTGGAAGATGGGTCACGAACTGCTGCGCAGGCAATTCAACCAGTTCTCGCCCGTGGCGCCGATGGGAACCTACTCCTTCAATGGCCAGTTCACCCAAAATCCAGCCAGCGCGTCAGGGACGGGTAGTGCGATCGCGGATCTGGTACTTGGTCTCCAGAATTCGTCGCGACTCGACATCGAGGCGGTCTATGGCCAGCGTCGCTGGGAGCACTCCCTCTTCGTCAATGATGATATCCGCATGACGCGACGGCTTACGGTAAATCTCGGCCTACGTTATGAGCTCGTCACACCGTTCACGGAGGTGGCGGATCGGCAGGGAGGCCTTGTGCCTGGTCTCGGCTTTGTTTACCGGGTCAACACGCCGGAGTTTCCCGGCCGCACCGTGAACGCGACGGATTACACAAACCTCGCGCCACGCGTCGGCATCGCTTTCCAGGTGACTCCTAAAACGGTAGTCCGCACGGGTTATGGGATCTTTTACACCTTCCCGGGCATCGCTTCCGGACGCTTGGCGAGCAAGAGTCCGCCGACCGCCGGAAACATCGCGATTAACAACAATACGTTCGCCACAAACCTTGCGACGGTGACGCCTGTCTCCGCTGGTTTCCCCACCACGCGTCCGTCCACGTTCGACCCGACGAACAGCAACTTCAAGTACTCGCCGTATAACGATGCCGACGCATATGTACAGCAGTGGAACTTCAACATCCAGCGCGAGCTGCCAGCCAACTTCGTGTTGACGACCGCGTACGTGGGATCGCGCGGTATCCACCTGTACATATTCCCGAACATCAACCAGCCGGTACCGGGACCCGGAGCCATCAACCCGCGCCGGTTGTATCCAAATCTCGCAAACGCGGACGGGGTCCACAAGGCAGGAGACTCCTGGTACCACTCGCTTCAGCTCACGGCGGAGAAGCGCTACTCGCAGGGTCTCACCTTCTTAGCAGGGTATACGTACGGCAAGGCCCTCGACACTGCGGGAGGTGACAACGGAGGTGGTCCGCAGAATCCCTGGGACATCCGTGCGGAGCGGGGTCCAGCGGACTTCGACATCCGGCAGCGCCTCGTTATGAGCTGGACCTACGAACTCCCGTTCGGCCGCGGCCGGAGTTTCGGAAATGGCACATCGGGTTGGCAGGACCAGATCATTGGCGGATGGAACATCAACGGCATCCAGTCGTTCATGACCGGCTTCCGCTTCACGCCGTCATCTGCACAGAACACGTTGGGATCGGGCGCAGGCGGCCAGCGCCCCGACCGCATCGGTGCGGGCAATCTACCCACGGATCAGCGTACGATTCTGCGCTGGTTCGACACATCAGCCTTCACAACTCCGCGACTCTATACGTTTGGGAATGCGGGCCGCGGCATTCTGGAAGGCCCGGGGACCAAGGTGGTTGACCTGTCGGTGTTCAAGCGGTTTCGGATAGGCAAGAGCGAGGTGCGCCAGCTCGAGTATCGCGCCGAGTTCTTCAATATCGCTAACACGCCGCAGTTCAACGTTCCAAACGCCAGCGTCGGTTCGCCGGCGGCGGGCCGCATAGACAGCGCCGGTGAGAAGACGTTCTTCCAGCGCACCTCGCGCCAGATCCAGATGGCACTGAAGCTGTACTTCTGATATGGGGCCCAGGGCCGAACTTTTCAGGATCGGCCCTTCCTCTTCACGCCTTCTCGATAGCAGCTACCTCGTAGTCGACTACCCTGGGTATCACGAACTCCACGACGTCTGCCTTCTGCGTGAACGGGGCTGCCGTCTCCGACCGGAGCAGTGAAACTGTGCGTACCTTCATACCCTTCGGAAGACGGAACGACACCTTTTGCGCGCCGATCGGATAATGCTGCCGCAGGTAACCACGATGGAGATTCGGGTTGTTGTAGTTGAGCACATGGACCGTAAAGCCCGGCTCCGTTTCCCAGGCTACGATCTCCACGAGACCCTCGCCTTCCACGGTCGCTGGTTGCCGTCCCCGTAATACCCAACTGATGGCGTTTGCGAGTACGCGTCCCGGATCGGGATGGCCAGTGCGCCAATACGTGCGGTCAACGTCACCGCTGAAGTAAACCAGCCGAGATCCGCCTCTTTCACGAGCGATCATGGCCGGCTCGTCCGTTTGCGGGGTGGGCGAGACGGTGATTTCCGTGGGATAAGCCGGATAGGGCGGGACCACGGACATGATGAGTTCACCGTCAGCCCTGATTGGCGCACGCCATTCCGCTCCCGCGATCCAGTTCGTATCCGTGAAGCCCCTGGTCAGTTCGTGCGGTTTCTCAAGGCGCCCATAGAAGGAGTTCTCAAAACCTTGCGAGCCCTGTCGCTCCGATTTCCTGTGCATACCGAAGAGGTTTGCGAGGCCGTAGTCTGCCCGTGCTTTGCCCAACTCGTCGTAGAGGCTTGTTTCAAACGTCGCGATGAGAGAGCCGCCGTTGTTGACGTACGCTTCGATTTGTCGGCACTGCGCGTCACTTAGAAACGCTACGTTCGGCAGGATCAGAGCATCGTACTTTCGCAGCACCCCGGGCGTAAGATCATCCTCGTGCACGAAGTCAAACAGCCTGCGCGTCTCGAGCACCGAGTAATAGGCGCCCTGGATGTACTCGCCTGCATCGCCTTCCCCCGGCGGTCGGTAAAAGGTCTGCGTACGCTGGCCAAGCACAATTCCCAAGTTTGCCACTGTCGCCTTATTCGCAAAGTGCCGGTCGTGACGAGCGTGCCAGTTGTGGTACTTATTGCCGGGCTCCTGCCACCGACGGTCTTCGCCAAGTCCCCTCTGCGCGCCGAGCCAGTGATACCACACCACCATGCCCGTAGCCGTGCTCTGCGCCATCCACGTCTCCGCCTCGGCGATACTCTTGGTGGCGTTGCGCCACATGGGACTGCCGGTAGACCATGACGCGGTGACGTTGGCCACCGTCCGCCCCTTCATCACGCAGTACGCAACGCGTCCCTGCTGAGCTGCGCCCCACACCGGCGATGCGCCCACCCGGCCCTGATTGTCGGCGGTGAACAGCGCCGCAACGTCGCCGAGACGCTTCAAGTCGAGACCAGAGCGAATGCCGCCGCCGAGATTGCCGAAGAACAGATTCTCCTGCCGCTTTTCTTTCGCGATTCGGTCGTAGAGCTGCCACAACTCCACTGCACGATCCATGTAGCGCTTGTGATACTCCATGGTCCCGGGCTTGCCCACTTCCCGGCAGTACTGGCAATAGCACGCGGGCACGTTGAAATTCGGCCAGCCGTTGGCATACAGCCCGTCTACATCGTAGAGCTGATTTACCTCGCGCATAACTGCCGGCGTCTGCTCCGAGTAGTAGGGCGTGAACATGCACGTCTGGTAGAGGCCTGGGGCCCGACTACTGTGCGGCATTGGCCTGCCCTGCTCGTCACGCCGGAACCACTCGGGATGTGCTTGCAGCGCGTCTTCCCACTGCAGGTCCGGGCTCATGCGGCCGACCACGTGGATCCCACGTTTCTTCGCGGCACGGCAGCAATCGCCGAAGAAGTCGCGGCCGTTCAGGAAGCGGCTGTGCTTGTGATAGGGCACCTTGGACGGGTAGAAGGCAATCATGCCCGTCACGTTCACCAGCACAGCATCCACTTTGGCTTCTGCCCAAAGGTTTGCCCAGGCTTCTACGTCTGCTTCCTGCGGGTCGCGTTCATTGAAGTTGACTTGACCGATCCGCCTCAATCGCTGGTGCCAGGGCAGTTGATTCTGCGCAAGGCCCGCGGCGCTTGTCGCGGCTGCCGCGCTCAGGACTACGAAGTCTCTTCGCGTTGTTTTCACGTGCAAGTCTCCTATGCTCGGCGCACCACGAAATAAGGCTGATTCGCCAAGTCCGGATCCAGTCCGGGGTAGAGCCAATTCGTGCCCTCGCGACCTACGAGTTGGAAGTGATACTGCAAGGAGTAGCGCGAGTTGGTGTACTCGCCCGGTATCGTGAAGTTCCACGTACCGCCGCCGCCCGCCATGGGTTGTACCTGATATGACTCCGCCTGGTTTACATGCCGGTATTTAATCCGAACTCCCGCGACGGTCCCCTGTGGCGTGGAGATCGCGACATTCAACGGCTGCCCCGGAGTGAAGGATGCGGGTGCGACGTGCTTGCATGCGGGCGCATCGTGACGTACCTTTAGCCACGCAGCCGTCGGCTGGACCAGATCGCTGTCCTTGCCAGCAAGAAGTCGCTCCAGATATTGAACATCTCGTTCTATTGACGGAAGTCGATCCGACCAGCTTCCGCGCCGGTGTCTCGGCTCGCCGAAGGTAAGGTCGTCCAGGTATACTCCCTTCGTTACTTTGACTATCCCCACCCACGCGTTCCGTGCCGACCTTGCGAAGAAGAGTGCGTCTCGCAGGTTCTCCACCTTGCGGTCCCTCTGGTAGAGCGCCCAGGCGACAGCCGAACGCATCTTAGCGGCGAAGAAACGTCCCAGGCCAAGCTGCACTTCAACATCGACCTGGACGCGACGGAATGACGGGTCGCTCGGGTCGGTCACCTTTGCACGCGCCTTCCTGAGTTCTTCCTCCGCCTTGCTCGCAAAGCCGTCCAGCCAGCCGGCGACATCAGCAGGCGTGTAGCGGCCTGAGCGGGGCGCACCCGTCAACTCGTCGACGTATTCGTAAGCCGTCATGAAGAGACCCGGGTCGAGCGCGCTCACCCGTCCGAAGACTTTTGGAGAAGGAGTATCACCATAGATGTGCGGCTGCTTCTCGTCTGCCACTGGCATGTTCGAGTAGATCTCCGGCCAGAAGCTCATGCCCGCTGCCGAGGGCAAGTGGGACGAGGTCACCAGCGGAATGACCTTGCTTGCACTGGCGAGCGAGAGTTCGACGGGGGCAGCGGCGGCTCCGTGTTCAGCGCGGAGATAGCGGCGGTAGGACTCGGGATCGGCGTCCGGATTGTAGAGGTGCCGTCCCCACAATCGGTACGTATAGAGATACTTCTGAAAGTCGCCGCCCTCGGGCGCGAGCGTCTGGTCGGCATAGATACGCCGGTCGGCGTGAAGGCCCGAGCCTTGACGTCCTTTGAAGGCCATTGGCTCGCACATCTCCAGGCCCAGCCCGCCGCAGAAGCTGCTGTACCGGCCGTAACCGGCGACAATGGCCGGATCGCCCCAGAGCACAACTCTGTCCTTGCCTGGCCAGAGGCGAAAATAGGTCCCGTACGGGCGATCTTCGGCAAGGTAGTCTGCGTATCCGTACCGTGTGAAGGCTCGCTCCTGGGGAGTGCTGGAGGGCTGGGTGCGCTCCAGCTCACGGATCGCGATCTGGTGTCCCGGAAGGCCCATGTGCTCGGCTGTGTACTTGGTCGAAACGCGCACGGGCTGACCGGTGTCGAGAGCCATCTGAATAAGGCGGTGTTCAATGCCCTTGGAGTGGAGATCGATCTCCATGCGCCGGCCGCAATCACCGATGCCGGAGAAAACTGCCTTCCAGAAGTCGTATGAGCCGTCGCCGATGCCGCTCTCCGAGTGCGCACGCAACGTAATCCCGCTGATTGCCGGGCACTCCTTGATCAACAGCTTCAGAGCATCGCGACAGTAGAGAGCGTGGTTCCCGTCGTTCAGGCCTTCGATCACGTAATTCGCCTTCGGGCTGTCGATCCACTTGTAAGTCTGCGACCACAAGCTCAGCTGGAAATGAAGACCGCGCGCCGCTGCCTGCGCGCTGATCCATTTCAGCATCTCCAGATTGCGCTCCGGTTCGTCCGTCGGCAGTCCGGGGACAGTGACCTTATAGCCGGGAACCTCCTTGAGCAGGAACGGATACGAAAAGATAAAGTAGGAATCCAGCACGTGGTGTGGCAGGTCGTAGCCGAGTCCCAGCGTCAAGCTGAAGCGATTAAACCGCTGTGCAGCGAGCATAGAGAGATAGGAGCCCCAGAAGGACTTGTCGTTGTACCAGCCCTTGTCCTCCACGTCGCTGACGAACAGCCGCTGCACGCTGCGGATCTCGTTTGCCGGCTGTTCAATTAGTCGGTTCTTTGCGGTTAACGGCTCGACAGGATCGCCGCTGTACCGGACGCGGTCGGTGAGTTCCAGGATGGCGTACACCAAGCCCCGCGTATCCGCGCCTGTTAACAACAGGGCGTCCTGCCCGCGGAGCTTACTGGAGACGATGCCGAGCGACTCTGCACGCGAGGGGAGAGATACATTCGCTTCTCGTGCTGCGCGGCGTGCGATCTCAGAACTCGCCGGTGCGATCAGGATGCGAATGCCAGCGGACTCGAGGCCCTCCAGGTTCGCCTGCACAGTGGTGTTGACGCTCTTCTCACGGAGCGTCCGCTGTAACTCATTAATTGCCCACTCAACAGGCGCCTGCGCCACGATGAAATCCGACGCATCGGACTGTACGAAAATTGTCACCTTAGGGGACTGACCGTGCAGAGCTGGCAGGCTGCTCCCGCTTAAACCTGCCGTCTGGAGAAATTGTCGCCGAGACCAACTGAACGCAGCCATTAGTATCTCCTTGGTCCTACTCAGGCACCGGTGAACTGCAGACCGTGTTTCGTGAAGAAGGCACGATCCCACGGCGCTCCAAGACCCGGTTTCTCAGGCGCATAGACGTAGCCGGTCTTTTCGACGGGCCAGGGTGCGGTGAACCCCACTTGAAATCCTTCCGGGTTCCAGAAGCCGGGGTCGTACATATATTCGAGATAGCCCGAGTTGGGCGCCGCGCACTGCATGTGCAGATTGATGAGCATACCGACGCCGCTCTTACCGTGGTGCGGACCGAACATGGCGCCGAACGCCTCCGCAGCACTGGCGATCTTGCGAACTACGGATATGGGACCACTCTGCACCGGATCTGGCTGCAGGTAGCTAAACGACCCCTTCTGCAGCATCGTGGCGAAATCCTTAAGACCGATGTTGCCTTCGCCGCCGGCGAGATGCATCTTTGTGAGTGAAGTGCGGACCTTCGCAAGGTCGTCGAACGCGTGGCGGTTCAGGGGTTCTTCGAGCCAATATAGCCCCATGTCCTCGAGAGCTTTGGCCGTACGGATCGCCCGGTCAACGCTCCACACCGGAGGCGGATCACCTGCCTTGTAGGTCGCCTGGTTGGCATCCACCATGACATCCATCTTGCCGCGCACCGCTTCGATCACTTTGCGCGGGAGCATTATGTCCTCTTCCTCCGTGAGCGCATGGAGGCGCAGTTTGATGGCGCGGAAGCCTGACTCAAGATATTTCAGCGCGTCTTCGGCGCGCTCTTCCGGCGTCTTGCTGAAATGAACAGTCGCCGCGTAAGGGCGGACGCGATTCGTATGCGCCCCCCAAAGCCGATACAGAGGTTGCCCGAGCGCTTTACCGATGATATCCCACAGGCCGACTTCGAGGAAGAACAACCGCACTGAAGCTTTCTGCTTCTGAAAGAACTCTCTGTTGTGGACCTCGATTTCGAATGGATCCTTACCGATGAAATATGCTTCGGCGCGGCTTTGCACTTCGCGTCCGATTCCATCAGACAACTTGTAGTCGCCATCCACCGCGGTTCCCACAATGCCCTGATCGGTAAAGAACTGAGTGAACACGTAATCACGTGTGTCCTGCGGGATCTTCTTTGGATCCCAGGGAAGTACCAGTCCTTTTCCTGTGGAGATATTTCGAATCTCGGTGGTTCGAACCCTGGTAATCCTCAGAGGTTTTGCGCCCGCTCCAAGCGAGGGCGCTGCGGTGCCGGCAAACGCTGCGGCTCCAGCAATTGGCAAGGCAAATTTTCGCCGGGTCATGCTGAGCTACATTTATCACTGATCCGGAAGCAATACAACACCCGAGGAGACCCGAGCAGACGCTGGAACTCTGTGAGGCTTTCGGCAGAGCTGCGTAATGTGGCCCGGGACTGCGTCAGTCGGCCACGACGATCAGTTCTGGGCTGATGCAGGGGCCGTCGCGGATTTCCGCCGCCGAAATCTCCTGTGCGGTTTCTCGTTCACCGACTCGATGGGAAAGGTCTCCGGGTCAAACGGACCGCGCCAGCGCAGCATGTCTTCATGCTCGTCGTCATCGGGATCGGTCAGTGCCTCCAGATACCTCTCGTACCCGGAGACGCCGCCGACATCTTCCGGTGGTGTTCGACGCTCGCCGCCGATGCATTGTGGGTAGTGCGCTTCGGCCTCTGGCATTGTGATCGCCTCGAGCAGCAGGTCATGCCGCCAGTTGTCGCCGAAGTCGTACAGGTACGTAAACGTAGTTCCGACGCGCGGCACTACATCTGACAGGCGTTCCCTGCTTTCATCGATCACTGTGCGCTCGTACAGATCGTCGTCAGGATCGGGCACGCTGTAGATTCGTTTGCCAATCGAAAACTGGTGGAGATGGTAATCCTCCCAGTCCATAACGATCTGCAGGACCGTGCGCAGCTGGGCAAGCGTGATATCTTCCCAAGCCTGAATGCGCCGCCAGATCGGCGGCTGAATGTCCTGCAACGTGATCCTGATTTGGTACAGCGTGCGAGTTCGGGGCACGATTACACTGTACGTTCTGCAGAGAAGGGGGGCGTATTGTTCACACGCAGGAGGTCCGGGGTTCGAGTCCCTGCGCGCCCACCATTTCCTAACAACAACTTACGACGTGCCCTCTAGCTAGTTTCTGTCGCAAAATGTCTAACCTGTTGATTCATATACTGTTAGTCGTCTGGCGATAGCCCTGAACGGCAGATGGGCTGCTCCAACTC
>JAWXCM010000409.1:0-26662 GCA_034408745.1 Bryobacteraceae bacterium
TCATCCCATCCGGTCAACGCAGTGTGGAGCGCTGGTTCAACACCGCGGGTTTCGAACGCGATCCCGCTAAACAGCTCGCCTGGAACGTGCGCACGTTCCCGCTGCGCCTCAGCGGACTCCGTCAGGACGGTTTCAACCAGTGGGATATGTCGCTTTTCAAGAACTTCCGCATCACGGAGCGCTTCCGGGCCCAACTCCGCGCGGAGGCGCAAAACGCGCTGAATACAGCCATGTTCGGCGCTCCCAACACGGCGCCGGCCAACACCCTTTTTGGCCAGGTCACCGCCACCCAGTTCCCTGAGCAGCGCCGGATTTCTCTCGCGCTCAAGCTCAGCTTCTGAGATTGCGGCCCGCGCAGGCTCCACCGCTTTCCGCGTCGGTCTTCTTCGGCATCATCCCGGCGAAGGCTTCGGTGCCAACCGGATCGACCGGCAGACGCGTGCCACCAGGCGGCGCTACGCGACAACGCGGACGGGGGTGGGTATTGAAAATAAAGGAAATGGAGTTGGGCGTTTTGCGACGAATTGGCGTTTTCTGGAGCCCAGACAATCGGGCGTAATGAAGAAAAGCCTGTGAGCCGCTCCGTTCAGTTCGGTGATACCCCGGTAAATGAGTCCGCTCTGGTCTGGCGGAGCTCTGCCGCCGGTATTACGTCCGGGAACTCTCGGTTTTCGGATCAGCCGCCCGGGGTGAAATGCGCCCGGACAGCGACATCGACTTGCTGGTCGAGTTCCTGCCGGAGGCCGAGGTGGATCTGTTCGACCACGCCGGATTGATGCTGGATCTAACCCAGCTTTTGGGACGGAAGGTCGATCTGGTCTCGAAGAACGGGCTGAAGCCACTGATCCGGGCTTCCGTCCTTGAAGCGGCACGGCTGATGTATGCGGCGTGATGAGCTGTATCTGAATGACATCATCGAGTCCGCGAACCCCATTGCCGCGTTCATCGACGGGGTCGATTTTGCTGCGTTTCAGGAATCAGAGATGATGCGAAGCGCAGTCGTTCAGAAGCTGGCCATTATTGGCGAGGCAGCGGCACGGCTGTCCGAGGTGGTGTGGCGCGCCGCAAGAAATCGCTGCCCTGTGCTCAGCGCTCAGGTCGCTGTGATCGTCGCACAAGAATACGGTGGCCCCGGAGCGCAGAGCAATCCGCAGGCCCATTGCCGGGCCTTATGACCTCAACATCCTGACGCAGGATGAGTTCCATCGCTTCAGCTGGAATCTGAACCAGGCGCTGTTGCTGCGCGGCAATCGCGACTTTGCCATCGAGACGCAAGCGGTTCGCCGAGGAAGTACACCTGCTGCATGAGTTGCCGCAACGGCTGTTGGATGCGATGAAGCGCGAGATGGTGCGTGTGGATTCCGGCAGCCTGATCGCGGTGGACAGCAAATGCCGCGCGATCGAGCGCATGCAGGAGCGGCCCTTCAACGCGTCGGATCCTGTGCGCTGAGCCGGAGGGCCGCTGGTTAAGCTCTGGCCAAAGCCGCAGGTTAAAAGCGGAACTTCAAAGCCAGCTGAATCTGCCGCCCCTCGAACGCCGCCGTCGAGCGCCCGAAGTTCACATTCGACCATCGCTGCGTCGCCGCACTGAACGTTCCCAGGCTGTTGCCGGGTGCGCGCAGATTCACGCGATTGGTCAGATTGAAGAACTCGCCACGGAACTCCAGCGCGCTGCCTTCGGGGCGGAACCATGGCATGCGGAACACCTTCATGAGGGAGGCGTCGACCGTGCCAAACGACGGTCCGCGGAACGGGTTGCGGCCCAGCATCGACACCGTGCCAGCAGGCGCCACCCGGAACAACTCGGTCCACCGGGCCGCATCGCCAAAGGCGCCGTCAGAGAAGTGCTTCGGCGACGATCCGGTCAATGGCGCCGACGAGCCAGCAAGGTTCGGACGGTCCGTGAACACGCCATCGAGATTCGAGTCCTCGCCCGTGATTACGGTGAAGGGGAAGCCCGACTGCACCGACATAATACCGCCCAGCTGCCAGCCTCCAATCACCGGATTGCGTCGCAGGAACGGGATCTCCCACAGCACGCTCCCCGCGATTCGATGCGTGACGTCGAACGCTGAGAGTCCTCGATCCAGCCGCAGATTCGCGACCTCCTGCGAACCCTGCAACTCTCCCGCGCCTCCACCGAAGGGCTCGGAGTCCGAGTCGATGGAGCGCGAGAACGTATAGGCCACCTGCGCTGTGTAGGTCCGCGAGAAGCGCTTCACCGCGTTTGCCGTGAAGGCGTGGTAGCTGGAACTCACCGCGTTCGAGCCCCAGATAATGGAACCGAAACTCTGATTCACGCGGTTCACGACGCCATCTGCGCGATCGCCGGAAAATCGGTTGATCTCATTGCGAAGCAACTGCTTGCGGCCTGCGTTGCCGATCCAGGCAACCTCGCCTCTCCAGTCGCCAGGGAGTCGCCGCTGAATATTGAACGACCACTGCATGTTGTACGGCGCGACGATCGTCGGGTCGACGGCCTGCAGCGCGGGTCGCAGCGCGGTGGAACCATTTTTGGCGTCGAGCGGTCTCGCGAACGACGGGTCGCCGACAAACGGAATACGCCACGCGGCCGACGGGTCCTGACCCGACAGGGCGGACAGCGTTACCGGCAGCGAATACGGCGTGTTGAATCGCGTATTGCCCGTGAAGTTCGACCACAGGCGGCTGTAGAAGATACCCGCGCCGCCGCGAATCGCCCAGTCGCCCTTGCCGGTGGGATCCCATGCGAAGCCGAGACGCGGAGCGAAGTTATTGTTGTCGCGGCCATACAGTGGATTGCGTTCCTCCACGCGGGCGTCGGCAAGATTGCCGTTGGCGATCGCAAGCGTCGACAACAGCTTGTTCTTCTCGGTCAACGAGCCGAAATTGTCATACCGTATCCCGAGATTTAAAGTGAGGCGGCGAGTGATTTTCCAGTCGTCCTGCAGAAACAGGCCGAATTCCTTCTGGCGGAAGTTCCGGTACGTACCGACAGGCCTTCCGGTCGTCGGACTCACGCGCGCGTTGATGCTGAGCACCTCGTCATCGGCAAAATCCATCAGGTCGAAGAACGTCACCGCGGGCTTGAGATTTGTTGGGAAATCGCTATTCTCGCCGAATGCGCGATACTCGCCGCCGATCTTAAATGTATTGCGACCGTTAATCCACGACAACCCGTCGTACAGGTGGTACGAATAGGTACGAATATCCAGCGGAAATACGATGCCGTCGGTCTGGCTGAACAACGCCGCGCTCCGTCCCGCCGTGCTCATGCTCACAGAAGGGATCTCAGGAAAGTTGCCATCGGTGTACTGCGGGTCCGAGTTGTACCCCAGCCTCAGATCGTTGATCAGCGACGGTGCGAACACGTGCGTCGTATTGAGGGCGATGTTCTGGTCCAGCTCCAGCGTAGTCGCCTGGAACGCTCGCACGCTGTTGCCCGCGGCCGACTGCCGGTCCTGGTCGTTCTGGCTGAACCGGAAGCTGATGTTATCGCGATCCTTGTTGAAGTTGTAGTCGGCGCGCACCGAGACCTGAGCGTCGTTGGTGTAGCCTCGCACCGGGATGAACACGTCGCCGAGATCGGGAATTCCGTCATTCGGACCTGCGCGCTGCACGCCGGGCGCGGGGCTGCCAATATCGCGGATATTGAACGTGGGGTTTGCCAGCGGCGGGAAGTCGCGGAGCATGCGGGCGGCCAGCGAGTTCGGCCGCGTACGCAGCACAAAGTCTCGGAACTCGGGAGTCTCCACTGTTGCCTGGCGCTGCTGCGGCTGGCGTAAGCGCAGCCCCTGGTACGACAGGAAATAGAACAGCCGGTTCTTGATTACCGGGCCGCCGAGCGTGGCGCCGAACTGATTGCGTTTGAACTCTGGCTGAGCGCCGGCGCGCGCTTCGAACGTATTCGAAGCATCCAGATTGTCGTTGCGCAGGAACCAGAACGCGGTGCCATGCAGAGCGTTGGTGCCGCCGCGGCTGATCACGCTGATCAGCGCGCCGCCGGACCGCCCGTACTCCGCCGACAAGTTGTTGGTGACGATGCGGAACTGTTCCACCGCATCCGGATTGAGCGTGATGGTGGTGCGCCCGCCCTGCCGGTCATTATTGTTCGACACCCCGTCGAGCAGGATTTGATTGTCGCGGAATCGCGACCCCGCGGCGCCGATACGCGCGTCCGTAGTCTCCGATTCCTGCAGCCCGGAGCCAGCCACGCGCACGACGCCAGGCTGTAGTTCGGCCAGTTGAAAGACGTTGCGGCCGTTCAGCGGGAGGTCGACAATGGCGCGCTGTTCCACCACGCCGGACACCTCACTGGTTTCAAGGTTCAACGCGTTTGCCGGCGCGGCCACCGTCACAGAATCGGACACCGAGCCCACCTGCAGCTGCAGGTCGAACCGCAGCACCTGACCTACGTCGAGCACCACGCCCGTCCGCTTCTCCTGCCGGAAGCCCTGCGCCTCGACACTAACCTTAAAAGTCCCGGCCGCCAGACCTGCGATCCGAAACGTGCCGGCGCCGTCGGTCAGCGCAGTGAGACGGCGGTTTGTTCCTTCGCTGACTACTGTAACTTTGGCATTCGGGACGGCCGCACTGGACGGGTCGGTGACAGTGCCCGTGACTTCGGAGGTGATTCGCTGGCTGAATACAGGCATGCACAGCAGAAGAAGAACAGGCAGCAGCGCGCAGTTTCGAGTTCGAGAGACCATTAGCGCGAGCATAGCAACTCGGCGTTGCAGCCGGGTTACAAAACGGCCTGGTGACTTTAACATGAGCGCGGCGGAGCATCTTCGTCAATCCGCCCTTTCCTCGGCAGGTGCGGTGCCGGGACCCGCGTAATTCGGGGACGGCGTGTGGGAACTCCTTCGAATCTGGTCCAACTCCTCCACAACGGCAGGCTTGTCAGCGGCGAGGTTGTGCGATTCGGCTGGCGGATTTGCGCCAATTCGGCCGCGGTCGGCAGAAAATCCCAAAAAGCGACGGGAGTTTCGATGACCGAGCCAGGTTTGGTGAGTCCAGGAGCGCGCATGATGAAGGGCACGAATACCACCTTCGTAGAGTTCGCCTTTTCGTCCGCGGAACGGGCCGGCGCTTCTGATCTGAAGCTCTTCGCAAACTCGTCCGACATCCCGGTCCAACATTGAAACCATGGCCGCAAATCCCTTCTCCGGGCGGGGCCAGGGCTGTTCTGCGTATGCTCCGTAGTCCGGCACGACGAAGCCGTCGCCAGTATGGCGCCCCAACTCGCTGCTGGCATGCGGAACGGTGAAGGCCAGGTAAAGGAAGAAGGGCGAGGAACGGTTGGCCCGGATGAACTGCACCGCGGCATCCGCGAACAGGTTCTGCACGTATTCGGTCTGGCGTCCTCCCTGGTTACCTTTGGGAAAGAACTCCGACCGATTCCTCCAGAGGTGAGTGGGGTAATAGTCCAAAGCGTGGTCCTGGTTCAGGAAGCCAAACCACTCATCGAAACCCTGGTCGTTCGGTGTACCTGCGGTACCCGCCTCGCCGATGCCCACTTGCCGATGGCAGCCGTCCGATCACCTGCTTGCTTCAACAGGGACGCCACAGTACGATCGCCTGCCTGCAGAGAGACCCTCCTGCTATCCATGCTGGTGTTGGCGCGAACTCTGGCATGGCCGGTGTGCAAGCCCGTCATCAGGCAGCATCGCGATGGAGCGCAGACCGAGTCTGTCGAGTGTGAAAGGACCGGGCCGTGAACAGATCACGGCCCGATGAGCTGCAGATGGTTACAAGGCTTTCAGGAAAGCGACGAGATCCGCTTTTTCCGCTGCGCTTAGCTTGGTCTCGAGTACCAGGTTGAAGAACTCCACCGTATCTTCCAGCGTCAGCAAACGGCCGTCGTGCAGATATGGCGGCGAGTCTTTGATGCCGCGCAATGGGAACGTCTTGATGGGGCCGTCCGCCGAGGCCATTCGACCCTCGATATCCCGCGGCTTGTAAAACCGCTCCGCGCGGAGATTGTGCATGGTGTTGTCCGTGAAGTACTCACCCGAATGGCATGAGCCGCACTTTGCTTTACCGTGAAAGGTGGCTTCGCCACGCAGTTCGGCCTGGCTCGCCGCACGGGCGGTCAGCTTGCCATCGACCCCGAGCTTCGGCGCCGGCGGAAAATCGAGCAGCGCCTGGAACTCCGCCATCATGTGGACCTGGCCTGCGCGGTCGAGGAAATTCACGCCCTTTTTCGTGGCGATAACCGGGTCACCGTCAAAATAGGCGGCCCGTTGTTCAAACTCGGTGAAATCCTCCACGCTCTTGAGTGCGCGCTGCGATCCGAACAGGCGCTGAATGTTGACGCCTCGAAGCGACGGCGTGTCGAGGCGATGGCGAAATTCCTGCGGTCGAATGTCACCTACCAGGTGCGTGGATCCGTTCGTGTGTCCATTGGCGTGGCAGTCGAAACAGGTGACGCCGCGGCTGGGGCGCATCGACCTGCGATCCTCGGTCTGGTTGAATTGTTGCTGTGCGAAGGGAGTAACCAGCAGGCGAACACCCTCCAGCTGCTTGGGATTCAGGATGCCGTTGAACAGCTCGAAGAAGTTGTCGATGGTGACCAGCTTCCCCTTCGACACGTCGCCGAGGTCGGAGCGTGTGGTGAGAAATATGGCCGCCGGAAATTCCGGGAGGAAATGGTCGGGAAGATCGAACTCCAGGTCGAAGCGAGTCAGGTCGCGCGCTTCCTGCTTCTTGATCTCGTCAATGTGAAACTGCGGGAAGACCATGCCTCCTTCTTTCTGGTCTGGGTGAGGCAGGGGCAGAAATCCGACAGGGAACAAATCCTTTTCGCGAATCGCCTCGGGCGTCGTGGAGGCCAGCTGATCCCACGTGACGCCGGATTTGAGTTTCGCGCGCGGCCCTGCCTGCAGTTTCTTCCCGCGAGTCATGGTGGCCCCGTCTGCTGGCCGGTTGCTCAGGTCGTACCGCGACTCCAGAATACCCATGTGGCGTTTCCGGATAACCGGCCGCTCAGTCTGCTTCTCCGCAACCACGGCATCGAAGGGTTTCTCGATTACCACCGGTGAGTAACTCGACTTCCTCGGCGGTTCCTGTGCCGCGGCTGGCAGCGCCAACAGCAGAGGCAACACCAGAACACCTATGTGCGTTTTCTGTCTGGCCATTTCGGCTCCTTTCAGCGTGATACCGGATTGTTAGACCGACGAAAACTATTTTATTTAGACGAAAGTACGTAAGACACCGTTAAATTCCACCTCCGCTTTTGTACTTCCATCTCTGCTGCCCGATTCGCCAGGACCGCCACGCACTGGAGTGGATACGAAAAGCCTCGCGGGTTCCGAACAAGTAAGCCAGAACACAAACTGGGCCTTCAGCGGATCACGGAAGCGGGCGGCCGTGTTTTCAGAATCCGGGCTGACCTTGCAATTTTGTTTGGCATTTTCATGACCCAGATCACGGCCTTGTGAAGTAGTCGGAAAGCCCGACTCAGGAAACTTGAATGTGCTGTGCCAGAATGAAGGAAAGCTCCTCGCTCAAACATGAAGCACCCGAATCCAGTTGATCCTTCTTTCGAGGATCAGGTAACCACCTCGGAAGACACAAACTTCGGCGACATCCTGACGCAGTTCGAGCAGGAACACACCGAACAGTCTGAAGCTCCCGGCCAACCCGTTGAAGGAACTGTCATCGCGGTACGGGACGACCTTGTGTTCGTCGACATCGGACGCAAGACCGAAGGTGTCGTTTCGGTCGACACGTTTAAGGATGAACAGGGCAAGGTGACTGTTCAGACCGGCGACAAGATGCTGGTGAATATCACCGGACGGACCGAAGACGGCAACTACAAGTTGTCCACCGTTCGAGTGGAGCGCCCCAAAGACTGGAGCGGACTGCAGGCGGCGTTTGCCGAGGGCCGCATCATCGGCGGTGTGGTGCAGGAAGTGATCAAGGGCGGACTGCGCGTCGACATTGGCGGCCGTGCGTTCATGCCCGCCTCCCGAAGCGGCGCCCGCGACGTGGCTGACATGGAGAAACTGGTCGGCACTGAGATTAAGTGCAAGATCACCAAACTCGATGTTGAAAAGGAAGACATCGTCGTCGACCGCCGCGTGGTTCTGGAAGCTGAAGACAAGGAGCGGCGCGAACAGGCGTTCGCAGCCATCGTGGAAGGCCAGGTGCTCACTGGCACCGTTAAGACGCTGATGGATTTCGGCGCGTTCATCGACCTGGGCGGCGTCGACGGTCTGCTGCACGTGGCCGACATGTCGTGGACCCGCGTCAACAAACCTGCCGACGTAATCAAGGTTGGCGACCAGATCGAAGTCAAAGTTCTTAAGGTCAACGCCGAAACGCATAAGATCTCGCTCGGGCATAAACAGCTTCAGCCCGATCCGTGGACGCTGGCGGCTGAACAATTCCATGTCGGCGACAAAGTGAAGGGCACCGTCGCGCGGCTCGCCGATTTCGGCGCTTTCGTAAACCTGGCTCCGGGCGTCGATGGCCTGGTGCACGTTTCCGAAATGTCATGGGCGAAGAAGGTGCGCAAGCCTTCGGATCTGGTGAGCGTGGGCGATCAGGTCGAGGTGGTCATCCTTGGCGTGAATCCTGCGGAGAAGCGGATCTCACTGGGTCTCAAGCAGGCGCTCGGCGACCCTTGGGAAGACGCGCAGAAGAAGTACCCGGTAGGCTCGATTGTCGAAGCTTCGGTGACAAACATGGCCAACTTCGGCGCGTTTGTCGACCTTGGTGACGGCATTGAGGGCATGATCCACGTCGGAGACATCACCCGCGAGAAGCGCATCGATCACCCGAAGGACCTGCTGAAGGCCGGACAGTCGATCCGGGCTCAGGTTCTGGAGTTCGACAAGGACCGCAGGCGAATTCGCCTCGGTATGAAGCAGCTCGAGCCGACCAGCTCGGATCTGTGGATCGCGGAACACCAGGTGGGTGAGGCTCTGACCGCTCGCGTACTTGAGGTGAAGGGCGACCGCATGAAGGTGGAGCTTGCGGAGGGTGTTTACGGCACCTGCAAGATCGCCCCAGACGGTGGGCCCGCGGACGCGAAGGGCGGTTCGGGCGGTGGCGGCAGCAGAGTCGATATCTCCGCGATGACGGAGATGCTGCGCTCGCGCTGGAAGTCCGGCCCCGACTACGAGGCTGAGAAAGCCGTAGCGCGCTCCGGCCAGATTCGCCAGTTCAAAATCGCGGCCATGGACCCCGAGTCCCGCCGCATCACGCTCGAACTCACCGACTAGTTTCCGATATTCTGTCTGTAGGATATTCTGTCGGAAGGAGGTTCGGTGCCAACTGTTCTCACGGATCTGCCTCTGAAGACCGACCCGCCACGAAAGGTCTGGACGCGCGCGGAATATGACAAGCTCTCAGCCGCCATGCTCAACGATGAGCGGCTTGAGCTTGTCAACGGGGAACTGATCAGCAAGATGGGAAAGAAGCGCCCGCACGTGAATGCGATGGTTCTGCTTCACGCATGGCTCCAGGACGTTTTCGGATTCCGGTTCGTGCAACCCGAAGCGCCGATCGACGTGGCCCCGGAAGATAATCCAACGAGCGAGCCCGAACCCGACATCATCGTCACCCGGCAGGATCTGTCTTATTTTAAGAGATTCAATCCGGGTCCGGCAGACGTGCTTCTGGTTGTCGAGATCTCACACACAACGCTCGGGTTTGATCTTACGAGCAAAGCCCGGCTGTACGCGCGGGCAGCCATTGCCGATTACTGGGTTCTCGACGTTTCGGGCCGACGCCTGATTGTCCATCGCGATCCGCGCGACGGCAAGTACGCCTCGGTAACCAGCTACAAGGAAGGGGAGACCGTCGCTCCCCTGGCCGCGCCGGACGCCGAATTACGAGTCGAGACGGTTCTGGCCCCCTGATCTGAATTCGCGGTCGACCTGCCTACTTCGCCGGTGCAGCCGCTGGCTTCACCGGACCCGAGCCCATTGGCCGCGGCGGATTCGCCACAAAAGTCGCGACATCCTTTGCCGCCTTCGTCTCCACGCCTGGCTTGCCGAGGAACCCTAAATCGCGCGCCCATTCCACGAACCGGAACTGCCACTCGCCGAACGGAGTGCCGTTCCTGTCCGTCAGCCCACCAGACATTCGGCTTCCATCTGGCAGTGGGTCGCCCGGGTGCCGGCCATTCCCGTACAGATGCATTTCGATGCTCGGCACCGCTGCCGCCAGCATCGCGTTGTAATACTCCATTGCCCAGACCGCATGGCCACGGTCGCCCGACCCACCTGTCGCGATAAACGCCGGAGGCACATTCTTCGGAATCGGGGGAGCGGTCCGGTTCCGCGCAAACGGAGTCGGACCCGGATAGATAATCCCGGCGAAATCCGGGCGCGAGGAGACATTCCCCCACGGATCGCCGGGCACCTTTTTGTCAAAATCCTCATACAACACCGCAGCCGCCGACGACAGTTCCGCGCCCGCTGAAAACCCCATAATCCCGATCTTATTCGGATCGATGTTCCATTCCTTCGCATACGCCCGCACTACGCGAATGGCCTGCAGCGCGTCGTACACGCCGTCGGTCCGCGGGTTGTAGCCGTCTGAACGGAGGCGGTTCCGCAAAATCGCTGTATTAATCCCGTAATTGTAAAAGAAATGGACAAAATCAGCGCTTTCCCCGCCGACATTCAGCGTATTGTGGCCCCCGCCGGCCGCCAGAATAATGACAGTACCTGTGTTGATCCCGCGGTCCACCGGATGAAACTCGATGGAGGGATTGTGGATACTCACGATGCTCGAAATCCGGCCCGGGACCGCCTGACTCATGTTGTACTTCTCAGCTTCCCGGACCTTGTCTGCCTTGAGGAACGGCGACCCCGAAGGATACAGCGGGACCACCACGCCGCCGCGGACAATCGCGAGCGGAGCATACGGGCCGTCCGTGCCCGCCGGGCCAGGGGCAGGGATGTCGAGCGGTTTTGGTAGCGGCGGCAGCTGAGCGAGAGCCGACATGGCGGCCAGCAAACAGAGACCAGTCTGAAGTTTCATCGAGGCGAAGATATCACACCTGCCTCGGCCCAAAATTTTCTCCTGGATGTAATCTGTAAGGATTGGTCTACGCCCTCTCCTTAGATCGCCCTGCTGCGAATATGCGATTTTTGTGCTCACTCGTATTGTTATCGTTTCTGCTGCTCCTCCCCGCCAGAGGACAGCTGGCTCCGGCGAAGAAGGCTACTCCGGTTCCCTCTCCGTTCACGGCCACTGTGAAGCCGGTGCTGCAGACCAACTGCAGCATGTGCCACAACGCAAAGCTGGCGTCGGGTGGGCTGAGCCTTGATAATCTCGACGCCACCACGCTCGAGACTCAGAGAATTGCATGGGAACGGATCGTGGCCAAGCTCAAGTCGGGCGAGATGCCCCCCAAAGGCGCCCCTCAGCCGGTACCCGATAAACGCACATCCGTGGTCGAGTTCCTGGAGAAGAGCTTCGATGCCGCCGACCGCTCCCGTCCCCCTGATGCCGGCCGCGTTCTGGCCCGCCGCCTGAATCGCGCCGAGTACGCCAACACCATACGCGACGTGCTGGGCGTCCGCATCAAAGCCGAAGAAGAACTCCCGGCCGACGACTCCATCCTCGGCTTCGACAACATCGGGGAAGTGCTCACCGTATCGCCTCTGCTGATGCAGAAGTACGTGTACACCGCTGAGAAAGTGGCCTCCCTCGCCATTGGCGCCGACCCGCTGCCCAAACCCGCCGTTGTCGAATACAAAGCCGAGAAGGTCCGGCGCCTTGACCTCGGTGCGACCGAGCACACGGACCACCTCGATTACAGTGCCGATTATCTGGTCCGCGTCTGGGTTCGCGGCCACCTCGGCCCGAACGGCGCCCCCGTATCCCTCCGCCTTCTGGTCGACGGCCAGCCTGTCAGGACGATGGATGTGCCGACGAAGGAGAACGAAACAGCCACCGTCGCCCGGGACGCGCAGCGCAGCCACCACGAGGCCCGCGTTTATCTGGAAGCCGGCCCCCACAGTTTCCGGGCCGAACTGGTTGGCGACGAGTTCCGGAAGCCCGTCCCTCCGCCCCCTGCGCCGGGAGGCAACCAGTCCGCCCAGCAACCGCTGCTGATCTACCCGGAAAAGTTCGACATGCAGGGACCGTTCCCGCCTGCCGGAGGCGCCCGGGCCAGCCGTTCCCGCATCCTTACCTGCGATCCGGCAACCGGAGGTCCCGCCTGCGTCCGCCAGATCATGACCCCTCTGGCCCGCCGAGCCTATCGCCGGCCGGTGACTTCGGCCGAGGTTGACAAGCTGGTCGCCATTGCCGGAAAAGCTACCGCAGCCGGGTTTAAACCCGACCAGGCCGTCCAGTTCGCCATTCAGGCCATGCTGGTCCAGCCAGCTTTCCTGTTCCGCATCGAGCGTGATCCGAAAGGCCGCATGGCGCCGATTAGTGACATTGAGCTTGCCTCGCGGCTCAGCTACTTCCTCTGGAGTTCCGCTCCGGACGAAGAACTGCTCAGTCTCGCCGAAGGCAACAAGCTTCGCAAACCCGGCGTGCTCGAAGGCCAGGTGACCCGCATGCTCGCCGATCCCAAATCCATCGCGCTGGCTGAGAACTTCGCCGGGCAATGGCTGGAAACTCGCAGCCTCGCCGCCGTCAAGCCCGATCCTGTCAGGTTCCCTATGTGGAACGCGGCCCTTGCTGACGATTTGCAGGCTGAAACCAAACTCTTCTTCGATTCGCTCCTGCGCGAAAATAAGCCTGTCTCGGAATTCCTCACCGCCGACTACACATTTCTCAACGCCCGCCTCGCCCGTCACTACGGCATCAAAGGCGTTACTGGTCCCGACTTCCAGCGCATTCCGGTCGACCCGGCCCAGCGCGGGGGTATCCTCTCGCACGGCAGCATTCTCACACTGACAAGCTACCCGGCCCGCACGTCGCCGGTGCTGCGCGGCAAGTACATCATGGACGTCATCCTCGGCTCGCCGCCGCCTCCTCCTCCCGCCGACGTACCGGCGCTGGACGAGAGCAAGGCGACCTCCCCGGCATCCCTGCGCGAAGCCCTCAGCCTCCACAGGTCCGACGCCGTGTGCGCGTCCTGCCACAGCAAAATGGACCCGCTCGGCTTCGGCCTTGAAAACTATGATCCGATCGGGCGTTGGCGCATTGCCGACGGCAAGACCCCCATTGAAGCGGGTGGAACTTTGCCCAACGGTGTCACCTTCACCACGCCCGCCGAATTGCGCGCGCTCCTGTTAAAGGACCTGCCCGAATTCACCCGCAACCTGACCGAGAAAATGCTCACCTATGCGCTGGGCCGCGGGCTCGAGCGCTTCGACCGCCCCGCCATTCGGGACATAACGAGTAAGATGGAAAAATCCGAGTACCGTTTTCAGGTGCTCGTTCGGGAGATCGTAACCAGCCTCCCGTTCCAGAATCGCCGGGGACAACTGGCCGACACGCAGGCTACGGCAGCAATTACGAGGGATACGAAATGATAATCACGAAGAAAACGCTGAATCGCCGCACACTGCTCCGCGGCCTGGGAGCAGCGGTCGCACTTCCCATGCTGGACGCTATGTCGCCCGCATTCGCCGCCAGCCCGTCGGGCCCGATTCGTGCCGCGTGGTTCTACGTACCCAACGGGATCGACATGCGGAACTGGGTCATCCCCGAGCCCGGCCCTCTTACTTCGCTGCCTCCCATCCTGAAGCCGCTGGAGTCATTGAAGAGCGAGTTGCTGGTTCTGTCGAACCTCACCGCCAACTGGGGCCGCCCGCACCTCGTCGGCGCCGGCGACCACGGCCGCGCACTTGCCGCGTACATGACCGGCAGCTTCGTTCATCAGTCGGTCTCGAACCTGAAACTTGGCATCTCCGCCGACCAGATCATCGCCTCCGAAGTCGGCAGGCAGACGGCACTCCCGTCGCTGGAAATCGGCCTCGAAGAAACGCGTCAGGCTGGAAACTGCGACAACGGCTACTCCTGCGCCTACGCCTACAACATGTCGTGGAGGACGCCGACGCAGCCCATGCCTCCGGTCTCGGCTCCGCGCGCGCTGTTCGAACGGCTCTTCGGTGCCGACAACTTCACCAGCCCTGAGGACCGCGCCCGCCGCCTCGCCATGCGCCGCAGCATCCTCGATTCCGTGCTGGAATCGACGCAGACCATTCAGGCCAGCCTCGGCCCCGTCGACCGCCGCAAGCTCGACGAGTACCTCACCAGCGTTCGTGAAGTGGAACAGCAGGTGGCCCGCGCCGAAAAAGATGGTGTGGTCATCGACCCCGGCATGGAAAAGCCCTTTGGTGTTCCGGCCGAGTTCGGCGATTACTTCAAGCTGATGACCGACATGCTGTTTGTGGCCTTCAAGGCCGACGTCACTCGTGTCGCCACCGTCATGATCGGGCGCGAAGGGTCGAACCGGCCCTACCCGGAAATCGGCATCTCCGACAGCCATCACCCCATCACGCACCACCAGAAAAATCCCGTTCTGCTGGATAAAATCACGGCCATCAACACGTATCACGCGAAGCTTTTCGGTGGCTTCCTGCAGAAGCTGAAGGACACGCCCGAGGGCGATTCCAACATGCTCGCGAACTCCATGATCGTCTACGGCAGCGGCCTTTCCGACGGCGACACGCATCTGCATGATGAGCTGCCGACCATCCTCGCCGGCCGCGGCGGCAACTTCTTTACGCCGGGCCGCCACGTGATGTATCAGCGCGAAACTCCGGTCACCAACCTGTTCGCGACCATGGCGCAGCGGATGGGCGTGCGGTCCGAACACATCGGCGATTCCACCGGCCGGCTCGCTGAACTGAGCCTGAGCTAAGCGCGATGCAGTTTGGTTTCGGCGGACCGCCGCTCACCGGGATCGTCTACAACACAACTCTCAGCCGCCCCGATTCGGCCCTCGCACTGGCGTTGCTCTACGGACTCGAAGGGAAGCGCGAGGCTCGCGTGGGTGCGGTCGCGGTGAGTGAGAACAGCCTCGGGGCCGCCGCATTCGCGGACGTGGTGTTCCGCTTCTACCAACTCGGACAGATCCCCAACGCGAACCGCATAATGCCGGTGGGGCTCGCGGCCGACAAGCCTCTGCCGCCCGATTCACCCGCCGTGAAAGCCGTACTGGCACGGGTCAACGACAAGGGCGAGCCAGCATACCGCCGCGGTATTCACAAGGTACCCGATACCTCCGAAATCAGCGCCCAGTTGCGCAACGCGATGGCGTACCTGGCCGACGGCACCATGGTGTACGTCCTGAGCGCGCCGGCCACGTACCTCGCCAGGGCAATGAATTACCCCGGCGTGACTGAGCAGATCAAGGCCAAAGTCAAGGCGCTGGTGATCTGCGAATGTTCTCAGCCCGACGTGCTGGCCATTCGAAAGGTGCTGGCCGAGTGGCCCAGCCCGATCGTCTTCATGGGCAGAGATACTGCCGAGGCGCTGACCTACCCTGGTTCGACGCTGGATACGGATTTCGCGTGGGCACCTGCTCACCCGGTGGCGGACTTCTACCGGGCGGCACGCTCCATGCCTTACGACGCACCGGCGCTGGATCCCGCGGCTATCCTGTATGCCAGTCGGCCCGCGGAGTTCCAGCTTTCCGATCCCGGAACGCTCGAAGCCACCGACTCCGGCGAACTCCGCTTTCTTCCTGGCGGGGCAGGGAAGCACCGGCGCGTGCTGCTCGACCCTGCGAAAGCACCGGCCCTTCTGGCTACGATGCGGGAGTTAATCGCGGCCAAACCCGTACCACCGCCTCCCCGCCGCCGTTTCTCTCCTGAAGAACTCGAAAAACTGAAAAAGCAGCGTGAAGAGGAATTGAAGAAGCGGGAAGAAGCCGAGCAGAAGAAAGCCACGCCACCCAGTCCACTGTAACCGTGACTGCCGGGCGGACATGGGATGACGCAGGGTCTGAAGCTCAACGGCATCAAACCGGCGCGGCAGGCCTTCATCGATTCATACCGGTAATATCGGTCCGCATTTCGAAAAGCGTCTTCCCGGCCGTTACATAAAGCGTCTTCATGTCAGGCCCGCCAAACGCGGTGTTCGTGATCGTGTCTTCGGGGATCGGCACGAATCGCAGCAGCTTGCCTGCAGGCGAAATCACGTGCACTCCGCACTTCGTGTCGAGCGTTTCATGAGTCCCGCGGCGGCGGTGCAGTCCAGCAGCCGCGTACAGATTACCCACGGTGTCTATGGCCATTCCGTCGGCACTGCGGCCCGGATAGAAGTTGTAGTGGACCCGCATCTTCGATACCGTGCCATCGACCGAGAGATCGAATGCACGAATCGCGCGAGCACCGCCTTCGGTCTTGTGCGCCTCAATCAGGTAGATCGTCTTGTCGTCCGGCGAGATGACAAGGCCGTTCGGCCATTCGGTGTCGGGCGCGGCAAGAATCCGCGTCAGTTTTCCGTCTAAATCCAGCCTGTAAACCGCGGGAATGCCCGTCGCATTTTTCGGCTTTGCCGGCGATTGAGACACCGCGTCGGGAGCCGGATCGGTGAAGTACAGTCGCCCGGCGGAGTCGACCGTTACGTCATTGGGTCCGTTGAACTGCCTGCCCTCGAATCCCGCCGCGATCACCTCCACCTTGCCCGTCTTCATATCGGTGCGGGTGACCCGCGGCGCATTGCGCTCCGGGCCAGAGCTCTCACAGGCGATCAGCCGGCCCTCGCTGTCGAACAGCAGGCCATTCGAACGGTTCGAGTCCGCACGGAACACTTCCTGTTTCCGCGTTTTCGGATCGAAGCGCAGGATGCGGTTGTTCGCCACGTCCGTGAAGTAAATGAGCCCGTCTGGCCCCTGCGCCGGACCTTCCGTAAACGCGACCGACGTCGCGACAGAAACCTCGGTTTCCGCACCATTGGCGGCCGTCTCCGTCTTTGTCTGTGACTGCTGCTGCACGTTCCCCGATGGACCACCGCAGGAAACCAGAACGAGAGCAGGCAGTGCCATGAGGAGCCGTAAACGAACATGCATGCGCAGGATCGTATCACCATCGACCCGGTTCACACGCCGATCTCGAAATCGACGTGGATCACGCCCTGCTCGGCGCGAACTTCCAGTTTTCTGACCAGTTCCAGCATTCGCGTCACAGACCCATCGGAGCTCTGCCCCTGCTTCGGTGCCGACCAGCTCTGAACCAGCTCGGCGAGCGCCTCATTGACCAGGTCTTGCTGAAGTGGGATGGTCCCGGAGATGTTCAGACCTGCGAGCTTTGCAAAGCGGTTCGCAATCAATTCCTGTAATAATGACGAGGCCATTGTCGCTCCTTTAGCGAACATGTATGTCGAGATCGAGGATCAGCCGTCCAGCCTGCGTTCGGGCGCGGACTTCCGTGAGGTGCTGCCACAAATACTCATACCTGCGGACGGCGGGAATCAGTCCGCAGAAGACGTACACAAACCCATCTTTCTCCGCCATATACGCCTGAAGGGAAGGCTTCCATGCCAGAACCGCCCGCAATGTCATCCGCAACACCCAGGAGGTGGACAGCACAACAACCAGATCGGGCGTGACACCTACAATTTCCGCGGCCGCCCGGAACATGCGAAACGAAATCAGAACCCGGTTATGCTCCTCGATTTCCACACCGATCTGAATATTGCTCAGTAGATAGTTAAGGATTTCCTGAGAAATCGGGACAGTCGCATGCACGCGAGCGCCCCGTATTCGGGGGAATCCTGCCAGAGCCTCTTTTTCGATTACGCTCAAAGCTGATCTGCTCCGATCGCCGCAGGACGTTCTGTCTGATAGCCCGCGGCCACCCATGCGTCAAACCCGCCCTCCAGCGGCCGCACTCGCAGGAAACCGAGGCGCTTTAACTGGAGTGCCGCACGGGCACTCGATGCTTCGTTTGGTCACGAACAGTACAGCACTACTTCATGTTTGCCGGCTCGGGCCGGGACCAGTGTTTCGACGGCATTCATCGAGAGCCTGAGCGCCCCAGGCAGCCCACCCTGCGCCCATTCGCCCTCTCCTCTCATGTCCACGATCAGGGGCGCCTCCGTGCCTTGCATCAGGCCATGCAACTCACCGGGGGTGACTCGTGCGATTCGAAGCTCGCGAAGCAGTCGCCGTCGGGCCACGTATTTAAACGCGATGTAGACCGTCGCAACCAACACCGCGGCACCAAGTGCCGATCGCGTCATTTGCGACATCACGTCGCTAAGCCACTCGATCTCACGGTGAAACACCCAACCGGCACCCACATAGGCCGAGGTCCACGCAAACGCGCCGGCCGTGTCCAGAAGAAGAAAGCGCAGGCGGGAAATCCCCACCACACCGGCGAGCGGCGGAGCAAGCGTGCTCAGCCCGGGGATGAACTTCGCGAAGATAATGGCCGCAACGCCATATCGGTCGTAAATATCCTCCGTCTTGCGGATGCACGTGTCTGGTTCCAGGGACAGCCGGCACAGTGCGCCCAGCACGGATCGTCCCTTGCGCGCGCCCAGTTCGTACCACACCAGATCGCCGAGAAGCGCTGCGATCACGGCGGCGGCGAGCGCGGGCCATGGCGACATCGCGCCAGCCCCGACAGCCGCGCCCGTCGCCAGCAGCACAATGCCGGCTGGAACGGGTAGCCCCAGCTGCTCCGCCAGAACGGCAGCGAAAACCACCAGGGTACCGTGCCGAATGATGAAGTCGATTACGGTATGCATGGCAGTCATTGCATTTTACGACCACTCGCAAGCGTCCCTGCGACACTCACCCGGGCGGTTGCTATGCTGAGCAGATTCCCGCAGCCGCTGTCGATGCGGTATGGAGAAGGACCTGGTATATGGAACAAAGATCAACTCACGAGGCAGCATCCGATAACAGTGGCGTCTGGACCTGGATTTTCCTGGCTGGTCTTCTGGTGCTCAGTGTTGTGATCTGCGTGGGAGCGCTGGCTCTGACGGGCAGGAACGAGCAAATCAAAGCCGCGCCCCAGCAGGCTGCTCCTGCCGCACGTTGATTGACTTGCAGCTGAATCGCCCGTGAAGCGTTCGCTTTCGAAACGGGCGCCCTCCTGCTGTTCTCCGACCGGGAGTCGCGGCCAGCGGTGCCCGCGTCTCTTGTACCATCGTCTCGATGGAAGTTCGCCCGTACGTTCCCGCCGACCGCGATTCCTGTCTGGCCCTGTTCGATTCGAACACCCCCGGCCCCTTCCACCCACAGGAGCGCGAGGTCTTCGAGACCTGGCTCAGCGGCAATCCGACTAACTACGTCGTGCTGGAACATGAGGGCGTCGTGGTGGCTTGTGGCGGTTATGCGCTGCCCGCTGCCGGGTCGACGGACGCGCGGCTCACCTGGGGTATGGTGGGGCGTCAGTGGCAGGGCCAGGGCCTCGGCCGCTTCCTGCTGATGTACCGCCTGCGCGAACTCGGCAAGACAGCCGCCATCGTCCAGACCGTCACTGTGGAGACCACCCCGGAGTCCGCACCGTTCTTCGCTTCTCAGGGTTTTCGGACCGTGCACGTCACCAAAGATGGACCGGGCCCAGGGCTCGACAAGACAGAAATGGTCCGAAAGATCTCCGTCTGCCCCTGATACGCCGCACCGCCGCCATGGCGATACACTCCTGGAATGCAGAAGCTGATCTTCGTATGTGCTTTCGCCCTGTTCCTGGTTCCAGTGGATGGCGCTGACGTCAGGGCAACTGAGATCGCGGACAGCATGTTGACTGCTATGGGCGGCGTCGATAACTGGAACCGCGCACACTTCGTCCGCTACGACTTCAAGGTCAATATCGGCGGCAAGCTTATCGCAGTGCGGTCGCACTTGTGGGACAAGATGACTGGCCGTTACCGGCTGGAAGGTAAGACAAAAGATGGCAAGGCCACACTGGCGCTTTTCAATGTGGCCAACCAGCAGGGAACGGCTTACGTCGACGGCAGAAAGCTGGAAGGAACGGCTGCCAACGAAGCCCTGAAGAGCGCGTACGGATCTTTCATCAACGACATGTACTGGCTGGCTATGCCCTGGAAATGGAAAGACGCGGGCGTAAACCTCAAGTATCTCGGCCGAAAACCCCATGGTGGGCAGGACATGGACGTGGTACAACTGACGTTCGGCAAAGTGGGCCTGACGCCCGGCGATACGTATCAGGCCTTCGTGTCGCCGAAGACGAAGCTGATGGAGCACTGGGAGTACAAACTGCAAAGCGGCAACACTGGCTCATGGGACTGGGAATACGCCACAACAGGAGGAATCAAACTTGCTTCGAATCACACGAAATCAGGTGGCGATTTCATCGGCATGGGTAAAGTCCAGGTGCTCGACCAGGTAGCCGACGCCGTATTTACAGATCCGTCGGCATCGCTCCCGTAGAAATAATTCTGTATGGAGCGGCGCTTGCCGCCGAGTTCGGCAGCATCCATACTGCGACTATGACAGTAAAGAATTCGTCGTTTTTCGCGCTGATCGGAATGCTCCTCCTCACTGTGCTGCTGGCCATGGATTTCATAACGACCGTGTCGGGTGTGATCAATGACGTAACTCCGGCAATGGCTCTGCTGAGAGCCCTGATCTATTTGATTGCGAGCCTCGGCGTGACGTTGTTCTTCGTCGCCTTTTACAGGGCACAGTCCTGACTCGCAGCAGCGCGCCGGGCGTCTGGAGTATTTTGGTGCAGTGAAGACCTGCCTCTTTGTTCTCCTTTTCGTCACGCTGTGCGGCGGCACCCCCGCTGAGGACGAGGCCGCCATCCGCGCTCTGGAAGCGAAGTGGGACACGGCAAACCTGCACGGCGATGCCGACGCGCTCAACAGCCTGTTCGCCGATTCGTTCCTCATGACCGACAGCGACGGCGTTGTTCGCCAAAAATCAGAGGTAGTGGCGGAACTGAAGTCAGGCCGCATCCGCTACAAGGCTGCAAAATCAGACGAGCTTCGAATCGTCCTGCATGGTGACGCTGCCGTTGTGAGTGGTCGCTGGACCGGTACGTACATTCACAACGGCCAGACAACGAATCTTCGGGAGCGATTCACTAACTTCTACGTCAGGGTCAACGGCCAGTGGCGTTGCGTTGCCTCTCATGGCTCGAATCTTCGGTGAGACCCCGGCACCGTGGTAGCCGCTACAACTTGCCGTCAGCCTTCTTCTGAGCCTTCTTCATCCGTCGCGGTAAACGAACCTTGTTCTGCTTCGGAAACTTCTCCCGCTTCTTTACCGGCGACACGGGTTCCACGCCAGCGAGGTTTGCCACTTTCCCAGCCGCCGAACCCACGGTCCGGGCGGCGCGTTCCAGGGCGCTGTCATTCGAGCTTTGATCGTCAGCCATTGTTCTCCAACAAGGAGGATGCACTCCCGCCCCCAGACATTTCAAACAGAAATCTGCAAGCCTCACCGCGGAACCCTGACACAATGAACAATGAACTATGTGCGCTGTTCTCCAGGCAGGCAGGAATTGCTGGCGTATCGAGAGTGCGAATCGCTTCGCGCTGCTGATCGATGGTGCCGATTACTACTCCGCGGTCGCGACAGCCATCCGGCGAGCACAGCGATCGGTCGCGCTGCTCGCCTGGGATTTCGACACTCGCACACACCTCGTCGAACACGGTCCCGACCAGCACACAGGCCCGCTGCGACAGTTTTTTCGGGACGTTGTCGACCATAATCCGAACCTGCGCATAGCGATACTCGCGTGGGACTTTCCTCTATTATTCGCCAACGTTCGCGACCCGAACCTGATACAGAACGAGGACCCCTTCGCACACCCTCGCATCTGTTTCCATTTCGATCACAACCATCCGCCGGGTGCAAGCCATCACCAGAAGATCGTCGCAGTCGACGGGCAACTCGCCTTCGCCGGAGGGATGGACTTCGCAGGCGGACGCTGGGACACCTCGGAGCATCGCGCGCAGGACCCCCGCCGTGGATACGCCGCCACCCACGACGTGCAGGCGCTGGTGGACGGCGCCGCTGCCGCCGCTCTCGCCGACATCGTCCGCGACCGCTGGAACAGAGCCGCGCAACCGCCCCTCCCGCCGCCCGAACCCGCCAGCGATCCGTGGCCCGAGAACCTGCCAGCCGACCTGACCAACGTCGCGGTCGCGATTTCCCGCACCAACCCGCTGACCTCCTGCCGTGAAATCGAAACCTTGCACCTCGATCTCATCGCAGCCGCCCGCGAGTTCCTCTACATGGAGAACCAGTACCTGACAAGTACGGTCATCGTCGACGCTCTCAGCCGGCGGTTGCAGGAGCCCGAGGGTCCCGAGATCATCCTCGTCCTTCCGCTTAACAACAGCGGCTGGCTGGAAGACCATACCATCGAAGCGTTGCGGTATCGAAAAATCCGGGAACTTCGCATGGCAGACCGTTTCGGCCACCTCCGTATCTGCTATCCCACTGTGGAGGACATCGGTACGGAGTCCATCGTCGTTCATTCCAAGATCATGTTCGTCGACGACCATCTGTTCCGAATCGGTTCAGCCAATCTGACGGATCGCTCCATGGCACTCGATACCGAATGCGACCTGGCAGTCGAGGCTGCCGATGAACACCAGCAAAGAGGTATCGCCCGCCTTCGCAACCGGCTCATCGGCGAACACCTCGACCTTTCTCCCGACCAGGTGGAGGCATGCCTCGCGAACGATCGCTCCCTGATCCGCCTCATCGACGCATGCTCAGGCCAGCGGAGGTGCCTTCGTTCGTTGCCGGACGATGGAGGCGCAACGCAGATCCTGAGCGACAAACTGGTGGATCCCGCCCAGCCGCTGACGCCCGCGTTCGTGATGAAGACCGTCGGAGCCTCCGTCGCCCGGAGCGGTTGGTTCTGGATTGGTACGGGCGTCGTAGCGGGACTGGCCGCCGCGATTCTGTTACGGCGGTACCTTACGGCCAGCCGACCTCCACTGTTGCCAGCAACGGCAGATGGTCCGACGCGACGCGCGCCAGAGCGTCTTTTCGAACAAAACAGCTCAGAACCCGTATCCCCGAACTGACATAGATATAGTCGAGCCGCAGCGGAATCGGGCCGACCCGGAACGTGGGCCCCCAAAGGTGTCCCGCTGCCCGAAACGCGTCCCGAAAATGGCGGCGCAGGCTCGAGTGCACCACCGACACAGGACTGTCGTTGAAATCGCCCATCAGGATCACTGGATGGTGCAAATCCCGCGCAAGGAGAATCGCGTCACTGAGCATGCGGTCCCGCTGAAAGCGTCGTTCCCGCGCAGCGAGTCCCAGATGGCAGTTAAACACGTGGAGCACGGCGCCAGGCTCCACTTCAAGATCGGTGCGCTGGCAATAGCGTGGTTCGCGCCCCACTCCGTAGCTGAGGTCGTAATATTCCGTCCTCAGCACCTGGAGCGAGCTCAGTACCGCCATACCGAACGACCCTTCTCCGGACGCCCGTGTAGCACAGAACGACGCGGTGGCGCTCCCACCAGTCGCCAGCTCATTTACCTGATCGCCCAGGGGGGTCTGCTCAATTTCCTGCAGCGCCGCGATGAACGTTTGCCCTTCGTGCCCCTGCTCTTCCCTAACGACGCGCTGGATGCGGCTGAGATCGCACAGCCCGTCCCTCCCGACCCCGGAATGGATGTTGTACGTAAGGAGCTTCAGACGTCTGCTGATTCTGGGGCTGTCCATCTCTCTACGTCTGCGCGCCTGACTTCAGTGTAATCGTGTGGCCGGCATTCGGCGCGGGCGAAACGAAACACCTGCCGGCGGCGCGCGCGATGGCCGCAATGATGACGATGAAAAAAAACGACATCGCCGGCATTGAGGCCGCACGGCGCGGCTCCTGAGCCTGGATCGTCAGATGATTGCACGTGTCAGCAGTGGATCGATGGTTGACGGCGCAGTGGTCAGTCGACGATTCAAATCGAGACGTACCATAATCGGATCTGACTTCCTCAAGGACGGATCGATGCACTTTTCTAAGGCCCTGACGCGACACGCTACGAAACTCTTCGCAGCCATGGCGATCGTAGTGGGCATGTCTGCGCAGGACGGGCCAGCCGACTGGATCGTAACCAACGCGAAGGTCGTCACACTCGACGAACGCCGCCCAGCCGCGAGCAGTTTTGCCGTCCGGAACGGCAGGTTCGTTTCCGTCGGCTCTGATGCGGCAACCGCGGCTCTGCGCGGCCCAAAGACTCGGACCATCAACGCACGGGGCCGCACAGTCATCCCCGGTCTCAATGACTCTCATCTTCACGCTGTGCGTGAAGGGCGCTTCTACAACCTGGAACTGCGGTGGGATGGTGTTACTTCGCTCCAACAGGCTCTGACCATGCTCCGCGAGCAGGCTGCCCGCACACCCAGGGGGCATTGGGTCCGCGTGGTCGGCGGTTGGTCTCCTTACCAGTTCACAGAACGGAGACTGCCCACCGTAGAGGAGCTGAACGATGCCGCGCCAGACACTCCTGTACTCGTGCTGTTTCTCTACTCACGGGGGTTCCTCAACCGAGCCGGCGTTGACGCTATGAACATCACACCGGAGACCAAAGCGCCGACTGGAAGCCGTTTCGAACTGGTCAGGGGTGGTGGTGCGGTGCTCCATTGCGAGCCCAGTCCCGCCATCTTGTATCAGTCCGTCGCAAAACTTCCACCGATGTCAACGGAAGAGCAGGCCAGCTCAATTCTTCACTGGTATCGTGAGCTGAACCGCTTCGGCCTGACAAGTGCGGTGGACGCAGGCGGTGGGGGACACGCCTATCCGGACGACTACGCGGCAGGCGAGGCGCTCGCCAGACAGAACAAAGTCAACCTCCGCCTGTCCATGTACCTCTTCGCCCAGAAGGCGGACGTCGAGTTGCAGGACTACCAGAAATGGACCAACGACGTGAAGCTGGATGTGGATCTTGCTCCCGGCCGTCCACACGGGTACGTCTATGAAGGTGCGGGTGAGAACCTGGTTGCCGCGGTGGCAGACTTCGAAAACTTCCTTGCGGACAGCCCCGCGTTGTCCGATGAGAAGCTCCGGTCGCAATTGAAAGCCGTCACCACGCAGCTGGTACGGAACGGTTGGCCCATCCGCATTCATGCCACCTACGACGCGACGATTACGAAAGTTCTCGACGTGTTTGAGGAGGTGTTCAAGGCGGAAAACTTCCGAGGACGCTGGTTTATCGATCATGCGGAAGGCATTTCCGATCAAAATCTGCAGCGAGTTAAAAGGCTCGGCGGCGGAATCGCCATCCAGAACCGAATGGCGTTCTCAGGCGAGTATTATGTCGAGCGCTATGGCAAGGAGGCTGCTGGCTCCGCTCCACCCCTGCGCAAGATGCTTGCGTCGGGCGTACCGCTCGGTGCCGGCACAGATGCAACCCGCGTGAGCAGCTTCAACCCGTGGCTCTCGCTGTACTGGATGGTTTCCGGCAAGACTGTGGGTGGCACGGAGCTTTACGCAAAAGACGACCGTCTCACGCGCGAACAGGCCCTGCGGTTGTTCACCGTCGGCAGCGCCTGGTTCAGCGGCGACGAACAGGTGAAAGGTCGAATTGCGCCAGGCCAACTGGCGGATTTCGCGATTCTTTCCGCGGACTATTTCTCCGTCTCCGAGGAGCAAATTAAGAACATCGAATCCGTGCTGACCGTTCTGGGAGGAGAAGTGGTCTACGCAGCGGCTCCATTCCAGGCCCTCGCAGGTCCCCCTCTGCCCTCTGCCTTACCCGCCTGGTCTCCGGTAGCTCACTTTGGCGGATACCAGACCGCGCCCGGTAGTAAACGGTAGTTTGTGCCTGCGCAGCCTGAACGATCACGTGCCTCTGATGCTTCCCGCCTGACAGTTCAGCAGCCACGGCGTGGAACCCAGCTTCTGTCAGCTCGTGCCGGGCTGTGACGCATCGCCCGCGAAACGAAGGACATTCAGGCTGACCGAGACCCGCAGGAAAAGGCTAGAGCCGATTTGCTTTTGGCCTGACATGAGTTCGATGTGCTACAAGCTGCTTTGGCGTGTTCCCGGGCCCGATGCTCCAGCTAATGACTGGAGGCGTGAAATTCAAATGTGGGAGGCATCGTTCCAAATCCACGTCATCTCACGGCCACCACGCAATAGCCATGCTCCGCATGCAGAACCTCAAGCCCGGAACGGAGTTGACGGCGGCGGGCCGCCGCGCGGTCACAGGGCCAATTGCTAACGGCTAAGCGGCATGCCGAGCGGACGTTGCCGTTCGCGTTTGCGTCCAGGGGCGTCCGGCTTCATGACCATATCATTTTAGCGAATTCGCTGCTAACGGCCCGCTCCCTATAGCCCCCACGGGTTTCTATCAGCACGCGCTCGCCGCCTCGATCATCGCTGCCGTAGGCGGGCCCGTCGCTTACATCGACGTGATGCTCGAAGTCGCGAATTAGCAAGCGGAAATTCGCATCGCACAGCCGCAGCAGCTCGTCCGGTCAGCAGCTCTAGCTAAACTAGCGCAATCTATATGCTGAGACGGTAGTCGGATTTCACCGGGCACCGTGAAGGTCGGGTCAGGGCCCCATTGCCCCGGCTCCTTTCGATGGTCACAGCAAGGCTTGCATGGCCGTGGCGGCATTTGAACTAGTTTGCCCCATGCGCGTTAGGGAGAGAATGAGAAAACGTTTCAAAGTCGGCGATCACGTTACCTGGAATTCAGAGGCCGGGCATGTCAGCGGCAGGATCATCAAGGTCCATACGCGGGACGTGGATTACAAGGGGTATACGCATCCCCTAATCCGCCGGTAAGGGGAAGTGATGTGGGAAAGGGGGAGGATGATTGTGAATGAAGAGGCCGTCTGGCAGGTAGTTGAAGGGTTGATGCGGAA
>JAWXCM010000410.1:0-52690 GCA_034408745.1 Bryobacteraceae bacterium
AAGGAACCCTGGCGCTGCGAGCCCTCGCTGCCCAACGCAACGCCAAAGGAGCCCAAACCGAAACGCCCGTCAGAGCTCGATCCCAGCCGCCACCCGAGCAAAGATCACGTCCTCTTCCCCTGGGAAGCCGACCTGACCGAAATCGAATGGGCCGTAACCACCTTCGTCAAAAAAGAGCACCCGGCGATCTTCGACCAAATCGTCCAGCTCGCCCTCGAGCACAGTGGCCTCGTGGCAAAACCAGAAGACAGCAACAACCCGAACCAGCGGTAGAAACATGGATCAGCGAAAAACGCAGGACCAAACCCGGCTTCAGCAGCCAGACCGCAGCCCCTCAGCCCGCCGCAGCCGTACGCTTCAGCCGAGCCGCCATCTGCGCCAGATAAAGACTCCGGGGAGCAACATGTCTGCCCATCGACCGCCAGTCGCCATCGGGCCGCGGAGCGAACGCACCAGGCACCTTCTTGCCCACATGCCCAATCGCCCAGTTCTGCGCCGTCGGAGGCTGCTGGCACACCAGCGTCCCCTCGCAGTTCCACGCCACATAGTTGGCGCCGGACCATCCGTGCCCAGTCCCGTAATACTGCCGGTCCTGGAACGCAATATCGGCTTTAACGTTGTCGTAGAGCCCGCCAACAGACCAGCGGTGATGCGGCTCGCTGGTCGCAAAGGACCGGCCAGCGGCGCACTCCAGAAACACATTCGGGCCAGCCACCCTCGCGCCCACCGCAAAGTCATGCCGGCCCGTATCGCCTGCACACTGCCGCACCAGCGTCAGTTGCCCGGAGACCGAGTAGCAGTACCGGCGGCTCCCCGTGATCTGGGACACCATCTCGCGGCACTCGCAGTTCTCCACCGTCACCTGCCGCGTCCGCTTCACATTCACGCAGCTAAACGTGAAATGCAGCGCCGCCACATCGCGGACCCAGCAGTCATTGGCGTTATCCACCGACACCAGATCGGAGGCATGCGCCTCATCGGAGAAGTATCGCTCCTTCACCCGCCCGTATTCCGCCTCCACGCCGCGGTCGAACGCCGAAACTCCGCGCAGATGCTCCACACCCGACCCGCGTATCCTGCCCCTGTCGTCGAACCCCATCACCTGACCGCCGCCCCATCGCCGCTCAATGGCGCACATAACAGGCGCGTCAACCGTAATCCGATCCCCGTCCATCGCCGTAATCACGCGCTCAAAGTCGAGATCGAAGGGCGTCCACTGCCTGGTGGTCGATTCGTCGCCCGCCCTCACCTGGATTCGGTCCATCCCGATCTCATGGATCCACTCGGCGTTGCTCTTGCGCCGCACCACCACCAGCTGCCCGACCCGAAAACCACCAGCCGGCCTGACCTGAAAACGTCGCGCGCCCACCGGCACTACCTCGTCGACAATAGCCGCCGACTCCCGCGCCAGCGTACCGGGACCCGCACCAAGAAACTCAATCAGAGCCCGAGGCTCCGTCCCCGCAGCCGTCAGCACCGTGCCGTCCTCGCCCCGTCCTTCGCCCCGCAGCACCACGCCGCTGGCACCAATGCGCAAGGTCCCACCGACCGAATACGGGCCTTTTTTCAACAAAACGGCGCCGCGGCGATCCAGCGGAAGGGCCGACACCTGATCGATGGCAGCCTGAATTCGCGCGGTTGCATCGCCGGCCGCCGGCTTCACTTCGACACGCACCGGAGCCACGGGAATTGGCACGCCCCCACCGGCATACCCGCACTGGGAAAAATCGGGCAGGCCCTCCGTGAAATCCGTCGCCGCACCGAGGCCACAGACTGCTGCAGCACCGGCGCCGACAAAGGTCCGTCGCCACATCTACAACTCCACCTTGCCGGCCGCCGCATTCCATCGTGCGCGCCTCCCCGACCGCAGCGAAATATTGGCCAGCTGCACCACGATCGCAGCCTGGAACCCCAGCACCATCGGCGCGCTCGGCTTCTTCCGCGTACGCACGCACTCCAGGAAATTCCTCACGTGCAAATCCGTCGCAAATCCGAAGCCTTTTTCCGATTTCTTCTCAATTACCGGTTTATCTTCCGCGCCCTCCACGAAAACCCGGCAGTCCTCACGCCCAATATCCATCCGCGCTTTATCCCCGTCCAGATGATTCATCTGATCGTTGCGGCTGCGATACCGCATCGCAGCATAATTAATCGTGAAAACCGCGATAAAATCCTCGGGATACTCCGCCGTAACTACAACCGATTCCGGTGTATCGTAGCCCGTCCGGTGCGGCTTGCCGGCCGCCGCCGTCACGGCCAGCGGATAACTCGCGTTCATCAGCATGTGAATGCCGTCATAAACGTGTGCGCCCTGATCGGCAACAATACCGCCCGCATAGTCGCCATAGTGCCGCCAGTTACGAAATACATCGGCACGAAATTCACGATGGCTTTCCGGCGAGCAACCGCCTGGTCCACCGAGAACACCGGCATGAAATCGTCCGGCACGGTCATCGCGGTCGGCTGCGAAGGCACCGCCACCGCACCGCCGTTAGCTCTCTGCAATTCCTGTGTACTCATAAAGCAAGTGCCTCCTCGTAGGCTTCTTCTGTCTCCGCGATCGCATTCGTCGCGCCTCCGAAGGGCGCAGGCATCGGCACAGGCGTGGTCTCGCCGAACGTAACCTTCCAGACCTGCTGGGCAGGCATCAGCTTGCCCATGAACGCCTCGCGCATCTGGTCCTCAGCAAACGAATATGAGTTGTGCCACACGCGCTCTTTCGCCTGCTCTTTCGATGTGGCGATTACCCAGCGGCAGTTGGTTGTGCGCATCAGCTTGCCCTCCGGTCGAACCGGGCAAACGGGTCGCGGCTGTGCGCCATCTCCCAGGCCTCGAACTGGCTGGCGGTCAGAACGAAGGCATGCTCTACCTCAGAATCTCCCATCCGGTTCCACCGCGAATCAGTGGTGCCCAGTCCGTTGCGGATCACGCCGAGTCTGGTCACCTTCGGAGCGGAGCGAGGTTGCTGGACAAACACGGCAACGTGGTCGCCGCAGCATTCGTTGCACAGCACGGTGCCGGGATCGTCGTCAATGGTGAATCCGCAGACGAAGCACGCGGACGGAGTGTCGGTGCTGGGCATGTCCATAGCTACTTGCCCTCCGAGTGGTGAGGTAACCTTGTTGATTTTTCAATACGTTGAGCGCTAACGTCCGGTCTTCGCCGGCGGTTACCGCTATGATGTGCGAGTGCTGCTGCCTTTCCCATGTCTAACCCTCTTGCTCACCGCTAACTGCTTGAATCTCGACGTGTTGCCACTCAATGTCTTATTTGGGGAAGTGTTGCCTCTCGCGTCCCTGCGCGGACGGCGGCGCGGTCCCGAGGTTCCGCCCGCTTCACCTGACTGGCTCAGGCCGCCTTGCTGCCTGCTCGAACCCCGGACATCCACGCCGAGCAAGCTCAGCCTCGACGCGCCGGTCCTTTGAAACAAGCTCGCCACGGAAAACCCGGTACACAAAAGTTCGCGACAAGTACAAGCCTTCGGCGATCTCTCGAAGCGCCGATCGGTTGAGTGCCTGCCAGAGCCGCTGGTCCGGAGTTACTTTCTGCGTTTCTGTCTGTGTTAGTGTCATTTCGTAGCTGAAAAGTCAGTCTAATGGTAGAAAGGGTAGGAATAAAGGGTAGATTTACCTATGAAGATTTGTAATGACTTGGAACGGTCCTATTAAGCAAACTAATATCGACGTCCCGGTCGACTTGTACGCTGAGTTCAAGGCAACGGCAATTCGCCGGGGAATGAAGCTATACGAGGCCATTCCGCAGGCCCTTGAGCGCTGGATCTCTGCGGGCGCGAAGGCTATACCTACTCAGCCTCAGGTCACCGCCGAGGAGCAGGCATGGGTGGACGCACTGCTGGCCTTTCTGCGAAGCGATGACGACAGCGAAGAGAGACAGGACACTGTGCCGTTTCTGGCACGAATGCTCAAAGTGCGGCTGGCAGGAAAGAAAAGGAAGGGCGGGTAATGGGCGGTCGGATGCTGGTTTGGTTTGGCGTATTATCGGCGGTCGGGATCGTCGGACTTATTCTACTGTCTGCGCTGGCTCACAGCGGGCCGGTGTCAACAGGAAGCCGCTCTGTGACTGTCAGGCTTGACTGCTACTGCGGAGCCGATGAATCTGATACCCTGCTGGCCTACGCAGCGGTAGGCAGAGGGGATGCCGAGGCAATTCTCAGCCTGACTGGGAAAGCGCGAGCATTCACCTTGACCACGGGGACACTGGCGAGGGCTTACGTGGACGGCGAAAAGCTGACAAGAGTTCAGATCCTTTCGGGGCGGCACGTTGGTCAGCGGTGCTGGATACCCACGTCCCTTCTGAGCAGATGAACCGGTAAGGTGATCGGTTTTCTGGCAATAATATTTCCTGTTTCGTTGGTTACGTTTATGTGCACTATTAAACATTCACCTCTGATTCTGTATTCGCCTTGCATTTGCCGATGCGATATAACCTTAGCAATCGAGGTTGTCACTGTGTTGAAAATGATCCCGTTCCCAGGTCGGCGGCGGAATCCGCGGCGTATCACGCAAAACAGACTGGAACTCGCACGCACTATCGAGGAGTACCTCGACAGAGTGTTGGGCGAACTGTAAGACGATCTGGCGAGCGGCGCCGAGGTGGAGCCGGGCGAGCTGGGGTTGTAGCTCCGTCACAGGCCGCAACGCGCTGTCGTGTGCGGGCAAAAGGAGAAGGCAGGATGAAGATGTTCCTGTGTTTTGTTTTCGCGGTGTGCGTCGGGGCAGCTCAGCCACGAGTTACGTTCGTGAGCAACTCAGCCGACGGTCTGGGGTGGATTGCCTTCGGCGGGCTTGCGACGATGTACGGTTCTGGACTGTCTTCGTCGACAGCGTCCGCGCGGGCCGTTCCACTGCCCAAGGTTCTCGGGGGTGTCGAGCTACTGATCTGCGCTGGAGTGATGTTTCCGGATAGGCCGTGCCCGGCCGCTCCACTTCTCTATGTGAGTCCAGACCAGATCAATTTTCAGATCCCGGTCGATGCGCCGGCGTTCGACGCGAATATGTACTTGCGTCAGAACGGCACAACGAGCGGCCCATTTCGGCTCTCGACTATTTACAACTCAGCTCCAACTGTGTTCCGGATGGGGTACGACTGCAGCATAGACCCGCGATTTCCGGATGGAGGTTCCCCGTGCGGGCTCAACGCGGCCGCGAAAGAACGACGAGCACCACTTCGAGGCGCCATCACGGATCAGGCTGGGTCCGTCGTGACGTCTTTGAAGCCCGCAAGGGTCGGCCAGTATTACTCGATGTGGCTGACCGGCGTGGGCCGCTACGCTACAAACGGGCAGCCAACGTCACGGATTTCAATCACCTTAAGTGACGTTCCGGCATATGGCTATCCAAACTCGACGTTCACAACGGCGGAAATCAGTTATATAGGCCCCAGCAGCTATCCCGGACTGGATCAGATCAATTTCCGGATACCCTTAACCATAATGGGGCGCACAGATGTGCCGTACCCGCCGCTGCACCCGTGCGGTGACTATCGCCTTGAGCTCAGCATAGAGGTCGCAGCACAGGGCCTTAACGTAATACGTGATGCTCCGAGGCTTCCAGTGGAGATTAGACGCGGCGATGTGTTGTGTGCGCAATGAGCATCACTGCTTGGTCCGGGATGCGATTGAGCGCGTCCTGACCGTCGACTGAAAGGGCCAAGAGCACCGGTATGACGAGACGAGAATTCGAAGCACTCAGGGACCTACCCGGCAAGACGATCTACGCTGCTATAACCTTTACCGCACAGTCGGAGGTATCACCCATGCTGATCTTTGACAACATAAAGGTGGAAAATTCCATGGGTCTCGATTTGCGAGTCAACGGAAAGTTCAACCCACTCGTCCCATCGATTGTCTACAACTTCAAGGTTAAGGGCGTTGGCGCGATCTGCCGTGTTGAGGTCAACAATACGATGCACGGGGGCGCGCGGACTCACAAACACTCACTGCAGAATGAAGAAGACCCGCGACGGAATCTACCCGCAACAGTGGCCCGGCCCGACCTCGAAGGTAAATCTCCCCGTGAGGTGTGGACCATTCTTTGCCGGCAAGCTAACATTGTCCATGTTGGCGAATTTGTAGATCCATAGGTGGGGGGCAATTATGATCGACTGTTCCTTAATCAGCAGCGCCCTCGCGCCGCTCTCCCTGGTCCAGCAGTGTGACAGCATCGGCAATGGATCCCTTCGATTGCTCACGCCGTTCCAGTATCCTAACGGCTCCCAAATCGATTTGTTCCTTGAGGAGCCACAGCCACTCTTTAACGCACTCACACTCAGCGATTTGGGCCAAACGACGGCATATCTGCTGGATGCGCAGGTGCGTCCGTGGGCAACGAACAAGCGTCGCCAGATAGTCGAGGACATTTGTCGATCACTGGATGTCAGGTGGCATGGTGGCCGGCTGCTCATTGAACTTGAGCCGGAGGACCTACTGGATCTGCGGCCAGTTATGATGCGGCTTGCCCAGGCATGTATACGAGTATCCGATCTGGTTTTCTCGGCCCGTATATGGTCAACCGGCTCGTTCAGGGATGAAATGGAGGAGTTCCTGACCAGCCTTGAAATCCGGTACGAACCGGATGCGATCGAGACGAACCGAAAGGGACAGGACGTGAAGTTCGACTTCCGCGTCTTCGGTGCAACCCACGTTTCCCTGCTACAGTCGCTCAGCGCGGCCAGTACCGGATCCGCGCACTCGGTTTCTGCCGAGGCGTTTCTTCGGCTGTTTGACGTGGGCGCGACCAAACGAAAGACCGATCCTCAGTTCGTAACGGTCATCGACGAGAGCAACGATGTGTTCAAGGATCACGACATAACGCGACTGGAGCAAGTCTCGTCCGTCTTCTGGTTTCCTGCGCAACAGGATCAATTGATCTCAACGCTGGTTGTGTAGGCACACCCATGGCCGACCTAATCGAACTGCCAGTGCCCGAACCGGATGATAACGAACTCGACGGCTCGTTCCTGCTGTCCTTCGGCGGCCAGCGGGTGCGCGTGACGATTAAGGACGCCAGCGGCGAACCGGCGGCCGAGGTTATTGCTTTCCCTGCTACGACTGACGTGCCGCCGAAGCGACGGCGACGTGGGCCGACCGCAGCTCCTTAACCTGCCGCTCCAGTTCATCGATTCGCAGGTCGCGGTCGTGAATCTCCGCTGTCTGTACTGCCGACGCCTTCTCCTGCATGGCCAGAGCCTTCTGCAGTTCCTCGATCTCCTCGTCACGCTTGTCGAGTAGTACCTGCATTTCGGCTACTCGTTTTTCTAATGCTTCCGAGCGGATCATGCGGACATTGCCCAGCTGCCCCGACGCAACCACCTCGCGGCCCTGCTGATACAGGTCGTAACTCCGCCGCTGCATGCCGACCTCCACAATCTGCTTCGTCTTCTTTTCCGCCGCAACCAGCGCGACACCTTCCTCCGGCGTGCGGCACAGCGGCTTCTCCACATAGACGTCCTTGCCCGCCGCCAGCGCGTCCAGCACCATCTGCGCATGCCAGTGCTCCGGCGTTGCGATCAGCACCGCCTGGATATCCTTGTCCGCCAGCAACTGCTTGTAGTTCCGCCAGGGCTTGGCAACGCTCCCGCCCTTTTTAGCGTTCGAGAGGCCACGCTCCAGGTTGGGCTCGTACACATCGCAGATCGCCCCAACTTTGAGTGCGGGGTCTTTCTGAAATGTCGACATCACCAGGTTGCCCCGGCCGCCCGAGCCAATCAGGCCCAGCACCACCTGATCCGAAGGAGGAGAGGCCGCTGTAACCAGGGCGCCGCCACCGGCAAGGATAAAGGTCCGTCTGCTCGTCTGCATGTTTGTCCTGCAATGATCCTATTCGAAAATATTTCCGCGGTCATGTCGAGAATCCGCCCCGGGCTCCGACCTGTCTGTGCAAACGCACTCAGGTGCGACAATTCGCAGCAACAGGAGCCGAAGCAATATGAAGTTCATTCTGATGATGCAGATGAAGACCGACGCAGAGAGATGTCGAAGGGAATCATGACGTGGCCCGGAGAGGACATTCGGGCGCACATCCAGTTCATGATGAACCTGAACAAGGAACTGAAGGAAGCCGGCCAGTTCGTCTCAGCCGAGGGTCTCGCATGGCCCGATCAGGCCAAAATCGTGCGCGCCGGAGCAGACGGAGCCCCGGTCACCGACGGCGTCTTTCCCGAATCCAAAGAGTTCCTCATCGGCTACTGGATCGTCGACGTGGAAAACGAGCAGGAGGCGTTCCGGATTGCCGCCCGCGCCTCGGCCGCTCCCGGAGCCGGGGGAGTGCCGCTCAACATGCCCATCGAAGTGCGACAGGTCATGAGCGCGCCACCCGAGGAGTACCGCTGACCACCAACATCGGGCACCTGTTGCGGGAATACGCGCCCCAGGTGCTCGCTTCACTGGTCCGCCGGTACCGGGACTTCGCGGCCGCCGAAGATGCCGTCCAGGAAGCCATGCTCGCGGCCATCTCGCAGGTGGCCCGTCCAGGGTTTGCCCGACGACCCGCGAACCTGGCTGACCCATACAGCTTCCCGCCGCCTGTTCGATCAGATCCGCTCCGATGTGGCCAGGCGGCGCCGCGAAACGGAAGCCGCGCTGCAGTCCGGATATGTGCTTCCAGCAGGTGACAGCGAGCCGGTTCCGTTCGAAGACGACACCCTGACCCTGATGTACATGTGCTGCCACCCATCGCTGACCACTTCGTCGGCCATCGCCCTGACCCTGCGAGCCGCTGGTGGTCTGACAACGGCAGAGATCGCCCGCGCGTTCCTGGTCCCCGAGTCGACCATGGCCCAGCGCATAAGCCGCGCCAGGCAGACCATCCAGTCGTCTGGCGTTCCGTTCCAGCGAGGCGCGCAGGAAGATGAGCCGAAGGTGCTGGCGTCTCTCCTGCACGTTTTCTACCTGATCTTCAATGAGGGCTATGCCGCCAGTACCGGCGCGCAGCTGCAGCGCACGGACCTCGCCGCCGAAGCCATCCGGCTGGCCCGAATCGTCCACAAACAACTCCCCGGTCAGCCTGAAGTAGCCGGCCTCCTGGCACTGATGCTTTTGACCGATGCCCGCCGCCACGCGAGGACCGGGAAGGGCGGGGAAGTGATCCCGCTGGAACAGCAGGACCGAAGCACATGGGATCGCGAGGAGATAGATGAAGGCTCAGCTCTCATCAGCAATGCATTCCGACAGGGAGCTGTCGGCCCATACCAGTTACAGGCCGCCATCGCCGCACTCCACGACGAAGCCCCGAGCACTGCTGCGACCGACTGGCCGCAAATCGCGATGCTCTACCAACTCCTGATCCAGATCACCGGCAACCCCATGGCAAGGCTGAATCACGCAGTAGCAGTTGCGATGTCCCAGAGCGCCGCCCGCGGGCTGGAGCTAATCGCCGAACTCCAGGCCTCAGCCAAACTCCTGCAGAACCACTACCGCCTCTACGCCGTCCGAGCCCATCTCCGCGAAATGTCCGGCGACAACACCGGCGCCCTGCAGGACTACCAACTCGCCGCAACCCAAACCGCCAGCCTGCCCGAAAGAAACTACCTCCTCGGCCGAATCGCTAAACTGAGAACAACCTCATGACCCGACTGCTTTTCGCAATGCTGCTGGCGGCTGCCGGATGCGCCGGCGAGGATCGGGTGGCGTCCCCATCGGGCAGGCAGTTCGCTCACTACACCCTGTGCTCCGTCGACAACCCGTGCATCCAGCATCTTCGATGTGCATTGGGCCGGGGAAGCGGTGATCGGTGCCTACTGCCACGGCAACCCGTCGATGGGCAACTATTTCGAAGTGGATATTGCCACAGGAAAGGTACTCCGCAGCTACATTGGGTTTGGCTTCGTTCGGTCGCCAGACTACGCGAAGGTCGCTCACGTCGGCTGGATCATACACTTCGCGCCGCCATGGGTGCAGAGCCAGTATCTGATGGCGGGGGACACCATCCTTTACCCGCTTCCGCCAGGAATGAAGCCCGTGGTACAGAAGCCGCTCGAGATGGCTCCCGAGGTGGTGAAGCAGCAGGGGCTGGTCTACGCCGGAGTGCACACCTTTCCCGTCAGGTTCGTGTGGTCGCCCGACTCCCGATACGTCGGTCTCCTTGACTGCCTGGTGGACTACAGGCTTCGCGACGATTCACCCGAAGCCTTCGAGGAGCGCGGGGTGGAGGAAAATCACCGCTGTTTCGTCGTGGCCGTGGCTCTCGACGGCACGTTCCGCCGCACGCCCGTCACGCCGGCGGCAGATCAAGCCGTCACGTTGCACTGGACCAATAACCGAACCCTCGTGGCAACGCACGCCGGAGGGTCGGTCACGCTGCGGACTAGTCGCTGATGGTGATGGTGGGACCCTTGCCGGTGCCCGCTTCGAGCTTCGCAGCAATCCCGCGAGCGATCGCGAAGAAGCCAGCCGCGCGAGAATCGGATTCGCCGAGCAGTGCCACCGGGCGCCCCGAATCGCCGCCAATGCGGATCTGCGGTTCCAGCACCAGTTCGCCGAGGAACGGCACTTCCATCGCCTCAGCCGTCCGCTTCCCACCGCCCTCGCCGAACACGTCGATACGCTGCGTGGTGCCAGGCACCAGCATGTAGCTCATGTTCTCCACAATGCCGAGGACTTCGACGCGTACCTGACGGAACATCAGAATGGCCTTGCGAGCGTCCTCCAGCGACACTTCGGAAGGCGTGGTCACCACCACCGCGCCCGTTACCGGAGCCGTCTGGATCAGCGACAACTGCACGTCGCCCGTACCCGGCGGCAGATCAATCACCAGCACGTCGAGCGTGCCCCAGTCCACGCCGCGAAGAAACTGCTGGATCACACTGTTCAGCATCGGGCCGCGCCAGATAAGCGGCTTGTCCCCAGGGTTCAGAAACCCCATCGACATCAGCTTGATCCCGTACTGCTCCAGCGGCTGAATGCGGTCGCCCAGCGCCGTCGGGACGTCGCGGATGCCCATCATCAGCGGAACGTTCGGACCGTAGACGTCGGCGTCCAGCAGGCCGACCTTGTACCCCATCTGCGAGAGCGCAATGGCCACGTTCACCGACACGGTGGTCTTGCCGACCCCACCTTTGCCCGAACCTACGGCAACCAGATTGCGCACGCCATCGATTGGCAGCTTCGGCTGCTCGCCGTTACCCGACTGTGGACCCATACTCTGATGCTATCAGTCAGCCCCGGCCAGTCGTCGTGTCCACCAGCGGCCTTCCCTTCGCGTCCTTGTTCTTCGCCGAAATCAGGAACTCGGCCACCCACTTCGCGTTGTCCACCAGCACGGCCTTCTTCAGAAACCGCCTCTGATCGCCCAGCAACATCGGCCCACCGGTGAACTTCAGGAAGTCCACAATCTCGGCGACCCCCGCCTCCAGCGTCGAGGCATTCGACCATGTCAGCCGCATCATCGTCACGCCGGTCTCGAGCGTCTTGTTCGACCCGCCGAACTTGCCCTTGCCGTTGACTTCCAGCTCCAGCGTTCCGTTGCCCAGCTTCGGATCGCGCGGCTTCAGCATCTCGATCCGCCCCTCGCCGGCATCGGTCACCACGCGAGCCGTAATCAACTCATACGGGCCCGCCTGTCCGAACGCAGCGGCTTTCGACCAGTCCGTCCGTTGATCGACATAGAACCGGGTCTCCGCGCAACACGTCGCCAGCGCGAGCAAACACAGGAGCATAATCCGCATGGTCAACATTAAATCACGCGAGCGGCAGGCTCGCTTTGGCAGCCAGCGTCATGTCCGCAAACTCGCCGCGCGCCAGCTTCGGAAACGCCGCAGCCGCGATCATCGCCGCATTGTCGGTCGACAGCCCCGGCGTCGGGAACAGCACGCGGACCCCGGCTCGGCGCGGCACCGCTTCGGCCCGCAACCCCCGGTTGCACGCTACGCCACCGGACACAATCACAGTCCGCGCCCCGATCTCCTCCACGCAGCTCACAATCCGCCGCATCAGCTCCTCCACCACGGCGTACTGAAACGAAGCAAGCAGGTCGAGCGTGGTCTTCGGCGTGACTGTGAGCCACTGCTCCACCGTCGGCCGAGGCGTCTCCCGTACCAGTTGCTTCCGGAGCGCGACCTCATCGGCCATATCGCGAGCCTCAAACCACCGCAGCACCGCCGTCTTCATGCCGCTGAAGCTGAGGTCGGTGGTGTTGCCCTTCATCTTCGCCACGGTGAACCGCACGGCCTTCGGGTTGCCATGCGGGGCCAGCGCATCGATCACGGGTCCGCCCGGATAGCCGAACCCCAGCAGCTTGGCCACCTTGTCGAACGCCTCGCCCGCCGCGTCGTCCCGCGTCTTGCCCAGCAGCCGGTACTCCGATTCCCGCTTCACCTCGAACAGATGGGTATGCCCGCCGCTCACCACCAGCGCGAGCGCCGGATACTCCACCGGCTCGCCCGCATCCAGAGCCTCCATCACTACCGCATGGATGTGCCCCTCAATGTGGTTCACTCCGATCAGTGGACGCCCCGACGCAAAGCTCAACCCCTTGGCATACGTGATCCCAACCAGCAGCGATCCCACCAGCCCCGGCCCCTGCGTCACCGCGATCGCATCCACCTCACCGAGCGTCATTCCGGCCCTGCTCAGCGCCTCGCGAACCACCGGAACGATCGCCCGCAGATGCTCGCGCGACGCCAGCTCCGGCACCACCCCGCCATACTTCCCATGCGTGTCGAGCTGCGAAGCAACTACCGACGAAAGCACATGCTGCCCGTCTTCCACCACGGCAGCGGCCGTTTCATCGCACGAACTCTCAATGGCAAGGATGCGCATTCCCGTTGCTATTCTAGCGTTCGTGCTCGTTTCCGACTTCGACTACCATTTGCCGGAAGAGCTGATCGCACAGGAACCGCTGGCGGACCGAGCCGCTTCCCGCATGCTCGTGGTGCATCGCGGCGAGCGCCGCTTCGAGGACCGCATGTTCCGGGAACTTCCGCTGTTCATCCGGCCCGGCGACTGCCTGATCCTCAACAACTCGCGCGTCTTCCCGTCTCGACTAGTGGGAGTCCGATGCAGCGGGACCGCCCGCGTCGAGGTGTTCCTCGTGCGTCCCGTTTCGCCCGACCGCCGAACCTGGCAGGCGCTGGTTCGCCCCGGCCGCAAGATGCCCATCGGCGAGCGCATCCGTTTCTCCGATACCCTGTCCTGCGAGGTGCTCGACCGCGCCGAGCACGGCGAGCGCACCGTCCGCTTCGACGGTGAAGGCGACATCTACGCCGAGCTCGACCAGGTTGGCCACATGCCGCTGCCGCCGTACATCCGCCGCGCCGACCGCACCGAGGACCGCGGCCGCTACAACACCGTCTACTCGGCGATCACCGGATCCGTCGCCGCGCCCACCGCCGGGCTGCACTTCACGCCCGAGATCCTCGATGCCGTGCGCCAGGCAGGCGCCACCACCGCACACGTCACGCTGCACGTGGGCCTCGGCACCTTCGCACCACTGCACGTTGACAACGTGGCCGACGTGAAGCTGCACTCCGAGCAATACGCTGTCGAACCGGCCGAGCTGGAAACGATCCGTGGTGCAAAGCGACGGATTGCCGTGGGAACCACAGCGGCCCGCACCATCGAGACGGTCTACACGCGCAACCAGCTCTCCGGCGACACTGATATCTTTGTATCTCCGGGCTACGCGTTTCAGGCCCTCGACGCGATGCTCACAAATTTCCATCTGCCGCAGTCCAGCCTGATGATGCTGGTAAGCGCGCTGGCCGGGCGAGAACTCATTCTCGACGCGTACAACCACGCGGTGCGTCAGCGTTACCGCTTCTTTTCTTATGGCGACTGTATGTTGATTCTCCAATGATCTGGCACGATATCAGCGATCCTCAGGACAACTTGCTCGACGAACTCGCCGAGAAGTACAAGCTGCATCCACTGCACATCGAAGACTGCCGCCACCGGAATCAGGCCGCCAAAGTCGAGTTCAACGACGGCTATCTGTTTATCGTGCTAAAGCCCGTGGTCCTCGATCTGGACGCCGAGTTCAATGCTTCCGACCTGGACGTGTTCATCGGTCCCGACTACGTGATCACTGTGCAGGAGGAGGCGTGCGCTCCCCTCTCCTCACTGCTGCGGCGCGTCCGGTCGGCAGACTACAAACGTCCCGCGGAACTGTTCTACCGCATTATCGACGGCGTGGTGGACCTGTACTCTCCGGTAATCGACCAAATGGCCGAACGCATCGACGTGCTGGAGGAACAGGCGCTGGAAAGCCCTCAGACCGAGACCATTGAAAAGCTCTTCCTGGTCCGGCGAACGCTCATGGAGCTGCGCCGCGTCCTTGCCAACTCGCGCGACCTCACGGGTCATCTGCTGCGCACGGAACATCCGCATCTGCCGCAGGATCTGCAGCCGTTTTTCCGCGACGTGTACGACCACATAGCCCGCGCTCTCGACCTCATCGAAGTGCAGCGCGACCTGGTGGCAGGCGCGACGGAACTCTATCTGTCGTCGGTGGCAAATCAGACGAACCAGGTGATGAAGGTTCTTACGGTCTTCGGAACCGTGGCCACGCCAGCCATTATTATCACCGGCATGTATGGAATGAACGTGGAGAATCTGCCGTTTGCGCACCATCCCCATTCGTGGGGAATCGTCATGTCGCTGATCGCCGCCGTGTCGGCTCTGATGCTGCTTGTGTTCAAGCGAATGCGTTGGCTGTAGACTGACGAGTAATGGCTGATTCAATGACTCGCAGAGCGCTGCTGGGCAGCGCCGCCGCCGCTGCCGCCACATCTCTACCTGCCGCCCCGCAGGCGCCGTCCGCGGCGGCTCCCTTGCGGCTGGCGGTGTCCACCTACTCCTACTGGCATTTCAAAACGGAAAAATACCCCATCGAGCAGGTGATGGTGAACGCGGCGAAACTCGGGTTCGATGGCGTGGAGATCCTGCATCGCCAGATGTCGGGCGAATCGCCGGCCTATCTAAACAAGCTGAAGCAACAGGCGTTCAAGCTCGGCCTGTCACTGCCGATGCTCTCGATTCACCAGGATTTCGTCTCGCCGGAGCAGTCGGTCAGGCAGGAGAATATTGAGCACACGGAGCGCTGCATCGACATCGCCGCACAACTCGGCATTCCCGCCATCCGCCTCAACTCAGGCCGCTGGAAGACCATCAAATCCTTTGACGATCTGATGAAGGTGAAGGGCAATGAGCCGCCGCTGGAGGGCTACTCGGCCGACGATGCGTTCAACTGGTGCGTCGATTCCATCCGTGCCTGTCTGCCCCGGGCAGCCAAAGCCGGTGTGACGTTGTGCCTGGAGAATCACTGGGGACTGACCACGTCGATTGAGACGTTGCTGAAGATCTGGCGTGCTGTCGATTCGCCGTGGCTCGGCATCAATGCCGACACCGGGAACTTCCCTGGTGACCCGTATGAAGGCATCGGCAAGCTGGCTCCGCACGCCACCATCGTGCAGGCCAAGACATACTATGGCGGCGGTGAGTGGTACACGCTGGATCTGGATTACAAGAAGATCGCGGGCATTCTTCGGGCGGCCGGATATCGCGGCTGGATCTCCCTTGAGATGGAAGGGAAAGAGTCGCCGGAGACGGCCGTCCCGAAGAGTTACTCCGTTCTGAAGTCGGCGTTCGGTTAACGCTTCGGCGTCTTGTTCTCAAAAACGAAGACGCCGCTTTTTCCACCCACGGCAAAGTCGAGGTCCCCGTCGCCGTCCAGGTCCGCGACGGGGATCTGCATCCCACCGCCTGCGCGGCCGCCGTAGTCGATCATGTGCCGCACCCATTCGATCTTCTTGCCGTCATCGCCGCGAATCTGCTCGTACCAGTAGATTCCGAGCGGTTCTTTCTCGCCCGGATCCTTGCCGTTGTGAGCCATGTAGCGCTTGCCCGTCAGGATGTCCTTCTTTCCGTCGCCATTCAGATCGACGAAGGTCACAGCGTGACCCTGTGACCACGAATCGTCAATCACATTCTTCTTAAACGTGCCGTCGGGCATCTGCTGAAACCACAGAATCCCGTAGTCATGCGCGTGCGACACGACGACGTCGTTAGTGCCGTCCCCATTCACATCCGCCACGTAGAAGTAGCTGTAGTGCGGTTCTTTGGGGAACGAACCTTCGTGCAGTTTCCAGTTCTCCTGGCGCGGATCGGCAGGCGCTTCCAGCCAGCCCTGCGGCGTGATAATGTCGTTGCGGCCGTCCTTGTTGATGTCGCCGACCCCGATGCCGTGGCCGTAACTCTTCGGGCTCGCCACATGCTTCACCATCGCACCGTCCCGCACTTCCCACCAGGCGAGCGGTTCCTTTTCGCTGCCAAACTGCGGGATTAATTCCTCCGCTTTTCCGTCGTTATTCAAATCGACCAGGAACGCGAACTCCACGGGCGACGTGCTGCTGAGCACCGTCTCTTTCCAGGGCGCGCCGTCCTTGCCTGGATTCTGGTACCACGCGATCTTCCTGCTGAACCAGGAGACGGTGATGATGTCGACCTTGCCGTCTCGGTTTACATCCAGCGGCAAGTCACTGAAATCGTCCACATAGCTGTTGGTGAACGGGATGTCACGGAAGTGGTGCTTCTTCCACGTCGGACCTTCATACCAGTTCTCGCCCGAAACGATATCCGGCTTTTTGTCGCCGTTGATATCGGCGATCGCGCAGGCTTCATTGGCTCCTCCGTCCAGCATGTGCTTTTCAAACACAAGGTCGGCAGGCCGGCTTACAGCCAGCAGCAACGCAGCAACACCGAACACTCCGGCAATCACAAGCTTCATGGATTTTCTCATCAGGGTTTCACACGGGCGATGGCGGCGGCCGCCGAGTCCAGAATGATCTTCTCGATCTCGGGTGCGAACGGCGCCGCCTGCCCGTAATACATCGTGCTTCCCACAGGCTCGTAGCCACCCTCTTCCAGCATCTTCGCGGTAGGGATGTAGCCCATCACGTCGTTCGAGTACGCCGACACAATCACGCCGAGCTTCGGATGCGCCGCTTTGATCCGCAGCGCGTACTCGACTACTGTCTCGCCGCCCAGCGCCACCAGCACCAGCCCGTCGCCGAGCCGCAGAGCCTGCACCGGGTACGCGACCGTCCGCAGCGAATCGCGTGCGTCGAGACGCCGCAGCATCTCCTGCGCGAACCGAACCCGAACTGGCTGACTGTCGGACAGCATCTTTTCGAAGTCCTCGCGCGCCGTTGGCTGCACCGGCAGATCCTTCCACTGCAGGGTGCCCGCGAGGTGGCCCTTCATCGGCTTCATGGTTCCTCTGGCGACACCCTGCACCGCACCGCTCAACTCGCGTCCGTGCTGCTCGGCATACTTCACTTCACTGCGGGGATTTGGGTTTTGATCGCCGGCACAGAGCTGAATGAACATTGCGGTGACACCGGGCTGCGCGGCCTCCACATCGGCCTGCGCGTAACCCGCGAAGTCGCCGCTGATCTGGTAGTGCTCGCCCGTGAGTGTGGTGTTGTGGCAGGCGTAGCCGAACAGCAGCGCCAGGGTCTTGCCCTCAGCATCGGCCACGCGAACTACCGGCACGCTGTGATCCATGGGCCCGTTCGGATTGAGTCCGATCTTCACTCCCGACGCCGTCTTCTCGCGCCGGTTCATCGCGAACCCCGCCTTGCCTTGTCCCCACGACAGAGATGCAGGCTTCATCGCGCCCACCGCGGAGCCCACCACATCCACCAGCTGATCTGTCAGCTTCGTCGAGTAGTCATCCACCACGCGCCGGTTCAACTGGTCGAGCGCCACCATGACTTCGAGGTTTTTTCGGATCAGCGGGCCGGTATGCGTGTGGGAGGAGTTGAGCAACAGATTGCCGCGCGAAATTCCGTACTGCTTCTCCACGCGCGCGCCGACTGCGTCGGAAATACTGCGGGGCAGGCCGATCAGATCAGTGGTAACGATCACCAGCTTTGTGCCGCGGCGGTCCTGCACGGCCAGCGCTTTGGCCCACAGCTTCTGCAGCACTCCTTCAGAGGGCTTTGTCCGGCTGGCATAGCCCGACATCCAGATCGGTCCCGCAGGGGTGATCTCGACGCGGCCGATACCGGCCTTGTATTCAGGAGGCGCGGCGGCCGCGGCGAGCGCGGCCACCAGAAGCAGAATAGAGATGCGCATTAATGGATCCGTTGGCTTAGTATTCGCGATCTTTCTTGCGGCCTGGTTCCGGCACCGGATACTTGCCGTCCGGACCCAGTGTAATGGGCGGAGGACCGTCCATGGTGAGCTTGTCCACGTTGGGAGCAAACTCGTGCGGACAGTTCAGCATCTGGTCAAACGTGATGATCTGACCGGTGTGCGCAGCCATGCGGCCCATTGAGGCGACGAGACTTGCTTCGGCTCCGCGCCGGACTTCGTTGTACGGTTTGTCCTGGCGAATGGCGTCGGTGAGGTCGTCCCACTCCCACTGGTACGGGCTCTTTTCCGGCTGCGGGAACGCCCACACCAGATTCGGATCGGGCGCCAGAGGCAGATCTTTGCGGTTCATCACACGGGGCATGTTCTGGCCCTTGTAGATGCGCGTCATGCCTGGTGTATGAGACAGCGTGGAGATCACGGCCGAGCCCTTCGACCCATGCGCGTAGCTGGCGAACTCATCGCGCGCGCCCGCCATGTTGCGACCGTCGAAGAACAGCCTTGTCCCGTCCGGATACATGTACTGGACCGAGTAGGTATCGAAGTTCTGGTCGAGAGAATCGCCGCGATAGTGGCGTCCGCCGACCGCGTGCGCTTCCACCGGCCATGCGTTCTTCATCCAGCTGCACTCGTCGATTTGATGGATGTAGTAATCGCTGAACACGCCTCCGCTGGCCCAGAGGAGTCCGTGGAATCGCTGGATTTGCCACTGGAGCTCGGAAACACCGGCAGGCCGTGGAGGCACTGTGCCGCCGCCCTGACCCATACGGTACCCGCGCATGGAAACGATGTCGCCGATCTGGCCGTCCTGGATGCGCTTGTACAGTTCCTGGCGAGCGCGGCAGTGCCGCACCATCAGGCCGACCGCGCACTTCAGACCCTTTGCACTGGCCTGATCGGCGAGCGCGAACATGCGTTTGGTGGTCGGTCCGTCGACGGTGACCGGCTTCTCCATGAAGGTGTGGAGACCCTTCTCAATGGCGCGCGTAAACTGCACCCAGCGGAACGCGGGCGGTGTTCCAAGAATCACCACGCTGCCTGGTTTGAGCGAGTCCATCGCATTGCGATAGGCGTCGTAGCCGAGGAATCGCCGCTCGGGCGGAACGTCGACCTTGTCGGCAAACTTCGATTTGAGTTTGTCGTAGCTGTCGCTCATTTTGGCCGGGATTACATCGGCCATAGCGACCAGTTTCATGGGACCGTTGGTGACCGAAAGCGCGTTGTCCGCGGCTCCCGTCCCTCGTCCGCCACAACCCACCAGAGCAACCTCAATGGTGTTGTTCTCCGCCGCATGAACATACGGCAGCGTAATGCCTGCAAGCGCCGAGATCCCGGCCGTGCGGCTGCTGGCCGCCAGAAAGTCGCGGCGCGAACTGGTATCGGCCACGGGCTTGTTTTCCTTCATTTCGATGAGAGCCTCCACTGACACCGAAAGCATATCCTGGTTCGTGCCCAGCCTGAGGGTCATCCCGCTTTAAGCTCCGACAAACACGTAGACTGAGACTGGTACCCATCAAAGCCCTCCAGCGTTATCCTCAAGACACGATCAGCAACAAGACCTGTCAACTGCTCGTCGGGGGTGTCACCTCTGAAAATGCGAACGCCATCGGGAACGCCGGCCTTTTAAGCTCCACACTCCGCTGGCGTTTACTGATCCAGACGGACGCGACGCAACTGCCGCCGTTGCCGGCGTTCGTCTGTTCCTGCGCGCTGGACACCGTGCGTCAGTTCGACGATGGTCACCACGGAGAGGCCGACCTCGATTTCTCCGTAGCCGGTTTTAAACTGTTCCAGGATCTGCCGGACGGTGTGGCCTCGCCGGTCTCCGGCGATCACCACGCTGGAGTCGAGGATTAGTCCCACTTGGGCAGGGTCCACGGCTTTCGATTGCCGACGATCTCTTCCACGTCGGCGGCGAGCGCGCTGCAGCGGTCGCGCGGATCACGGCGAACGGCTTCGCGTCGCGTTCGATCACGACTTCGGCGCCAGCGTGGTGGCCTCGAGTAGCGCCGCCGAGTCCACCGGACCATGAGTCGCGAGGATGGATTCGATGAAGTCCACGATCGGCTGCTTCTTCCGTTCGGCGGCGATGACAGCGCTGGAGTCCAGCACTAATCCCAGGAGGGCGGAGTCGATGGCTTCTGATGGCTGGCGACGATCTCTTCAAGATCCTTGCCGAAGTCTTCGTTGAGAGTCACTGTCGAGTTCCTCTGTTTGGCTTCGCGAAGGATTTCGGTGATTGGCCGCCCGCTGCGATTCTGTGCCCGGATGATGGCGACGGGCCGGTGATCTTGCTCGATGACGATCTCGACGCCTTGCTGCACCCTGGCCAGCACGGCATGGAGATCGCGAGCCACCTCGGCGTCTTCTCTGGGCCTGTGCCACACGCCGTCACCCGAGGCCTCATGCACAGACGCATCCTCAATCGACTCATGGGAAACCGGTGAAGGCGTGAGACACTGGCGGCTTATGGCTCGCACGAAGCTGAGATGGGGCGTTCTGAGCGCCGCGAAGATTGGCCGGACCAAGGTGATTCCGGCGATGCAGAAGGGCGAACGATGCGAGGTGACCGCCATCGCATCACGGGAACTGGCCACCGCGAAGGCGGCGGCCGAGACGCTCGGCATCCCCAAAGCGTACGGCTCGTATGAAAAGCTGCTGGCCGATCCGGACGTCGACGCCATCTACAATCCGCTGCCCAACCATCTGCATGTGCCGTGGTCGATTCTGGCTGCCAGGGCGGGGAAGCACGTGCTTTGTGAAAAGCCGATCGGGCTGTCGTCGGCTGAGTGCCGCGCCCTCATGGACGTACGGGACGAGACCAAAGTAGTAATCGGCGAGGCGTTCATGGTGCGCACGCATCCGCAGTGGCTGCGGACGCGAGACCTGGTCCGCTCCGGGGAGTTGGGCGAGCTGCGGTCCATTGTCTCGGCGTTCAGTTACTTCAACCGCGATCCGCAGAACATCCGCAATATGCCTGGCATCGGGGGCGGAGCGCTGATGGACATCGGCTGCTACCCGATCCAAATCTCGCGCTTTTTGTTTGAAACAGAACCGGTGCGGTGTGTGGCGGCGGTGGACCGTGATCCTGACTTTGGTACGGACCGCCTGACCTCTGGCCTGCTGGAGTTCGCCTCCGGCCACAGCGTCTTCAGCTGCAGCACGCAACTGGCGCCGTATCAGACCGTGCAGATCCTCTGCACCAAAGGCCGCATCGAGATCGAGATCCCGTTCAACGCGCCGCCCGACCGTCCCTGCCGCATCTTCATCGATGACGGGCGCGATGTCTTCGGCACAGGTCGCCGCATGGAGAGCATCGACACCTGCGATCAGTACACCATTCAGGGGGATGCGTTCTCGGCAGCGGTGCTGGATGGCACGGAGGTGCCGACGCCGCTTGAGGATTCGCTCGGCAACATGCTGGTGATTGAGGCGTTGTTTGCCTCAGCGAAACAGGCCGGCAATCGCTGATACCAGCAACTGGCCGAACTGCGTCCGCTGGTCGACGGTCGGCTTTGAAGCTATCTTCTGCTCCATCAGAAAGCCGGGGATCTTGTAGTCGCGCCACAGCCCCTGGATGACGTTCATGCGTCCGGGCTTGCCAGCCGTTGTGGACTCTGTGCCGAAGAACAACGGGCGCGTCGGGGCGAAGGTCGTCTTCTGCAGTGCGCCGAAGAATCGCTGAGCCAGTTCTTTGTGCTCGAGAGACTGCGCTTCCAGATACTCACCGGTCTCGGTGTTGTGGAGAGAGAAGAACAGGTCGACCTTGTTGCCGGCCTTCAGCCATGACGCGATGGCGTTGCGCTGTGCCGTGATCTCAGGCATCTTCACCGGGTCCACGACGTCCCAGTTCCGGTTCAAATCGAACCCATTGCGGTTGAAACGCACGCCGCCGTGAGCCACGCCGTCAGGATCGGCGAACGGGAGTATTTTCCACCGGATTCCGCGAGCATCCTTCAGCAGGTCTCGCACCGCGCCGTCGCCGACCCACGAACTGCCGGCCTCCCATGCATGCTGGCGAAACATCAGCCACACTGTCGCTTTGGGATTCGCTCCGCCTTCAATCGTCCAGAGATAAAGCGGACGGCCCTCCACGCTCTTGCCGATCACTTCTTCGCGCTTTACCAGTTTGCGAAGGCGCTCCAGATTCGCATTGGTGTACGGCGGAACGTGCGCCACCCAGAAATGATCCGAGTTGGGCACCGTCACGCGGAATCGTAGTCGCGCCTCGGCAGCGTCGTAGTCGACATGGGTGGGCGGGATATAGCGCCAGTTCACCTGGTCCGTGCTGAACACCGGGACCGTGTCCTTCGTGATGGCGCCCTTGTTGGGCTGATAGTTGTACTCGCCTGGCAGGCCGACCATGTCGAACGTGTACTCGACACCAGACCGCACGTTGTCGACGCGGAAGTAATACCAGCTTGCCTGTCGATTGCGGCCGTCCTGATCGGTCTGCCCATGCGCATAGACACGGAAGTGGCGCTCGCTGACCGGCTCCACCTTGTCAGCGGATCCGCCGTCGAAATTCCACGTGACGGTCGCGGCAAGGGCGAACAGAGCAAAGATCATGCGAGTATTTTACGCGCCACCACGCCGGCGACATCGGTCAGGCGGAAGTCGCGCCCGCTGTATCGATACGTGAGTCTCTCGTGGTCGAGGCCGAGCAGATGCAGCACAGTCGCGTGGAAATCGTGAATGTGCATCCGGTCTTCGACCGCGTGATAAGCGACATCGTCCGTAGCCCCATACACGAAGCCTGACTTCACGCCTCCGCCCGCCATCCAGATGGTGTAGCCGTACGGGTTGTGGTCGCGGCCATTGCCCGCTTCCGACACCGGTGTGCGACCGAACTCGCCAGCCCAGATCACCAGCGTGTCTTTCAACAGTCCGCGCGCCTTCAGGTCTTTCAGTAGCCCCGCGATTGGCTTGTCGACTTCCTTCGCATTCGACGTGTGCTTCTCATACAGGTCGCTGTGCTGATCCCACTTGTAGCTGTGCGTGCACTGGATGTAGCGCACGCCGCGCTCGGCCAGGCGCCTTGCTAGAAGACACTGCCATCCGAAGTCGCGCGTAGCCGGCTCGTCGAGGCCGTACAGCTTCTTTGTCGCTTCAGACTCCGACTCCTCCACACGAAACGCTTCGGGCGCCTGCATCTGCATCCGGAATGCAAGCTCGAAGGTCTGGATGCGCGCTTCGAGTTGCGGGTCGTTCGACCGCAGCGCCGCATGCCGCTTGTTGATGTTCTGCAGCATGTCGAGCTCATAGCGCTGCTCTTCATTCGAGAACTTCTTCTGCGTGAGGTACTCGACCGGCTCGACTTTGACTTCGTCCGTCTTCATGCCGGAGTGGCCGATGGCGGTCGCCTGATACGCGCCAGGCAGAAATGCCGAGCCGAAGTTCTTCGCGCCGCCGTGCGACAGCGTCGGCTTGATGGTGATGAAGCCGGGCAGGTTCGAATTGTCCGTGCCGAGTCCGTACACGCTCCATGCGCCCATGCTGGGGCGAACGAACGTACTCGACCCTGTGAAGGTCTGCAGCAGCGCTGCGCCGTGGTCCACGCCCTCGCCCACCATGGAGCGAATGACGCACAGGTCATCGACGCAGGTGGCGACGTTGGGAAACAGGCTGCTGACAGGGATGCCGCTCTGCCCGTGATTCTTAAACTCCCACAGCGGCTTCATCAGCGGACCGGCATCGCCGTCAGCGAACGCAAGCGGTCGCTTGAAGGGCAGGGGCTTGCCGTGGTCGCGGAGCAGCCGCGGTTTGGGGTCGAAGGTGTCGATGCTGGAAGGGCCGCCGTGCATGAACAGGAAGATGACGCGTTTGGCCCGGGCAGGGAAGTGGGACGACTTCGGCGACAGCGGGTCGGCCACCGCGGCCCGGAGCAAGTCCGTCAGCGCGAGGGATCCGAATCCACATGCCGCGCCGCGCAGTGCCGCACGCCGGGATAACGGCTTCTGTGTTTTATGGAAGAGCTTTTGAATCGGGTCCATGCGGTGCCTCTAGTCGACGTAGATAAATTCGTTCGATGCCATCAGCACACGCGCCAAACTCAGCCACGCGTCGTCGGTCGAGCGCTTTATTGCGAAACTGTCGACATAGCTGAGCGCGCCGTCGATGTCCGACGCAGTGGCGTCGCGGTTGAGCACTCGGCGGTAGAGCGCCTGCACGCGCTCACGCTGATCGATGGTCGTCTTTGCCAGCTGCCCGGCCAGCGACTTCGCGCGTTCCTCGACGAATCCGCTGTTCATCATGAAGAGCGCCTGTGGAGCCACAGTTGTCAGCGTGCGCTTGCCCGATGTGGTGGTGGCATCGCCGAAGTCGAACAGGTTGAGCAGCGAGGGAAGGTTGGCTCGACGCAGTGGCAGGTACACCAGACGGCGCTTGTTGCTCTCCGGCTTCAGGCTCATGCGCCCGTTGCTGTTCTCGCCGTCGGTGCCGGTGCCCGACTGCAGCGTGCCTCCAGTGGTGTAGTCGAGCGATCCGTCGATGGCGAGCATCGCATCGCGAATTTCTTCGACACTGAGACGCCGGCGCGGGAAGCGTGAGAACAGCTTGTTCTCCGGATCGGCGGCGACCGACTGCCCGGCCGCGGCGGCGCTCATGCGATAGGCGTTCGACAGCAGGATGGACCGGTGCAGTTTCTTCACCGACCACCCACTGGATACAAACTCGCTGGCCAGATAGTCGAGCAGTTCCGGGTGCGTGGGCCGTTCGCCCATCTTGCCGAAATTGTCGGGTGTGCGCACGATGCCTTCGCCGAAGTGCCAGTACCAGACGCGGTTCGCCATTACGCGGGCCGTCATCGGGTTGTCGGGTCGCGTCATCCAGTTGGCCAGTTCCAGGCGTCCGCTGCCCTTCTCGACGGGCTTCTGCTCCAGGCCCGCGATGACCACGGGAAACATTCTCGGCGCATCGATTCCGAGGCTGTTGTAGTCGCCGCGCACGAACACCTTCTGCTGAACCTGCTCGCCTTCCTGGACTGCGCAGGCCATGTCGGGCTCGGGCGGCGCGGCCTGCTTCAGGTCGGCGGCCTGCTTCCGCAACTCGGCGACTTTTGCAGTTAATTCCGGAGCCAGATTCTTTTCGCGTTCCTTCTTCGGTACTGACAACGGGCCCTCAACGTAGGTCTCGTAGAAGAAGCGATCTTTGGCGGGCTCGAAGTTGGGGTGGTCTGGCAGCTTCGTTGCGGGATTCTCCGCGAGCCCGGCCCGGAACTTCACGCGCCACTTTGCGAGTGACTCTGTGTACTCGTTGTAGTGCTTCGTGAAGGTAGTCTGGTATTCCGTTGCCACCTGGGCGATGTTGTCGTCGTTAGCCGCGTACCACTTCTCCAGGTGCACGCGAACCTCGCCGCGCGGCTGCAGGTACTTCACCCATTTATCGAGCAGCGCGGGGTCGAGTCCGTCCGGCTTCTCGCCCTTCGCGTAGACTCGATGAGCCGCCAGCATGTAGTCGGCAACGCGGGTCGCTGGCGTCGCCATCGCAGCTTCGATCTGCTCCTCGACCAGCGCATCGGACGCGGCGTTCAGGTTGGCGACGTGCCTCTGGTGTTTGTCGAATTGCTCCACCTGCTGCTTCGGAGAGAGCGGCGTGAACAGCAGCTGCGAGACGTGCGTGTCGGGATCCTTGAAGCTCTTCGTGCTGGCGAACATGCCGACCATGGAGTAGTAGTCGCGGGTGAGCAGCGAATCGAACTTATGGTCGTGGCAGCGCGCGCAGGCCAAGGTGAGACCGAGGATGGCTTTTGATGTGACGTCCACCTGCTCGTCGTAAACGTCGTACAGCATTTTCTTTTTGTCCTGCTGCGCGATTGCCTTGGCTCCCAGCGCCAGAAAGCCCGTCGCCACAATGCCGCGGCGGTTCACTTCCTCACCTGGGGGAGGTGGCATCAGGTCGCCTGCGATCTGCTCGCGGACGAACTGGTCATAAGGCATGTCGTTGTTGAACGCTTCGATCACGTAGTCGCGATAGCGCCATGCGTGGGGATAGCGGTGGTCTTCGTCGTTGCCGGTGGAATCGGCGTACCGGGCGATGTCGAGCCAGTGCCGCCCCCACTTCTCGCCGTAGCGCGGCGAGGCGAGCAGACGGTCGACCACTTTGGTCCAGGTTTCGGGCGACTTGTCGGCGAGGAAGGCCTCCATCTCCGCTTCGGTGGGAGGCAGTCCGGTGAGGTCGAACGTGACGCGGCGCAGAAGCGTGGTGCGGTCGGCGGGCGGAGCCGGGGCGAGGCCCTTCTCTTCCAACTTCGCGAGTACGAACCCGTCCACCGCATTCGCCGCCCAGGTCGCGTTCTTCACCCGGGGAACGGCAGGCTTCGAGACCGGCCGGAAGGCCCAGTACTCGCGGTCTTTGTCCGTGATCTGGCGCCCCGACACCTTCTGGACCACGGCACCGGGCCACGGAGTGCCCATGTCCACCCAGGCTTTCAGGGAGGCCAGTTCGGCATCCTTCAACTTGCCGCCGGGAGGCATTTTGAGCTTGCCCTCGTGGCTGGTGACCTGAAGCAGCAGAGCGCCGCCGGCTTTGGAGAAGCCTTCCGCGCTGGACAGATCGAGACCGGAGGTTTTGACTTTGGCGTTATGACAGCCCTGACAGCGGCCAACAAGAACAGGCCTGATGCTTTTCTCAAAGAACTCGCTCTGATCAGCCGGCTGCCCGAAAGCAGCGATCACCGTGAAGGCAAGAATAGGTAGGAAGCGCATCGGGCTTCCTACCAGGATAAACGATTACGGAGCGGGCTGGGTCTTCGCCTTGCCGCCGCCCGGGGACTTGCGCACTTCTTCGAAGTACCGCTGGATGTAACTCTGATAGGCCAGCGGAATTTCGTTGCGATTGGTCTCAGCGCCCGTGTCGGCGTGCAGCGCCTTGCGCTCCGACCACTGCGTCTTCAGCTGCTGCTTGCCGGACGACACTTCCACCGACATCTCGCCCGTAACCTGTTGCGCGCGCTTGCCGAGAATCTCACTCAGCTTGCCCATTGCGGCCAGCTGCTGCGCCTCGCGAATCGCCTTTTCGCCGTCCTGCGAACCCTGGCCGCTCTTTGAGTTCTGGTCGCCGGGTTTGTCGCCCGACTTTTCGCCGGCCTTGCTCTTGTCGCCGGCAACTTTCTCGCCGTTCTGCGAATCGCCCTGCTGATCCTCGCTCGGCTGACCTTCACCCTGCTGCTTGCCCTGGCTCTGCATGCCCTGCTGTTGCTGCTGTTTGGCGTTCTGTCCCTGCTGATCCTGTGGATTTCCCTGGGCGGTCTGCTGCTGTTCCTGCCCTGGATTCTTCATTTTGTTCATCAGGTTGGACAGGGCGTCCTTCATCTTGTTCATCAGCCCGTCCTGGGAACCCGGCTGACTGTTTTTGGCGTTATCCGGAGCGTCTTTCTTCTGCCCCTTGTCGCCCTTCTGATCGGAGCCCGTATCGCCGGAGGCCGAATCGCTCTTGTCGCCCTGGGACTTTTCTCCGCCTTCGGAGTTCTCGCCCTCTTCCCCGGCCGGAGCTTTGATGTCCTTCACGCCAGGCTGCTTTTCGGGAGGCGCGGCTGAAGGATCGTTGCCGACGGCAGTGAGGTCCATCTCCTGAGTCTTCAGCCCATTTTCGATGGGCACTTCCATGTCCTCAGGCGTCAGCCCGAGCTCTTTCAACTGCTGTTCCCAGCGCTCCTGAATGGCCGACTTCTTCGTCGAAGCGTACGCCTTAGGTTCGGGCTGGAACGGGTCGAAGGTGATATTGGCGAGCGGCGGATTCAGATCCATCGTGTGCAGGACGCCGTACCGGACGCCGACCAGCGTTCCGGCGGCGAACAGCAGGCCCGCGCAGGCATAACCGTACTTAGGGAACGACACGGGCATGGCGCGCGGCGCGTCTTCGGGTCGAATCCGCTCCTCGGCCTGCCGGGCGACGATGGCCAGGAACTCTGGGGAAGCTTTCCCTTCACGGCAGTCGACGATGGTGGAGAGACGGTCTTCGAGGCCCAGGCGCTCGTCGACAACCTGCGCAATGCGGTACTCGGTGAGGACGCGCTTGCGGGCTCGCCATAGCCCTGCGACCAGCGCGACGGCGAACAACAGCACGGGCCAGTACCAGTCGAGAATCTGGCGGCCGAGGATCAGGAGCAAAATCAGTCCGACCGCGCCGATTCCGCCGGCCACGGCCAGATATTCCAGCACCAGGTTCAGCGTATGCCGCTGCCTGGCGCGTTGCAGTAAGCTTTCGAGGGCGCCCGTGATGGGGTATCTCCGTTCCTGGTTAGCGGCTCCGGCGCGGGAGCACACTCTCCTGCTGTCATTATGATGCAAGACCTGCGCGGCTGTTACGAACCCTGGACCGTCTGCGGTCTGACCATTATGGCTGAGGCCGCTCTTACAGTCGCGTTACTGGCCGTGGCGGGAGTTCTCCTGTGGCTGGCGCTACGGCTGCAGTCCGCTCTTGCTCAGACGCTGGAACTGCGGCTTTTGGTTGCAAAACTGACGGCGAGAGTTTGGGAACTGGAGCAACGGGGAGTCTCGCCTGTCGCTCCGGCGCCGGTCTCCGACTTGACGCCGGTTCCGGTTCCGGGGGCCGTGCCGCCCGTGCGGCGCGACTGGGAGTCGCTGGTTGGCGCCAACTGGCTGAACCGGCTCGGGGCGCTGATGCTGGTCATTGGCATCGTCCTGTTTATTGGCTATTCGCTGACACAACTGGGGCCGGCGGGGAAGATCGCAGTCGGGGCGCTGACGGGATTTACGCTGCTGGGCGCGGGTGTCGCACTGGAGCCGAGGGCCGCCTGGCGAACTTATTCCTGGAGCCTGACAGCAGCCGGGTGGGCCGTCGTCTACTTCGTCACTTACGCGGCGCATGGACTTCCGGCCGCTCGCATCATCGAAGATCCGGCGGTTGGAACGGCGCTTCTGCTGCTGGTCTCCGGCGCGATGATCGCGCACTCGGTGGCCTACCGGTCTGAGCCAGCCACGGCGCTGGCCTACCTGCTCGGGTTCGTAGGACTGAACGTGAGTCCGGTGACCGGGTTTTCGGTGGTTGCGAGCCTGATCCTGGCCGTATCGCTGCTGGTGCTGGCGCATCTGTTCTCCTGGTTCCGGCTGCCACTGCTGGGCAGCGCGCTGGTCTACCTGACCTTTACAGTCCGTTATGACCCGGCGGTGCACAGCCAGGCCGTGCTGTGGATTTACTGGGTCGCGTTTGAGACCTGGGATCTTCTGCGAGGCCGTCAGAGGTCGTTGTTCCTGGTGAATCTGGCGGGGTTCGCGGGCGCATCACTGTTGCACGGTACGCGGACCAATGTCGTCGACTGGCTGCCACTCTGCGGCGCTGCCGCGGCGGCGTACCTGGTGAGCGCAGTGGTCCGGCGGTGGACCGCGCCGGAGGAATCGCCAGCGGAGGGTGGCTACGAATGGGCGGCGACGGCGGCGGCACTGTTCCTGGGCGGCGGGCTCGCCGACCGGTTTACCGGGTCCACGCTTACCTTCGCGCTGCTGTTCGAGGCGGAACTGGTGGTGCTGACGGGACGGACGCTGCGGTCGCGATGGCTGGAGAATGCGGGCTCGGCGCTGCTGATCGCGCCGCTGATTCACCTGGCGTTCGATGCGTCGCAGGGGCGTGAGTGGACCCCGGCGGGCATCGCGCTGGCCGCTGTCCTGCTGCTCAACCGGTGGCTGCTCGGCCGTGGCTGGTACTCACCGGAATGGCCGCGATCCTGCTGGCCTTCGTCGGCCAGGACCTGCTGCCGGAACGCTGGATCGCGCCCGCGATTGCGGTAGCTGGTGCGCTCGCCATCCGCATCCCGCTTCGCGATTTCCGCTGGACGGGGATTTTTCTTCTCGGCGTGGCATGGGTGGGTGCGATGGTCCGCAATGTCCAGGACCTCGACACCATCGGCACCGCGATGGTTGTGGCCGCCCTCTACAGCGCAACGTGGGAGCCGGTCCGGATCGCCGCGACGCTGCTGGTTACCGTGTTCCTCTACAACAAAGTGCCGCCGCGACTGCTCTCGCTGGCCTGGGGCGGGGAAGCAGCCGCGCTGCTCGCCGCAGGATTCCTGCGAACGGACCGGATACTTCGACTCAGCGCGCTCGCCATCTTCCTGCTGTGCCTGCTCCGCCTTTTCGTCTTCGACCTGCGCGGACTGGATACGCCGAGCCGCATCCTGTCGTTCATAGTGCTGGGCCTGGTGCTGCTGGGCGCTTCGTTTGTCTACACTAAGAAGCTTCGCTGAACATGCAACTGCAACTCCGCATCATTGTCGAGACGCCCCCCCGCGGGAGTGGACTACGGGCTCCAGAAAGGCAAAGGGTCCATTCACGAGACCGAGCAAAAGCAGCGGTCGACAGGTGGGGACCTGCACTTCGATTTCGTCGTCACCACGGAAGGCGGCGATTTTAGGGGGCCATATGCGCAGGGGCCACGCGGCGGCCGGTTCATCTACATCGGTATTGGCACCTCGGCCGGGCAGTTCGACTCCATCTGGACTCGGCGTCTGAAGATCCCACTCGCGGACCTCCTCCCCGAGCCGGGCGTGAGCTACCAGGCTCGCATCCCAGGCACCGGGCGAGACGGCAGTCCGACTTGCGCGACCACTCGGCCGATTGGTGGCTGGACCCCCTCCCGCGACGTATAATACCTGCGCCATGTTCAAACTCACGTTGTCGTCCCTGGCGATCCTCGGGTTGTTGACACTAAGCGGGTGCGGAGGTATTGGGCCGCCCACCGGGCCGGAACAGCACACGTCTCAAAGCATCGACCTGGACAAGACGGAACGCGTCCGGGTGGAGCTCAAGATGCCCGTCGGCGAAATGGAGGTTCGCGGCGGCGCGGCGAAGCTCATGGAAGGCGACTTCACCTACAATGTGCCGTCCTGGAAGCCCGAACTGAAGTATAAATCGAGCGGCGGTGTCGGCGACCTGGTGGTGGAGACCGGCTCCGGCAGCGCGAAAGGCGACGCGAAGAACCGCTGGGATCTGCGGCTCAATGACACGGTAGCGATGGATATCAGGGTCAACATTGGGGCGGGCGAGGCCAAACTGAATCTCGGAAGCCTGAACCTGAGCAGCGTGGAAATGGACATGGGCGCGGGAACCGTGCGGCTCGACTTGCGGGGAAATCCGAAAAAGGACTACTCGGTCCGACTTCGCGGCGGGGTTGGGGAAGCCACGGTGTACCTGCCGAAATCGGTGGGTGTCTCAGCGACGGCCACTGGCGGCATCGGGGAGGTCTCGGTAACAGGCCTGCGGAAAGAAGGCGATCATTACGTCAATGAAGCCTATGCCACCGCGACCGTGCGCGTTCGGGTCGACGTGAAAGGCGGCGTGGGGTCGATCAAGCTCATCAGCGAATGAGCCGCATATAATGAAGGCGACTCTCGGGAGACACTAATGGACAACCAAAACAGCCGCCGCGATTTCGTGAAGAAATACGCAGGCACGGGGCTGATGATTCTCAGCCCGCAAATCGTACGCGGATCGCAGAATAATTCGGCTCTTACGGTGGGACTGCTCGGCGCCGGCCGCCGCGGTACCGCGATTTCCGGCATTTTCGCGAAGAATGAGTTCGCCCGCATCGCCGCGCTCTGCGACATTTATCAGGATCAGATCGACGCCGCTTCGAAGATCTTCTCTGGCGCGAAGACCTTCACGAACTACAAGGACCTGCTGGCGTCCGACGTGGACGCGGTCTACATTGCTACTCCGCCATTCCTGCATCCGGAGCACTTCGAAGCCGCTGTCGCCTCACGCAAGCACATCTTCTGCGAAAAGCCGGCGGGCGTCGACGTTGCCGGCTGTAAGCGCGTGATCGCGGCGGCCCGCAAGGCTGACAAAACGAAGCGAATTTCCTTCGACTACCAGCAGCGGTACGGCGTCGACTACAACACCGCTTATGACATGGTGAAGGCCGGCAAGATCGGCAAGGTCGCCATGATCCGCTCCGCCTGGATCAGCGGCGGACTCCCGCTGCGCACCGGCCACGCGGCCAACGAAGAGAAGATCCGCAACTGGCTGTATTACCCCGAATATTCGGGCGACATCATTGTGGAGCAGAACTGCCACAACATCGACGTCGTCAACTGGTTCCAGGGGACGCACCCCGTGAAGGCCTGCGGCTATGGCAATCGCGCGATCCGCAAGACTCCCGGGAACATCATGGACAGCCTCGGCGTGACGTTTGAGTTCGCGGACGGCACTGTGTACAGCCACACCGGAGGACAGTTTGACATCCGCCTGTTTGAGGACGTCTCGGAGACGTTCATCGGCGAGAAGGGCACCATCCGCACCAGCAGACAGGGCTATCAGTATTACTCGAAGCCGCGCGTGGCGCCGGAAACGGTGCAGTCGCCGAGCTCAAAGGGCGACATCACCAAGGACGCAGTGGACAAGTTCATCGCAGGCGCACGGACCGGTCAGATTGAAAACGCCGCGTTTTGGGCGGTGGAAAGCTCGCTGACGGCGATCATGGCCCGTGAGTCGATCAAAAGCGGCAAGCCGATGACCTGGGAAGATTTGAAGGCTGGCAATATCTCCGCCTGATTTTTCTGATCGCTGCGTGATAACGTTGTAATCTCCGCTCCATGATCGGTCAAACCGTATCGCACTACCGCATAACCGAAAAAATCGGAGGCGGGGGAATGGGTGTGGTCTATCGCGCAGAAGACACACGTCTTGGCCGGCAGGTCGCGCTTAAGTTTCTGCCGGAAGACATTGCCGGCGACCCGCTTGCACTGGATCGTTTTCGACGCGAGGCCCGGGCGGCTTCGGCGATCAACCACCCGCATATCTGCACCGTGTACGACATCGGCGAGGATGAAGCCGGAAGGCCCTTCCTCGCCATGGAGTACCTGGAAGGCGAAACGCTGAAACCTCGCATTGAGGAACGGCGCATGTCGTTTGCCGCGATGCTGGAGTGGTCGGTGCAGATCGCCGACGCGCTGGATGCGGCGCACGCCAAAGGCATTGTCCACCGCGACATCAAACCGGCGAACCTGTTTATTACCACCCGTCAGCAGGCGAAGGTGCTCGACTTCGGCCTTGCCAAACTGGCTTCGGAGCGTGCTCGGGTGGGCCCGTCGGATAACACGGCCACCTTTTCCGTTGGATTCGAAACTACGCCCGGCATGACGATGGGGACCATCTGCTACATGTCTCCGGAGCAGGCCTCTGGCGACGAACTCGACGTGCGCACGGATATCTTCAGCTTTGGCGTGGTGCTCTACCAGATGGCGACGGGCAGGCTCCCGTTTGAGGGTCGGACCAGCGCGCTCGTGTTCAACGCGATTCTCTCGCAGAATCCGGACCCACCCTCATTCCTCAATCACGAGCTTCCCGCTGAGTTCGACCGCATCGTCATGCGGGCGCTGGAGAAGGACCGGGCGCTGCGCTACCAGTCGGCAGCCGACCTTCTTGCCGACCTGCGCCGCCTCCAGCGCGACACGACGATGACCAACGCTTCTTCGGCGGTTGGGCGCCGTCCAGTGCGGGCGTCCGTCAACAGGCTCTGGATGTATGGCTTGCCGGCGCTGCTGATCGCGCTGGTTGCAATTGGGTTCGTTTTGTACCGGCCGCGGCGCCTGGCTCCGCCTCCGAAAGATACGGAACTTCGACGGATCACCGCGAACCCGTCCGACCGGCCGGTGTCCGGGGCGTTTATCTCGCCTGATGGGCAGTACATCGCGTACTCGGATCCAGCGGGTATTCACCTGTACACTCTCCAGTCCAGCCAGAACCGGCTGCTGGCAAACACCGCGGGAATGACGGTCTGGGGCTGGGCTCCGGGCAGCGGGAAGATGCTGGCCATGCGCCAGGAGATCGGCGGTTTTCCCGAGCAGTATTCCATTGACGTGCTGGGCGGAGTACAGATCGACCGGACGCTGAACTGGGGATTGCCGGCGCCGCAGGGGACTCGTCAACTGGTCTGGCGCGACCGGGGTGAAATGTTTGTCGAGGATCCGTCGAAAGGGTCCTCCCGTCCGCTGATGCCGGGCGAGCGTGGTGGGCGCAGACCGCAGCGGCCGGTGTGGTCGCCGGACGGCAGTCGAATCGCGTTCGTCCGCGAGTCGGGCTCAGGGCCGGAACGGCGCCCGGGACCAGGCGAGGCGTGGCTGGTGTGGCAGGATGCCGAGACTGGCCGCAACGTCGACGCTGTCGGTCCGCTTGAGGGACCTGTGGGGTCGATCGGCTGGGCAGGGTCGGACAGGCTGCTGTTCACGGTTCAGGACATCCCTGGCCGCGATAACCGTGCAGGGGTTTATGTAGCGAAACTGGACACCGACGGGATCAGTAAGGAACCGCCTGTGCTGCTGGCGAAATCGGATGGGTTCAGCTACGGGGCGCTCAGCATCTCCGCCGACGGGCGCAAAGCGGCGCTGATTCGGTCGACGCTGCAGATGGATGTCTACATCGGTGAAATCGGCGCAAAGGGCATGCTGAAGGGCGAGCCGCGCCGGTTCACTCTTGACGACCGCAATGACCGGCCGACCGACTGGACCGCCGACAGTAAGTACGTTCTGTTCTCATCCGACCGTAATGGGAACAGCCAGATTTTCCGGCAGGCGGTGGATTCGGACAACGCCGAACTGATCCCCGGGGGGCCGGAACGGCAGTCTTCGCCGAAGCTCTCGCCAGACGGCCTGTCGATTCTTTTCACGACGTTTGCCGATAAGCCGGACTCTCCTCCCCGCATCATGTCGGTACCGCTGGCAGGTGGTACGCCGCGGCAGGTGGCCGAAGCGCCGGGCTATCAACATGTCCGGTGTTCGCGGTTCGGATGTCTGCTGGAGCAGGCTGAGGGACCGGAGCGCATCCTGTTTCAACTGGACCCGGTGAAGGGGAAGGGACGGGAGATTCTGCGTCGTTCCCGCGGCGGAGGCGACGTCACCATCTCGCCTATAGGCCGGGAGATGGCGTACTTCGACGCTGGCAAGATTCACATTCTCGACCTGGACGGCCGCAAGCTCCGGGACATTGAAGTGAAGGGCGTGCGCATGCTCAATGCGCTCGACTGGGCGGTGGACGGCAAAGGCTTCTACTCGGGAGCGGAGATCGTATCGGCTGGAGCGGCGCTGGTTTACATCGACCTGTCCGGCCAGTCCACTGTCGTCTGGAAGCAGAGTGGTCCCCGCCAGATCTGGGGCGTGCCATCCCCCGACGGGAAATACCTCGCCATACAGGGCGCCACGCGCGACAGCAACGTATGGCTCATGGAGAACTTTTAGAAAAATGCTGGAATCCTCGCTTCCCGGGCTGAAGCGCATTGGCCGCGGCAAGGTGCGCGATATCTACGAGGTCGGCAATGATTTGCTGATCGTCACCACGGACCGAATCTCGGCCTTCGACTACATCCTGCCCGTTGCGATCCCGCGTAAGGGCGAGGTGCTGAACCGGATCTCGCTGTTCTGGTTTGAACGATTCCGCGCTCTGGTCCCGAATCATCTGATCACCGCCGATGTGGCGGCGTATCCAGAGGAACTGGCTTCGTTTCGCAGCGAACTGGCCGGGAGGTCCGTGCTGGTCCGTCGCGCCGACATGATTCCGGTGGAGTGCGTCGCGCGGGGCTATATCTCAGGATCGGGCTGGAAGGAATATCAGGCTGAAGGCACAATCTGCGGCATTGCGCTGCCTGCCGGCCTTAAGGAAAGCGACAAGCTGCCGGAACCGATTTTCACGCCGGCCACCAAAGCCGATTCCGGGCACGACGAGAATGTCTCGTTTGAATATGTGGCCTCGAAGATCGGGGTCGAACTCACCACGCGCCTGCGAGACCTGACGCTGGCCATCTACACCCAGGCGTCTGAGTACGCCGCCACTCGCGGCATCATCATCGCCGACACTAAGTTTGAGTTCGGCTTTCTGGGTAGCGAACTGATTCTCGCGGACGAGGTGCTGACGCCCGATTCTTCGCGTTTCTGGCCGGCTGACCAGTGGCGGCCGGGTGGTCCGCAGGCGTCGTACGACAAGCAGTTTGTGCGCGATTACCTGGAGAGCATTCGCTGGAACAAACAGCCGCCCGCTCCCGTACTTCCCGACGATGTGGTGCGGAAGACCAGCGAGAAGTACACGGAGGCATACCGGTTACTGACCGGTACGGAGCTATGAACTGGAACTGGGTCGACTGGATGATCCTGATCATTCTGGCGGTTGGCGTAATCAACGGGCTACGCGACGGCCTGGTGCGCATGGTGTTTGGGTTTGGCGCGCTGATCGTGGGTTTCCTCGCCGCGTCGTGGCTGAACGGTCTGGTTGCCGGGTACCTGTCGGATTGGATCTCGAATCGTATGCTGGCGGTTTTCCTCGCCTATGCGTTGATCTTTTCGGCTGTCATGATTATGGGCGCGATTATCGCCGGGGTGATTGTGCGCATGTTCAAACTGGTTGGGCTCACGCCGGTGGACCGCATCATGGGCGCTGCGTTTGGCGGGGTTCGGGCGATGGTCGGCCTGATTATCGTGACGATGGTGGTGATGGCGTTCTTTCCCACGCAGCTTCCCGCGGCGGTGCGTCGATCCGAGTTTGCGCCGTATGTGATCGGAGCCTCGCGAGTGCTTTCCGGCATGACTCCGTTTGAAATCCGCTCAGGCGTAGAGAAGGCGTACAATACTCTGCGCGACCAGATCGAGAATCTGCGTTCCATGAAGCGCGTTCCCGCGCGTGAGGAGTAGGCGTCTTTTGCGACTTTGTATTTTTGCCCTTTGCTGCGGCGTAGTGGGCTTCGCTCAGGATCATTCGGCAATGCTGAACCGGATGACCGGGGACGCGCCGAAGTACGCTGCGCTCTCGCGTCAGATTTGGGAGTTCGCCGAGACCGGCTTTCAGGAGCAGAAGAGCTCAGCCCTGCTGGTGAAGGAACTGAAGGCGGCCGGTTTCAAGGTGGAGACGGGCGTGGCGGGCATGCCGACCGCGTTTGTCGCCAGCATTGGTCAGGGCAAACCCGTGATCGCGATTCTGGGCGAATACGACGCTCTGCCCGGGCTGTCGCAACAGACGGTGCCGGAGAAAATGCCCGTGGTGGAGGGTGCCAACGGCCATGGCTGCGGCCACAACCTGTTCGGCGTGGCGACGGTGCAGGCAGTCACCGAACTCAAGCGGCTGATGGAGGAGCGGAAGATTCCCGGCACGCTCCGGCTCTACGGCACTCCGGCGGAAGAGGGCGGAGGCGGCAAGATCCACATGATTCGCGCGGGCCTGTTCCAGGACGTGGACGCGGCGATTACCTGGCATCCGTGGGACGTCAACGCGGCGACGAATCAGAACTGGCTGGCGACGGTGGCGGGCCGGTTCAAGTTCACGGGGCGGGCGGCGCATGCGGCGGCGTCACCGGAGAACGGACGGTCGGCGCTGGACGGCGCGATGATCATGACGCATGCTCTGGACCTGATGCGCGAACATGTGCCGCAGGAAACGCGCATGCATTACATCTTCGAAAAAGCCGGCGCCGCGGTCAACATCGTTCCCGACAATACGGAACTGGTGATGATGGCGCGCCATCCGTCGAAGGAAGTGCTCGCCGGCATCTGGGAGCGGATTCTGAACTGTGCCCAGGCGGGCGCGCTCGCCACCGGGACGCAGGTGTCGTTTGAGGTGACGGGCAGCTATGCGAACATGATGTCGAATCGCACGCTCACCACGCTGGTCGACCGCATGATGCGCGTTGCCGGTGGCTACAAGTACACCCCGGACGAAGCCGCGTTCGCCGATGGCATACGCAAGACGCTGAGCGCGCCGGGCTCAGATGAGGGTCACGAGACCATTCTGCCGGTGATCGAAGGAATTTTCTCGGCGTCGACCGATGTCGGGGACGTCAGCTACGTGGTTCCCACGGTGCAGTTCCTGGCGGCCACGTGGGTACCGGGCACGTCTGCCCACACATGGCAGTCGACGGCTGCTTCGGGGATGTCGATTGGCCAGAAGGGAATGCTGGTGGCGGCGCGCACGCTGGCGCTGACCGGCCTGGCACTGTTCACGGAACCGCAGACGCTGCAGGCGGCGAAGGCCGAGTTCCGGAAGGCATCCGCGGGCAAAACATACAACTCTCTGCACCCTAAAGAAGTTCGGATGCGCTAACCGGTTTCGGACGGCGTCGTCCCACTATTGAACATTTGGCTGCCTGCGGAAGCGTTGCAGTTGGCACCCAGCCCAACTGGCAGTGGTGGCTATCGGTGTGCCTACACTGGTCCATTGGTGGACAGACAACGAATTCTGATTGCGGACGATCAGGCGGACGTCCTCGAGGCGCTTCGCTTCTTGTTGAAGGGCGAAGGCTTTCTCACGGAAGCGGTGACGTCGCCCGGCGCTGTGCTGAACGCGCTGCAGGTCAAAGACTACGACGCTTTGATCATGGACCTCAACTACACACGCGACACCACGTCGGGGCAGGAGGGGCTGGATCTGCTGGCGCAGATTCAACGAGTAGACCCGACGGTTCCGGTAATCGTGATGACGGCGTGGGGGAGTGTCGAACTGGCGGTGGAGGCGATGCGGCGGGGGGCTCGCGACTTCATTCAGAAGCCGTGGGAAAACGCGCGTCTGCTGGCCATCGTCAAGACACAGATCGCGCTTTCGGAGGCGCTGCGCAAGGGGCAGAGGCTGGAGGCGGAGAACCGGCTGCTGCGTGCCGAGGGCAAGCCGCTGATGATCGCCGAGGCCGCGTCGATGCAGCCCGTTCTGCAACTGATCTCCCGGGTGGGTCCTTCCGACGCGAACGTGCTGGTAACCGGCGAGCCCGGGACTGGTAAAGAAGTTGTGGCCCGTACGCTGCATGCTGTGTCGGAAAGGGCGTCGAAGGCGCTGGTCACGGTGAACGCCGGCGGGCTCGCTGAGGGCGTCTTTGAGAGTGAGCTGTTCGGGCATGTGAAGGGAGCGTTTACCGACGCCAAGATGGACCGTGTCGGGCGTTTTGAGTTAGCCGATGGCGGCACTCTCTTTCTGGACGAGATCGCCAACGTTCCACACAACCTGCAGGCCAAACTTCTGCGGGTGCTGGAGATGGGCGAGATGGAACGCGTCGGTTCGTCGAAAACGAAGCGCGTAAATGTGCGGGTGATATCGGCGACGAATGCGAATCTGGGCGAAGAGATCGGTAGCGGACGTTTCCGTGAGGATCTGTTATTCCGGCTGAATACCATCGAAATTCATATTCCACCTTTGCGGGACCGCAAGGAGGATATTCCGTTGCTGGCATCGCATTTCCTCTCGGTGTATGCGCAGCGATATCGGAAGAGGCTGAACGGCTTCGATGCGGGCGCCATGCAGGCTCTGATGGAGAATCCGTGGCAGGGCAATGTGCGCGAGTTGAACCACGTGGTGGAGCGCGCGGTGTTGATGGCTTCAGACGCGATGGTGCGGTTGTCCGATCTGGCACTGCGGTCGGCGAGCAGCGGGCCGACGAAGCTGGAGGACATGAGCCTCGAAGACGTGGAAGCGTTCCTGATTAAAAAGGCACTGGCCCGGTACGACGGCAACGTGAGCCATGCGGCGAGCGCGCTGGGGTTGAGCCGCAGTGCTTTGTACCGTCGGCTGCAGCGCTATAACTTGTGAAGCGGATCCGGCATTACGTGACACACGAATTGCGCGTGCAAATGCTCGCGCTGGCCGCGGGTGCGCCCGCGGTGATCGCGTGCTTCGCGATGATGTACGTGGAAGGCTACCCGGCCAAAGTGCAGTGGACTGTCGGCATTCTGGTGCTCGGGGTGTGGGGCGCCTGCGTGATGGCGGTCGGTGAGCGCGTGGCTTCGCCGCTGCGCACACTCGCGAATCTGCTGGAGGCGATGCGCGAAGGGGATTACTCGATTCGTGCGCGCGGGGCTCGCGGGGACGATGCGCTGGGCGAGGTGATGCAGCAGGTGAACGCGATGGGCGCGACGCTTCGTATGCAGCGCCTGGGCGCGCTGGAAGCGACTACTCTGCTTCGCAAGGTGATTGAAGAAATCGATGTCGCGATATTCGCATTTGATTCCGAGTCGAAATTACGGCTGATTAATCCTTCGGGAGAGCGGCTGGTGGGCCAGGCTTCGGAGCGAATTATGGGGTTGCCGGCCTCCGATATTGGGCTCGACGAATTTCTGGACGGCGAGGGCGAGCGGACGTTGCAGCGCGCTTTCGCGGGCGGCAACGGGCGTTGGGGAATTTCTCGGTCGACGTTTCGCGAGGGCGGGCTGCCGCATAGTCTGCTGGTGATTACCGATCTCACCCGGCCGTTGCGCGAAGAAGAATTGCTGGCGTGGCAGCGACTGGTTCGGGTGCTGGGCCATGAGCTGAATAATTCACTGACGCCGATCCGGTCGATTGCCGAGAGTCTCGGCAGTATTCTGCGCCGTCAGCCGAGGGCGGAAGACTGGGAAGAAGATATGCTGCACGGGCTCGGGATTATCGGGTCGCGCAGCGAGAGCCTGAGCCGGTTTCTCGGGGCATATGCGCGGCTGGCGAAGCTGCCTCGTCCGAAGCTGGATCCGGTGGATGTCGGTGCGTGGGTGCACCGCGTGTCGATGCTGGAGCCGAGGCTTCGGCCGTTGCTGGACGAGGGCCCCCCGGCTGTGATTCAGGCAGACGCGGACCAGCTGGAACAGGTGCTGATCAACCTGGTACGTAATGCGGTGGATGCGTCGCTGGAGACCGGTGGCCGCGTGTTTGTCGGCTGGCAGCGGGTGGGCAGTGCCGTTCAGGTGTATGTGCGCGACGAGGGGCACGGCCTGTCGAACACCGCGAATTTGTTTGTGCCATTCTTTACGACGAAGCCAGGGGGCTCGGGCATTGGTCTGGTGCTGAGCCGGCAGATTGCGGAAGCACACGGCGGGTCATTGTCGCTTAGGAATCGGGCGGATCGTCCAGGCTGCGAGGCGATCATTACACTGCCGGCATAACGCGCTCCGGCTGTTTCCATGACGTCCTTTCTTGGGGTGGATCTCGGGTGGTTCGGAAAGCCGACGGGACTCGCGGCGACAACGCTGGTAGAAGGCCGCGTAGTGCTCCGCAGCGTCGAGCGGATGGAACGTGTCGACGAGATTCTGGCGTGGATCGAGACGTGGGCCGGAGCCGACTGCGTGTGTGCCGTGGACGCTCCGCTGGTAATTCCGAATGCCACCGGAATTCGACAGGGTGAGCGGGAATTAAACGCGCAATTTCAGCGTTTTCATGCGGGATGTCATCCTGCGAATCTGGGGCGGCCGTTTGCTTCTTATGTGACGGGGTTCAGCAGGTCACTTGAGGCAAGCGGCTTTCGCCATGGCCCGGGCATGCCGGCGCAGGCCGCGGGTCGATGGCAGATTGAGGTGCATCCTCATGCGGCCACGGTGAGCCTGTTCGGGCTCGGCCGAATCGTGAAGTACAAGCGTGGGCGGCGTGCGGACCGGGCTAGGGAGCTGGCGCGGCTGCGGTCGCTCATTCTGACGCTGCCCGTGGACGGAGTCGAGTTGATTCCCGAGATACCGACAGCCGGGCCGCTGAAACCTGCCGAGGACTGCATCGACGCGGTGCTGTGCGCGTTTATCGCGGCAGTGTGGTGGCAGCGCGCGGCTGACGGCAGCTACGTTTTCGGAACGGCGGACTCTGGGTACATTGTTGTGCCCGCGCGGTGAGACAGGAATACCGGACGTAATTCCGAGCAGCGCTACGAAAACGAGGCCGCGAAGCTGAAGGCATCGACGACGATCCGCATTACGAAAACGATCTGCTGCATGGTGGCGCTGGCGGACAGTTGTCCCTCCCACGGAACCAGCAGCCGGATGCCGACGCCCTGGGCCGGCAAAAAGAATGTGAACACCACAGAAATGGTGGCCATCGCGGCACAACAATGCCACATTTTTGAAGCGAACAGAAAACTGAGCGTAAGGAGTGATCGAATCCACGTGATTCCGGAGGCTGTCGCGCGAAGGTGAAAGGAAGCTACGTTCAATATCGCGAACGTACGGTATGAGCACAAAAAATTGCTGGCAGTAATAATAAATATATTTATTTATTGTTACTGCAAGTTGCGCGACCGCGCCGGTGCCGCATGGTAGAGGATGACATGTGGGCCGTCAAGATCGACCAAGAGCGCAAAGAACTCAAAATAGCACCACTACAGAGTGACGAGCGCCCGCCCGAGCCTGCTGGTGTGGACACACTCTATGGTGAGGTCTCGCTGCAGAGCACCGAGGTCAGCAAGATCACCGAGGAAGTCCGCGAGAAAGCCAACGCCGCGATCCGACGACAGGACCGGGCGCTCTTGGAGATGAACGACGTCCCAACGACCCTCACGCTCAAACGCAAGCACCCGGGATGGTCAGCGGAGGACTGCGCGAACCACTACCGCAACCAACTCCAAGAACTCGTCGGTCACATCACCCAAGACCGCACCATCTTCCGGATCGTCGTCGGTGAAATGGTACAAATCGACGTCCTAAGCAAACCAACAAGGAGGAAACAACCATGAAAGGAATGACAGCACAAGAACAAGTATTACGCATAGAACTCGACGCAGACCTAAGAATGAAGGGACTACGCATCGTGGATTACGAACAGTACCAACCCTACCAACAAAAGCTCGTGACATGGGTAGTAGGATCGGTCCTTCTGACCATCATGCTCGGATTAGCACTAGGACTTGGCACCAACCTTGCGCACGTCATTATCGGATGAGGCACACTATGAAACCCTGTAACTGCAAAGACCACAACAACCCGGACAAGGACTGCTAGGGCACGTGCGCGTGCCACGCGCCCTGGCGCGGATTAGCAAAGTGACCCCGCGCGAGCGCTGGTTCCAACAAGCCTGCAAGCACCTCAACATCAACATCACCAACCTCGGCGCGTACTGCAACAAGTGAGGGACGAAAACTGCCGACTGGACAACACGCTTATCGGAGGCAAACCCATGAAAACCGCATACATAGCACTCCTGTTTTTGGCCGGACTCCTCGTCATGGCAGCAACACCAGCACACGCCGCAACCCAGAGGCAGAACATCACCGAGTACCTGCTCACGAACAACACCGTCATGTTCAACGACGGCACAAGCATGGTAGTCAGAGACGTCACGCCAACCAAGAACACGACCAAGGCAGTCACGACGAAGTACCCGCTCCCGCACTGGATGCCACAAGCCTTCGACGGGACCGCACAAACCTGCAAAATGGGCGTGATCGGCAAGAACAGCCGCAGCCAACCAGTCTGTTACCGACGACGCGGACGTACCTAAGTCTTTCTTTTTTTCTCTCTGCTCTTTGGGCGACGCGCGAGGTTAAGGTTTGCGGCTCTTCAAGGGTTTGCTCACAGCCATAGTGTGCTCGATCATTGGCGGAAACTGGTGTGCGAGCCGTTGTTCGACAGACCCTCGTGTGGTCGCGGCGACGACTCTCAGCCATGCAGTTGTCCCCGTACTCTGGTCGTACTCGGCCATGAGAAAACCGTGCTGATTTACCACCCCAACGGCACCTTCTGGTCGGGCACGGTATAAGCGGTACGTGTCGTTATTCTCGTGCTGTACGCTTGCCATTACTGAGTAAGACGTGCGCGGAGCCTGCGTGGTTGCCTAAGCACCAACCACTAAGGAGGAGTGACACCTGCCAAGCGTCTCGCCGGCACTTCCTCTAAGTGGAACGGGACGGCATCTTTTTTCTGAAGCACCGTTGAAGGGCCGAGAACATGCGCAGGGTTCTCATTGCAACGTGAGGAGTTGCCGCGTGGTGACTAGAACAGCATATGCTGATAGTATGCCGCAGAATACTTCATGCGTCCGCTTTTCAACGTTGCCAACGTTGTTTAGGAGCGACTCCCGACTTGACCAAGGTGAACGGCTTAAGCAATTTGACGTCCTTGTCGCGCGGCTGTCGGTACTTTACGAAGACCTTCGCATCGAGCTTATGGGTATTCACGTCGAGTATATCCCCAAGATGGATGTACTCGACCCTCCACAGCACGACTCCAAGCCACAGGATATCGGGAAAACTCGCCGGCACTATTTCGTGAGGCGCTCACTTTGTACGTTGTGCGAAATCGCAGATGCTGTATTGGCGATCAGCAAGTGTGAGCGAATGAAGACTATTGCAGCCTTGTGGAAGGAGCCATCGCACCGCTCCCAGTGGAAATGCGCCGTTCGCTTCTTTCGCCGGCGACGCGATCTCATTCGAAAAGTGAGAAATGACATCGGCGGACATTTTGGCGATGAGGCTGCGTTGTTCGCTATTGAAAACGCGACGGAGGCGTCAACGGCGAAGATGGGCCTAAATTATAACGACAAAGGGCGTATGTCCGTCCATCTCCATTTCGCTGGTGAACTCGCTGCTAATGCTTTCGTTCGGCAACTCGAAGGGGCCACACTTCAGAACAAGCTAACTTGGCTCTTGGACGAAATTCTTCAACCGGGTTATCGTCATGCAACAAACTCTGTGAACGCGGCTGTCTTTTCGCATCTTTGGCACAAGTTCCGCTGATGCAACTTAGATTCCCAGCCGAAGGCCGATGCCCGTGCACTCAGATACAATTGGGCTAAGCCACATGCGAATGGACCCTGACCTCATTCGGACCATCCTCCTTGAACTCGAAGCACTTCCTGCCTCCGCTGATCCAATTCGGGGCCAGAACTGGCTGACAATGACATACGATGACCGCTCGAAAGAAGACATTTCTGACCATATTCGTCTTATGGGTGAGGCAGGTTTTATCGAAACGTATAAAGTACCCTCTCACTACGGCACCTTTTGGCATCCTGTTCGAATGACCTACAAAGGACACGAGTACTTGAACTCAGTGCGTTCTGATACGGTTTGGAACAAGTCCAAGGAACTGGCAGGAAAGGCGTTCGGGACGGTCACAATTGAAGGAATTAAGGCGGTGCTGCCATACGCCATAAAAGCGGTGCTTCAGGGCGCAGGGATGCAATAGAGAGGGAAGTACTGGTTGATCGAATTGCCGCCACCCCACCACACGGGCCGTGGCGGTGGCCTCACGACGACCGCGTCCTCGGAGAACGCGGGACGGGAGCGATGATTTACGCAGCCTCACTCAGAGCTTGTTTTCTTGGTGGCCTTCTTTGCGCCCGGCTTGGTCTGTTTCGCACTCCAGCGCTTCTTCATGGCCTCTGAGAGCTTCGCGCGCCCCGCTTCACTGAGTCCACTGCTCTTCTTGGCGGTCTTTTTTGCAGCGGTCTTTTTCTGTGGACCGGGCGGGCGTCCCCGTCGTGGTCCTCCCCGGAGTGCTTCCAGTGCTCGCTCAATCGCGTCCTTCTGCGTCTCAAGCTGGACGATGATCGCGTCGAGGTCAATTACAAGTTTTGCCATTTCTGTTTCCTATGGTACTCCGGCGGAGGCTGCCGTTAAGCCTCCCGGTGTGGCTTCAGCCACGGGCGCGGCGATGCTCAGCAAGTTAGCAGACGGGCTGTTGTCGATAACCTCTAGTGACCAGTAGAGTCCAGTGGCGGTATCGTTGCACTCGAACTTGATGTACGCGTCCGAAGCGCGGTACGGGTATGTTTCTCCCGGGCCATGCCCGTCCCATGACTCATTTGGCTTCGCGAAGCTCCCGAGACCTTGTCCCCATGGCGAAATGTCGAGGAAAATGTGTTGTTCCTGCACGTCGAGGTCGTACGTCATGCCGAATCTGCCACACACTCCTATGAGCTGGATGTGGCCATTGAAAGACCGTAGTTGGAGTCGTGACTTGGACAAGCCTTCTGGCATTGTGGGATCGTGATCTTTAAAGGAAATCTTACGCGTCCACAGCAGTACCTCCTCGTGCTTCTGTTGATAGCGTTCTCCACGGTAGGCATGCCGCTGGCGAACAGGATCGTCGTCAGCCCTATCGATAGTACGGAACGTAAAGTGACTTCCCCAGTCCTCGACAGCCACGAACACCGTGTCGAACAGTATCGGCGGGCGATCATCGGGCGCGAAGAACACGTGCCCTTCTAACGAAGACAGTTCCTCTTCGGATAGGCCCACCGTCGATGAGAGAAACTTCCGGCTGAATGACAGGTTCAGGCTCGCAATACGTCGCAGAGGCACACACGTGTGGGTGACGGGCTTGACGTTTTGCAGCAAAGTAAGTTCGTACCGCGCGGATTGCAGTCCTGTTCGAAGTGTTGCGATATCGTCTCGTAGCCCTTCGACCCAATATCGAACAACCACCAGCAGCAAGAACATCGCGAAGAGAAGGAAGGGCAACATTTCTGCCCGCACCGTATCACGGAAGAAGTAAAGGTGCCCGTTGAGAATGTTGTGACTCGTCGATTCGTTGGCACGGGGCCGACCAAGGCGAATGACGTTTGGCAGTTTATCCCTTGCGACCTGAGGGAACGAGATAGTGGATGAGCGCGTACGCGATGACGTTCCCGAGTGCTCCCGCGACGTACGCGTGCCAGCCGAACGATCCTTCGATGAGGACACTGATAATCGCGAACAGCACCAGGAAATCGCCAAATACACTGATCGTCTGCGCGAAGTTGCGTCATGGATCAGCGGCCCACATAGTGTACCGAGACGTTTCGGCGCGAATGAAACATCACACCGTCGCAGGGGGGGCGGGACAGGTCGTGGCAGAACCGCTTTATAATTGAAGAAGATGGCAAGAAACAATCAGGTGCTCGGCATTCTCTTCGCCGTGCTGTTCGGCGGATTCCTGTATGCGATCCACGACCAGTTCGAGCAGCATGTTGTGGAGCCCGGCGAGCGCGCCCCCTCCTTCACAGTCACGACCGAGTCCGGCCAGCGAATCAGTACCACGGATTTTGGTGGCAAGCTGCTGGTGGTGAACTTCTGGGCGACGTGGTGTCCGCCGTGCGTGGAGGAGATGCCTTCTCTCAATCAGTTCGCGCAGAAAATGGCGCCGAACGGAGTGGTGGTGCTCGGTGTCAGTATCGACCGCAATGAGAAGGCGTACCGTGCTTTTCTGCAGCAGAACCGGCCCTCGTTTCAGGTGGCGCGGGATCCGAAGGAGGACATCAGCAGCAGCTACGGCAGTTTCAAATGGCCTGAGACTTACGTGATCAACCGCGAGGGCAAAGTGGTGCAGAAGTACATTGGCCCGCGCAACTGGAACGACCCGGAAATCGTGAATTCGATGAGGTCTCTGCTTTGATTCCGGAGTCGGCCCGGAGCGAACTGGAACGGCTCCTCGGTGAACGGGGTGTGCTCACGGCGAAGCAGGACTTGTCCCTGTACGAATACGACGGCGGGGTGGACAAGCACCAGCCCGACATCGTTGTATTTCCGCGCTCGACTGCCGATGTGGTGGAGATTGTGCGGATCGCGAACCGGCACAATCTTCCGTTTGTCGGACGAGGCGCGGGTACCGGGCTGAGTGGCGGGGCGATTCCGCGGCAGGGCGGTCTGATGATCGCATTTGCCCGGATGAACCGGATTCTCGAGATCGACTACGAGAACGAGGTGGCGATCGTGGAGCCGGGGGTGGTGAACCTCGACATCACGCTCGCCGTGCAGGGAAGCAAGTACTTTTACGCGCCGGATCCGTCGAGCCAGCGGGCTTGTACCATCGGCGGGAATGTGGCGGAGAACGCGGGTGGTCCGCACACCCTGGCCTACGGGGTGACTACGAATCACGTGCTGGGCGTGGAGGCCGTGCTGCCGGATGGCCGGGTGATCGAGACGGGAGGGCGCACGTTCGACCGGGCTGGCTACGATGTGACGGGGTTGTTCACGGGATCGGAGGGCACGATGGCCCTGATCACGAAAGTGTTCGTGCGGCTGATGAAGGCTCCGGAGGCGGTGAAGACGGCGCTAGCGATTTACGACCGCACCGACGATGCAGGCGACACGGTGGCTGAGATCACGGCACGGGCGATTGTGCCGACTGCTGTCGAGATGCTGGACGGCGTCATGCTGCGCATGGTGGAAGAGGCGACGCACGCCGGTTATCCGATGGATGCGCAGGCGGTGCTGCTGATCGAGGTGGAGGGCCTGCAGGAGACGGTCGACCACCAGATGGAGCAGATTCGACAGGCGTGTCTGGCGTGCAAGGCCCGTGAATTTCGGCTGGCGAAGACACCGGAAGAGCGGGATCTGTTGTGGAAGGGCCGCAAGAACGCTTTCGGCGCGGTGGGGCGGGTCAGCCCTTATTACTACGTGCAGGACGGCGTGGTGCCGCGGACACGAATTGCGGAGACACTGCGATATATCGGTCAGGTGGCGGATAAATACGGACTCAGCATCAGCAATATTTTCCACGCGGGCGATGGAAATATGCACCCGATTATTTTGTTCGACGCCCGCAAGCCGGGTGAGCTGGAAAAGGCGCAGCACGCGGGTGAGGATATTCTTTCGTACTGCATTTCCGTGGGCGGCTCCATCACTGGGGAGCATGGCGTCGGCATGGAAAAGATGGAGCTGATGTCGAAACAGTTTTCCGACGAGACGCTGGACATGATTGCAAGCCTGAAGAACCTGTTCGACCCCGGCTGCAGGCTGAATCCGGGCAAGCTGTTACCCCTTGGGAAGGGCTGTCTGGAGATTCGCCAGACTGCGAATTCTGTGGTTTACTGATGGAATGCCTCGCATTGTTGAGCATCCCGAAGAACACACTGCGGTAATTCGACTGAATATTCCGCGGTCGGAGATCCGGACCGTGATGGGACCTGCCATGCGCGAGTTGTACACGTCGCTCAAAGCGCAAGGTATTTCACCGATGGGTTCGATGTTCTCCTACCATTTCCGAATGGATCCCGACATGTTCGACTTCGAGGTCGGCGTACCGGTGGCCGAACCTGTGGAACCAAACGAGCGTGTGGTGCCCTCGAGTCTGCCTGCGTGCACGGTGGCCCGAACCAGCTACATCGGGCCGTACGAAGGCCTGAGCAAGGCGTGGACCGAGTTCAATGCGTGGATCAAGGCCCAGGGCCACGAGCCTGCGGCCAACATGTGGGAAGTGTATATCGCAGGACCGGACTCGGGGTCTGATCCAGCGTTGTGGCGAACCGAACTGAATCGGCCGCTTATCATTCTTGCCTCTGCGCCTGTGCCCCCTCGAACCCAGCCCTGAGCACACCAGCAGCGGCGATCAAGGCGCCACCGTCCCCGGTATGGTGACCTGCCCGGTAGCGGCCCATTCGCACCCGCGCGTGAAGGTGACGATGAAGGCGGGCGTTCTGAGCGCGGGTACGTCGTGGCCGAGCGCGGTAGTGAATACGCGGCCCTTTCCGTACTGCGTGGTCCAGAGCATGGGGTGGTCGAGGCCGGGCCCTGGGATGGGCTGCCGCGCTTTGCCGCCGTACAGCGAGTGGTCGTCATACGCTGTCGCCAGCACGCGGTACGTCCCGGCGGGCTGCCACTTCAGATTGGCGTACAACTCGTCATTCGGCTGCAGCAACGACGGGGGCAAGCCCTTCGTAATCGGGTGCGTGGCGTCGGTGATTTTGACGGTAAAGTCGTGTTTTGCCGAATGGTGTCCGCTATTCGGTCGCCAATTACCGCCCGAAATCTTTTCATATTCGGACCATCCGACAAATGCGGCGGTGGAGAAATGATATACAACGAGCCCTTTGCCGGACCTGGCGTATTCGAGGAGGGCCGCATCGGAGGCATCGCCCCAGCGAAGCTCCGGCTTCGCACGGTCGAAGTAGTTGAGGATGACCAGGTCGTAAGGAGCCAGTGTGGCCGGCCCGGTACCGCGAAACTCTTCGGTAACGCGAACCTCGAAACGCCCGGTGGCCTCGAGGATCTCCCGCAGCACCGGGGTTGTCCCTCGCCAGTCGTGGTTGTTCTGCCCTGTGATAATGAGGGCCTGCAGTTTGGGTTGAGCACTCCCCTGCTGCGTCTGCGCGCACAGCGGCATCGCACACGCGATCGCAATCGCCACAAGGTGTCGATTCATCGCGCTCCTATCGTATCGAAGTTGGCGCCCTGTAAGTATGGAGTGATGGAGCTACGGATTTTTGATACGTCCCTCGAACTCGGGGTGGCTGCCGCGGCGGATGCGGCTGAGGTAGTGCGGGCGGCGATTGCAGCTCGCGGTCAGGCTCGGATCGTGGTCGCGACGGGCAACTCGCAACTGCATACGGTGGAGGCGTTCACCACGTCGCCGGGCATCGACTGGTCCGTGGTGGACATGTTCCACCTGGATGAGTATGCCGGGATGAGCGCGGATCATCCGGCGAGTTTTCGACGCTGGATACGCACGCGTGTCGAGGAGCGGGTGCATCCGCGGACAGTTCACTACATGGAAGGCGACGCGGTGGATCTGGACGCGGAGTTGCGCCGGTACAGCGAGTTGCTGGACGCCGCGCCGATCGACGTGACGTTCCTCGGAATCGGCGAGAACGGGCACATCGCGTTCAACGATCCGCATGTAGCCGATTTCGAGGATTCACACACGGTTCGGCGAGTCACGCTGGATGATGCCTGCCGGCGCCAGCAGGTCGGGGAAGGGCACTTTTCATCCCTCGATGAGGTGCCGCTTGAGGCGTGCACCGTCACCTGTTCGGCACTTCTGCGCATGGGCCGGTGGGTGTGCTCGGTGCCAGAGCTTCGCAAGGCGCAGGCCGTTCGATGTGCGGTGGAGGGGCCTGTTTCGGAAGCTTGTCCGGCGTCGCTGGTGCAGCGATATCCCGACGCCGCAGTTTATCTGGACCGAGACTCGGCCTCGCTGTTGACCCATCGGTGAGCGCATTTTTAAGATTTCTGAGGGCTGCCTGAAAAAACTGTTGTCGATGCCCCCGCGTTCCAGTGGGATTTGAATCCCGATGGCTCAACCACACCGGCGGGTATCTCCGACACTCCGGAACCGGGCACGTTCCTGGCAGGGGCGCTGGGTAACCACGCGTTCGCCGTCGAGATTTCGGGAATTACAGTGGATTGCGGCATCGATCGGTTTTGAATCATGGGCGGTTCCTTTAATTAACGTACACAAAAGTGTGAAAATTGGGTGAGCCGTAGCCAAAATGGCTCGTGATGGCGTCTTTGGTAGTCGATGCCAGGAGTTTTTTCGATGCTACGCCAGTTGATGTGCCTGCCCCTGCTGGGTGCCGTGGCTTTGTTCGGCCAGCCTGCGGGAACCGGAGTGATCGCCGGCACGGTGGTCGACCATGCGACCGGGGCGCCTGTCCGCAAGGCTGTGGTTACCGTGTACGCGCAGGGAAGCCCTCCTGCCTGGGCGGCGCAGCAGACGGACGGGTCGGGGCGATTCCAGGTGGATTCTCTTCCCGCCGGTTCCTTCACGATCAGCGCGATGAAGGAAGGCGCCGGCATGGGGTCATGGGCCGACACTCCGGGGCAGGCGGGCAAGCTGCTCACGCTGGCAAATGGAGAGCGGCGCAACGACATCGTGGTCCGGCTGGTTCGTCCCGTGGTGGTCTCGGGCGTAGTGACGGACAGCGACGGAGAGCCAATCACCGGCGCAGTTGTCCAGATGGCGCGCGCGGCGTGGCCGCGAGGCACTCGCGAGCTGATGACGGTGAACCAGACGCGGACCAATGACCGGGGTGAGTACCGCATGGTTGCTCCCGTTTCCGGACGCTTCTATCTTTCCGCTACGGCGCAGAATACTCGCATGATGGTGACACCGGGCGAAATGCCCGTCGGCTACAACAGACAGTTCCAGGGCGGCACGGCGGACTGGAAGAAAGCGGCCCCGCTGGTGCTGCAGTCCGGACAGCAGCTTAAGGGCATCGATTTTCGACTGGAGCAGGAGCGGATGGGCAGCATTCGCGGGCGCATTACGAACCTCCCGCCAATGCCCGAAGCCGGGGCGCCGGGTCGAGGACCTCAAATGCCACCCCTGATGGTCCAGGCTTTCGGCGATGACGACCGCCAGTCGCGGCATTACCACGGTGCCGGTGTGAATCCCGCGGACGGCCAGTTCCAGATTCCGAATCTGCACGCCGGATCGTACCGGGTAACGGCGTCGATGCAGGCTGGCGACAAGAGTTTCTGGGCAGTGCAGAAAGTGGACGTGAAGGGCGATGTCGACAATGTCGCCCTGACGCTGACCCCGGCGGTGTCGCTGAGGGGCAAGGTGGTCATGGAGGGCGACACCAAAGTGCCGATGTCGCAGGTTGCCGTGGAGTTGACCTCGCCGGTGGGCATCGGAACCGGACCGAATATGCAGCGCGTCACACCCTCTGCTGACGGGTCTTTTGTATTCGACCAGGTGCCGCCTTCCATCTGGGACATCAGCGTGCGGCCGCTGCCGAAGGGCGGGTTCCTGAAATCGATGCGGCTGGGCGAGCAGGATGTGCTCACCGAAGAGATGGAGATCGGCCTGAAAGCTCCCGCGGCGTTGCAGATTGTAGTGAGTTCGCGAGGCGGGACGCTCACCGGGCAACTGGCGGAAGGCGCGAGGCAAACTCGGGCGCTGCTGGTGCTGGCGCCCGAGGAGAAGTTCCGGCACGTGATGAGTTTCTACTCCGGCGCACCCACCAAAGCCGACGGCAAGTTCGAGCTTACCGGGCTGACACCGGGGAAATACCGGCTGTATGCGCTGGAAATGCCATCCACACCGGTCGACTGGCGCAACCCCGATCTGCTGAGCCAGCTTACCGCGGAGTCGACACCTGTCGAGATCCCCGAGGGCGGCAGCGTGCAGGCGTCGCCGAAACTGATTGGTGCCGCGAGGGTGCTGGAGGTGATGCCGTGATGAGACGCGCTCTGTGGATTGCGGGCGCTGTTTGTGCCATCGCGGCGGTGCCGGGA
>JAWXCM010000411.1:0-22951 GCA_034408745.1 Bryobacteraceae bacterium
CCGGATCGCTACCACCTCAGCATGCGCAGTAGGATCGTTCGTCGACGTTACCAGATTCACGCCCTCGGCCACGATCTCCCCCCGGCATACGACAATCGCTCCAAACGGGCCGCCAGCGCCGCTCGCCGCATTCCCGGCCGCAATCGCAATCGCGCGCGACATGAACTGCTCAGGCGTCATTTCCCCTTCACCCAGTCCAATATCATTCGATTTACTTCCGCCGGCTTTTCCAGATGCAGAAAATGCCCGACATTTTCCATCTCCCGGTAATCGAGCTGCGTAAATGCATCCTCGAAGTGCTTTCGCACGGTGGTCGAATTATTCCGCTTTTGCTGAATCGCCAGCGCCGGCACGCCGACAGGCTCTTTCCACAGTGGTGACGGCACACCATCCCGCATCGCGCTGACCGCGACATAGTCGGGAGCCACCAGCATCTTCGCCTCGATCTCCTTCCGCAGGGCCTCCGGCGTCGACGCCACAAACATCGTCCCCACCATCTTCCGTCGCACGTTCATGCCCTCTGCACCACGCATCGATTCCGGAAAATCGCCCATCGTCCCTGTGAACACCGCGCCGTCTATGCTGATCAGCCCCACAACCCTCGCGGGAGCTTCGGCGTACACATTGCGAATCACCGGCAAACCCATGCTGTGGCCGATCAGAACAGCTTTGTCGATCTTCGCCGCATCCATCGCCGCCAGAACAGCGCGCGCGAACAACTTCCCGTCATACGTGATCTCCGGCTTGTCGCTCTTGCCATGACCCGGCAGGTCGATCGCCAGCACCCTGTACGTCTTCGAAAGCTCAGCCACCTGCGGAGCGAAGAACGTCAGGTCACACGTCCACCCGTGCACCATCACCAGTGCCGGCGAGCCCTTCCCCGAGGCTTCGTAATACACCTTGTGTCCGTCGAGCTTCGCCTCATCCGCCACCAGCACTCCACAAACCGCAACCAGCAAACACAACAGTTTCACAGCAGGCACTCTACCACGATTACGTCCTTCCACGCCCCCCGGACCTGCCCGTGCCGGTGATGCGTCCCCACTTCACGAAACCCCAGCTTTCCCAGCAGTCGCAGACTCGGCTGGTTGTCGGAAAACACGCGCCCGACAAACTTGTGAAACCCGACCTCTCGAGCCCGGTCCATCACCGCCACTAGCACGGCCGAGCCCACTCCCTTCCCTCGAGCTCGCCCGTCCACATACACCGAAAAATCCGCCACGCCCGCATAACAGGGCCGCGGACTGTAAGACCCCGTAACCGCAAATCCCAGAACCTCACCCTCCTCAACGCCCACAAAGAACGGGTACCTGTCGCTAAACCAGCGCTCGATATCCGACTCCCGCCGCATCTCCCACTCAAACGTTGTCAGCCCCGACGCAATCCCCGCGTTATAAATCCGAAGCACTGCCGGAATGTCGCCAAACTCAGCCGGACGAATCACCATACAACCCACGGTAAAATAGGTCTTTCTGCAGGAGGAAAGATCTTATGGCGGCAAACCCGCGGCGTAAATCGGTAGCGGTCAATGTAGGCGGTGTGATCGTCGGAGGCAACAACCCGGTCGTCGTGCAGTCCATGACCAACACAGACACCGCCGATGTAACGTCCACGGTAAATCAGGTGATGGCTCTGGCGCAGGCCGGCTCGGAGCTGGTCCGCATCACAGTCAACACCGACGAGGCCGCCCGCGCAGTCCCGAAGATCGCCGAAACCCTCAGCATGTTCGGCGTGCGGGTCCCGCTTGTCGGCGACTTCCACTACAACGGCCACATCCTCCTCCGCAAGTACCCCGACTGCGCCCGCGCCCTCGCCAAATACCGCATCAACCCGGGCAATGTGAACATCGGCCGCAAGACCGACGACAACTTCCGCACCATGATCGAGGCCGCCATCGAGTACAACCGGCCCGTCCGCATCGGGGTCAACTGGGGCTCTCTCGACGGCGTCCTCCTCACGCGCATGATGGATGAAAACAATCTGCTGCCGGAGCCGCTCGACGCACGCCAGGTGATGCGCAACGCGATTGTCGCCAGCGCCATACTCTCCGCCGAGGCCGCCATGAGCTACGGCCTGCCGAAGGAGAAAATCGTCATCAGCGCCAAAGTGAGCGGCGTACAGGACCTGATCGCCGTCTACCGCGAGCTGGCCCGGCAGAGCGACTACGCGTTGCACCTCGGCCTCACCGAAGCCGGCATGGGCGCCAAGGGCGTGGTGGCGACAACGGCTGGAATCGGCGTGCTCCTGCAGGAAGGTATCGGCGACACGATCCGCGCGTCGCTCACTCCAATGCCCAACGGCGACCGCACCGAAGAAGTGTTCGTGTCGCAGCAAATCCTTCAGTCCCTCGAGCTCCGCAGCTTCACCCCGCAGGTCGCCGCGTGCCCCGGCTGCGGTCGGACCACCAGCACGTTCTTCCAGGAGATGGCCGACCAGATCCAGACGTACCTCCGCCAGCAGATGCCGGTGTGGAAGGGACAGTACCCTGGCGTCGAAGAGATGAAGGTCGCGGTAATGGGCTGCGTCGTCAACGGCCCCGGCGAATCGAAGCACGCCAACATCGGCATCTCACTACCAGGCACGTTCGAAGAGCCCGTAGCGCCCGTGTACGTCGACGGCAAGCTCGCCATCACGCTCCGCGGCGACAGCATCGTGGCTACCTTCATCGGCATGCTGAACGACTACGTGGCACGCCGCTACAAAACCAGCAGCGAGCAGGAGTTGGTCGCATCGCGATAGACCCTGGTCGCACACCGGCCGAGCCCTCACCATCGGCATCAGCCGATTTCGACATCATCCCGATTGAGACCGTGGGAGCCGGACAATCCGCGATCCACATCGTGCGCGTCGCCGAGTAACAGCAATAGTACTGGTGCCGAGCCTGGGAGACGAGGTACAAGCCATGAAAGCGGGTATGATGGAAATCGCCGACCTTTTCCTGCTGAACAAATGGGATTTGCCCGGCGCTGAGCGCGCAGCCGGTGACCTTGAGGCCGCCGCGGGGCGCAAGACCGGTAATCCGTTGCTCCGCAGGAACAGGGACAGGAATCGGAGAGGCTGTCGCCGAGGTTCGCAGCGCCCACGCGACGTCGCGGCGCGCAGACGCGATCCGTGGTCAGTAACGGAAGAATGGATGAAGGGAGCAACGCAGCGTTGAAAGCAAGCATCGGAATCCTCGGCGGCAGCGGGCTGTATCACATGCCTGGCTTTGAAGCACACCAGGCAGTCACAGTGGAAACCCCGTGGGGCATGCCATCGGATCCCTACGTCATTGGCACGCTCGAGGGCAAGGAAGTGGCATTCCTCGCGCGGCACGGCAAAGGTCATCGCTACATGCCGTCCGAACTTAACTTCCGCGCCAATATCTGGGGCTTCAAAACGCTCGGCGTGGAACGTATTGTTTCGCTCAGCGCCGTAGGCTCACTGAAGGAAGAGCACAAGCCGCTCGAGTTCGTCATCCCCGATCAGTTCTTCGACCGCACAGCCGGACGCATTTCCACATTCTTCGGCGATGGCCTGGTAGCGCACGTCAGCATGGCCGACCCGGTTTGCAGTGAGCTCGCCGCGCAAGTGGAAGCAGCCTGTGCCACCACCAGCATTACCGCGAAGCGTGGTGGAACGTATTTATGCATGGAGGGTCCCGCGTTCTCCACCCGCGCCGAATCGAACGTGTATCGATCCTGGGGAATGGACGTGATCGGCATGACCAACCTGCAGGAAGCGAAGCTCGCACGCGAAGCTGAGATGTGTTACGTCACCGTCGCCATGGTGACTGACTACGATTGCTGGCATGAAGGCCACGAAGCTGTCACTGTTTCTGAGATCATCGACAACCTGGTACAGAACGCCGAGAACGCCGCGAAAGTTGTGGCCGCGACTGTGGCTGCCATGCCTGAATCGCGGACCTGCAAATGTGGATCGGCCCTGAAGCACGCTCTCATCACAAGTCCTGCCGCCGTTCCTGACGAGACCCGGAAGAAGCTGGAGTTACTGGTTGGCAAGTACCTGTCACATTGAGCAGTCGGCTTCGGCCGAACTGCTGGCCTGTATCCTCGAAGGCGCCCCGTGGCCCGACTACCTGTTGCGGCGCGCGCTCATTGAGGACGAAGGCCGCATGCTGTTCTCCGTGGTCATTGAGCGCCTGGGCGACCTGTTCGAGCCGGCGCTGTGCGACGAGTACGCCCGCCTCTTCAGCCGGGTCGTCGAGCTGCTGCGGCCCGAATGGAAAGCCCTCGATCTGGTGGGACGCTATGAACGCGTGCGCAAGGTCCGGCCCTGCAAACACAAAGACGTTAAGACCGTATTCGTGTTGTCACGCGTGACGCTCGGCGCCGATGTGGCCGTAACCAGCGTCATCATGGACTCGGTAAAGCGCCGATTCCCGCAGTCCTCCATCCGCTTCGTTGGCCCACGCAAGAACTTCGAGTTGTTCGCTGAAGATCCGCGCATACTCCACATGCCGTTCAGCTATCCACGCTCCGGCAGTCTCGTCGACCGGCTGAAACAGTGGGGCGAATTCTTTGCACCCGACAGCATCGTCGTCGATCCCGATTCGCGCCTCACACAGCTCGGCATACTGCCCGTGTGCGATGAGAAGGATTACTTCTTCTTCGAGAGCCGCTGCTACTATTCGTCTTCGAATGAGCCGCTGCCGAAACTCGCTTCGCGCTGGGCCTGGGAAGTGTTTAATGAGCCCGGCCGCGCATGGATCGCACCGGAGCAACAGACCATGCCCGCCGAGGTCGCCGTCAGCCTGGGTGTCGGTGAGAACGCAGACAAGCGCCTCGAAGATCCGTTCGAAGAAGACCTGCTGCGCGCCCTCATTGGCCGGGGCTTCAGTGTCATCGTCGATGAAGGGGGCGGAGGCGAAGAAGCAGAGCGCGTTCGAGCCCTGCAGCAGAAGATCCCCGAACTCCAGATATGGACCGGATCGTTCGCCGGCTTCGCCAGTCTCATCGCGCAGGCGCAGTTGTACGTCGGCTACGATTCGGCCGGTCAGCATATCGCGGCGGCCCGTGGCGTACCACTGGTTTCCATCTTCGCCGGCTTCCCCACGGACCGCATGTTCGAACGCTGGCAGCCCTGGGGACCAGGTCCGCGGCAGATCGTCAAGGTGGAGCAACGCGACTCCGCCATCGTGCTCAACCAGGCAATCGAAGCAGTGGATGCGCTGATGGGGAGACGCAATGCCTGATCGCTCCTTCGCCCGCGCCGTCGCGCAGCAGCACTTCAGCCAGAACGATCCGGCCGCGTGGTTCGACGTGCTTTACAAAAAGGCCGAAGGCGATCAGGACCGCATCCCCTGGGTGGCCGCGCATGCCAACAGCAGCGTTCTCGAATGGCTGCACCGCGAACTTCCGGAAGCTGCTGGACGCAGCGCACTCGTAGTCGGCTGCGGACTCGGAGAAGATGCCGAGGCGCTGGCACAGCACGGCTTCAACGTCACTGCATTTGACATCGCCCCAACCGCCATCGAATGGGCCAGGCAACGTTGGGCCGACTCGCGCGTGCAGTACGTGTGCGCAGATCTGTTCAACCTGCCTTCGGACTGGACCCGCGCCTTCCACTTCGTACTGGAGTGCTACACCGTGCAGGCGCTGCCCCCCCAGCTTCGGCCGCAAACCATCGCGGCCGTGGCCTCGCTGGTCGGTGATAACGGCAGGTTACTTGTCGTAGCTCGAGCCCGCAATGAACAGGATCCGCCCGGCGACATGCCGTGGCCGCTTACCGAACACGAGATCCGCTTGTTCGAAACATATGGGCTGCAAATGCTGCAGCTCGAGGATTACATGGACCGCGAGGACCCGCCCGTACGTCGCTGGCGCGCCCTCATGGAACGGACGGTGGAATGAAAAACGCGCTGCGGCCAGTCCGCCTGCAAGTTTATGCTGTAGTGCTCATCTGTACCGCGGAGCAGTGGGCCGCCGTGCAGACCCAGTTCCCGAACACCCGCCCAGGAGTCTTTCGCGGGCGCGAGTTTCTGTCCCGCAACTGGGGCACACGGAGAGTCGTCTTCCTCCACGTCGGCGACGGCGTTGTCGCATCAGCCGCCTCCACGCAGTTCGGTATCGACCGCTGGGATCCCAACGTGCTGCTGAGCACCACCGCGGCGACACAGGAGGAGACCGAAGCCATCTTCCGGGTGGCCGAGCTCAACGGAGTCCCACTCATGGGCGAACCCATCATCGCCTCCAACCTGGAAGGTACCGTCCCACCGGCCATAGCCACACCCGCTAAAGCAGGCCCGGTTCTGCCTAATACCGAACCCGGTGACCCGATTCCTTGATCGCCGTCCCCAGGGATCGGCCCATCACGTTGATCCCTGGCTGCACCGTGCCATCTACCTTCACCCGCGCATCCTTCGTCGGCACGCCCCGGGTCGACACGACGAAAATGCGGCCCGTGCCATCGTCCACTTCGTACAGACCCATGTTGAGGGCGCCCACCACACTCACCACGCGACCCTCCACACTCACACTGCGGTTCGAGTAACGCGATGGATCAGCCAAAATTCGATTAATCCGAACGCTTCCACAGCCGGAAAGCATAAGAGCCATCCCCAGCAAAAGTAAAGCTTTTTTCATCTAGTTTGGCGAATCCGCCCCCTTTTCCATCGAGTCAGACGCGGCAGCAACCGACTCGTGTACAACTTTCGACACCGCCGTCGATAAACGCCGGTACGAGAGCTTCTCCAGACTCTCGCAGCGAATCCAGATTCCGTCCCGCCAGCTCGACCAGTACCACCGCGCGAGTATCGCGGCATGCTCTTCCCGCTCGCGCGGTGACACCTCGGCCAGCTCCAGCTTCTGCACCAGTTCCCGCAGCCGCCGGTCCAGCGGAATCGTCTCCATGCTGTCGCCCGCAAACAGCAGCGGCTTCCGCCACACAGCCCCCACCAGGAACCACAAACTCGCCGTCCCGGGCCTCGGACCCGCCTGCACCGACACGCCGCACAGCTGCCCCACCTCCCGCGCCAGTTCTTCCTTGAGCCGCACCAGTGCCTCGATGCGCTCCACCCTCTCATGCTGACGGGCCGCGGCCTCAAACTCCATCTCCGCACTCAGCCGGTCCCGCGCGTCCTGCGCCGAATGCAGCGCCGACTTGCCCTCGCTCCGCAGAAACTCGGTCACCCGCCGCGCCTCGCTGGCATATTCCTCCACACTAACCACGGCCTGGCACGGCCGAACGCACATGCTCATCTCACCGTAGATACACCCCGGATGATCCGGCGACGGTGCCAGATCCTCCTGGCATCGTCGTATCTGGAACAGATCCAGCAGATCGTGCTCGAACTGATCCGCCAGCGCCCGCGATCGAAACGGACCATAGGTGAACCCAGGCCCGTGGATCCGCGTCGATACCTGCGTTCGCGGAAACGTGTTTGCCGTCAGCACCCGGACATACGGAGGGAACCTCAGCTTGAGTAAGTCCGTGTAAGTAGCCGGAAGGTACCGGCGCGCGCACTCGTGCAGCACCAGCCATGACTGCAGTCTCGAGCTCACTGGCCAGTACTCTACCCGCTCGGCCACATCCCGCAGGTTGAGCAACTTGCCGGGCTTGTCGCGTTTCTTGAGCAGCCGCTGCAGCCGGCGCCGAAGGTCCCCCGCACGAGCCACATACGGCTCCCCCTCTTTTGGCCATACCGCAAACACCCCGGGACTCGCCGGGACACCCAAAATCGCATCGTCAAGGCCTGAATCGCAGGAAATGCCGCCGAAGCCTGTTGCAAAATGAAGGCTCATTTACTAACCGGATCTCTCTCAGAAAACTCTTGACAAGGGTAACCGAAAGGTCTGCGAAGCCGAAGACCTGGAGCCTGTCGCAGTTTACGACGAGGACTAACTACCTGATCCACAAGCTCAGCGTCTAAGTATCACCCTCGTAATCAGTCAGTACTTGCGACCCAAATCCTCAGCCGCCGGCGAAGAAATCATCCCCGAACTACGGGCGGGTTTCAGCGATTCGGACGCCGGTTCGGGAGGAAGAATCTCCACCGTCCCCCGAATTGCGGAAGAAGCCTGATTCAACTCCTTCGCCTTCTTGTTGGAGCGGCCAATATAGCGATACGCCAGATAACCAGCCGCTGACAGAAACAGTACTTTGAAAATCATCGGTCCTCACTGCCAAACAGATCGGTGAAGTTACCCAGTGGACCACGTTCATCCCCGCCGCCCTTCGTCATACCAGGAGCCAGTTCGCGTCGTAGTTTCTCCAGTGTCATGCTTTGCACAATCACCCGGCCGGGCCCAGTCATCGTGGCCAGAAACAGACCTTCGCCTCCAAAGATCGCGGTCTTGATCCCGCCCACAAACTGGATGTCGTACTGCACCGATTCATCGAAAGCGACAATGCAGCCAGTATCCACCTGAAGCACCTCACCCGGCCCCAGCGTGAACTCCACAAAGTCGCCACCGGCATGGATAAACACTTCACCAGGACCGGTAAGTTTCTCCAGAATAAAGCCCTCGCCGCCGAAGAACCCGGCCCCGAGCTTCTTCACGAAAGCCACGTTCAGCGTCACCGTGTTCTGCGCAAACAGGAAGCTGTCGCGCTGCACCATCACCGATTCCCCCGCCCGCAGGCGGAACGGCTGGATGCGGCCCGGATACGAACCGGCGAATCCAACTTCGCCATCCGCCGTCGCACGGAAGTAAGTCAGGAACAGCGATTCGCCCATCAGCTTCCGCTTCAGCGCTCCCCAGATCTTCTGGCCGATGCTTTCGCCCTGCATCCTCGTTTCCCAGGAAACCTGCGGCGTCTTGTACAGCATCTTGCCCGCCTCGGCGTACACTTCCTGGCCGGCCTTAAGCCGCACCCGGGCCACCTGCAGGTTGTCCCCCTGAATCGTGTAATCCAGCGGCTGGGCCGTCGCCGACGCGGCGCTCCACGACGCATAGCCGCTCGAAGGCGGTGGCGGTGGCGGCATCGACGAACCGGGTACCGCGCCCACAGCTTGCCCGCAGACAGCGCAGAATCGAGCATCATCCGGCATCTTGTTGCCGCAATTGGTGCAGAAGGCCATTTTTCGTGTTTCCAGACTCCACGGACAGTGTAGCGAATCACTGCCATACAATAAGGGCATGCCCCGAGCCGCCTTGCTCGCGCTGGCAGTCGCGGTGTCTCTCAACGCCGCTGACTTCCGCCACGACGTTCAGCCCGTCTTCGCCAAACGCTGCCTCGGATGCCACGGACCCGGACAGCAGATGGCAGGTCTGCGCCTCGACGACCCGGCATCGCTGCTCACAAAGCAACTCGTGTTGCCCGGCAAGGCCGCAACAAGCCCTCTCATCGACCGCGTAACCAGCCCGAAAAAGGGCTACCAGATGCCGCCCATGGGCGACCGTCTCACCCCGGCCGAACTCGCCGCAATCCGCACCTGGATTGACGAAGGCGCAAAGCTCGACCCGGTGGTCACATCGGCCGCACCGTCCGCGGCGCGAAGCCAGCACTGGGCCTTCCAGCCCGTTCGGCGCCCCGCGACGCCCGAAGTGCGACGCCGCGACTGGGTCCGCAATCCCGTCGACGCCTTCGTCCTGGCGCGCCTCGAAGCCGAGAACATCGAGCCATCCCCCGAAGCCACGAAAGCCACCCTGCTCCGGCGCGTCAGCCTCGACCTCACCGGCCTTCCGCCAACCCCGGAAGAACTCCGCGACTTCCTCGCCGACAACCGTCCCGACGCATACGAGCGCACCGTCGACCGTCTCCTCGCCTCGCCTCACTACGGAGAGAAGTGGGCCCGCCCGTGGCTCGACCTCGCCCGTTACGCCGACAGCGACGGCTATGAGAAGGACCTGGTCCGGCCCTGGGCCTGGCGATATCGTACGTGGGTCATCGACGCCCTGAACAAGGATCTGCCGTATGACCAGTTCATGCGCGAGCAGCTTGCCGGCGACCTGCTGCCCAACGCCACAGTCGAGCAGAAAATCGCAACCGGCTTCCATCGCAACGTCCTCACCAACCGCGAAGCCGGAGTCGACCGCACCGAAGCGCGCTTCGAACAGAACATCAATCGCACCAACACCATCTCCACCGTGTTCCTCGGCCTCACTGCCGGATGCGCGCAGTGCCACAACCATAAGTACGATCCCATCAGCCAGCGGGACTATTACGCGCTCTTCGCCTACGCCAACAACCTTGAAGAGAACGACATCGACGCGCCCATGCCTGGCGAGATCGGCCCGTATCTGCGAGCCCGCCCCGAGTACGACAAACAGCGCGAAGCTCTGCTGAAGGAGTACGACATCCCGAAGTGGCAGGCACAGTATGAAGTGCGCCTGAAGCAGTCCGTCGACAAGCCCGGCGAGGACCTTGAGTGGGACTTCCAGGTCACCGAATTCAAAGCTGGCACGGACATCGCTCTCAAGCTGCTTGCCATCCCAATGGACAAGCGCAACACCCGCCAGGCGCGCATCATGACTACGCGCTTTCTGCGCATCATTGGCCCCGACTTCAACCGCGACAAAGAACTCACCGCGAAGCTGAAGGAATGCCGCGAAAAGCTCGCCAAACTCGACGCCACCCTGCCGCCCATTACGCAGTCGATGGCCATAGCCGAGGACGGAATGCCGCCGCGCATGTACATCGCGCAGGGTGGCGACTACAAGACGAAGGGGCCGGATGTGGACGCGGCCGTCCCTGCGTTCCTCTCCGCAAAACCCGTGCGCACTCGCCTCGAATTCGCCAACTGGCTCGCGTCATCGGAGAACCCCCTCACCGCGAGAGTCGCCGTCAATCGCATGTGGCAGGAGTTCTTCGGTCGCGGCATCGTCCGAACCTCGGAAGACTTCGGCACACAGGGCGACAAACCCACCCACCCCGAACTACTCGACTGGATGGCAACCGAGTTCCGCGAGACAGGCTGGAGCACGAAGCGTATGCACCGCCTCATCGTCACCTCCGCAGCCTATCGCCAGTCCTCGAAGGCGCGCCCGGAACTGAGCACCAAAGATCCCGAAAACACGCTGCTCGCCCGCCAGTCGCGCACGCGCCTCACAGCCGAGCTCATCCGCGACTCCGCCCTCGCCGCCGCGGGCCTGCTCAACACAAAGATTGGCGGCCCCAGCGTTCGACCTCCGCAGCCCGCCGGAGTCGCCGAACTCGGCTATGCGAACAGCGTTAAATGGAATGAATCGGAAGGCGCGGACAAGTATCGCCGAGGCCTGTACATCCACTTCCAGCGCACCACGCCGTATCCCATGCTGATGACCTTCGACGCGCCCGATTCCAACGTCGCCTGCACGCGCCGTTCGCGCTCGAACACCCCGCTACAGTCCCTCAATCTGCTCAATGATCCGGTGTTCCTCGAAGCCGCCCAGGCACTCGCCTATCGAGTCCTCCGCGAATCGCACGGAGATCGCGCCGAGTACGCCTTTCAGCTCGCCCTCGGCCGCTCACCCAGCGCCCGTGAGAAGGAGCGGCTGGTGGCGTATCTCGATCAGCAGAGCAGCATCGCGGCAAAGGATGCCAAGTCGGCATCGTTGCTCATGCCGATGGTCCCCGAAGGCGCGACAAAAACGGAAGCAGCCGCATGGGCCGGTGTGAGCCGCGTGCTGCTCAACCTCGACGAATTCCTCACACGGGAGTAGATGTACAGATGAACCCGAACGAACTCCGGCGCATTGCGGCACGGCGCGACTTCCTGAAAACCGCAGGCTGTGGACTCGGCTCCCTCGCACTCGGCGACCTGCTTCACGGAGCCACGGGTGACCAGGCTCGCGTCAATCCGCTCGCGCCCAGGAAGCCGCATTTCCCTGGCAAAGCAAAGAACGTCATCTTCCTGTTCATGGAAGGTGGCCCCAGCCAGATGGATCTCTTCGATCCCAAGCCTGAGCTTCAGAAGTGGCACGGCAAACCCCTGCCCTCGTCCATGACAAAGGACCTCAAGCTCGCGTTCATCAAGCCGACGGCCGCGGTCCTCGCCAGCCCCCGGGAATTCAAACAGCACGGCCAGAGCGGCATGGTCTTCTCGGACTACCTGCCACATTTGTCGAAACAGGCCGACAACATCACCATGGTGCGCTCCATGTGCACCGACGCCTTCAACCACCATCCGGGCCAGCTTCTGCTGTTCACCGGAAGCGTGCAGTTCGGCCGACCGACGATGGGCGCGTGGACTGTCTACGGGCTCGGCAGCGAGTCGCAGAACCTGCCCGCCTTCGCGGTGCTGTCATCGGGAGTCGGCACCAGCGGCGGCGCATCGAACTTCTCCAGCGGCTTCCTTCCATCGGTCTATCAGGGCACCATGCTGCGCGGCTCAGGCGACCCGATCCTGTACCTGTCGAACCCTCCGGGCGTAACCGCCGAGACGCAGCGAGCCGGAATCGACGCCATACGAGATCTGAATACCGAGCACATGTCGGAAACAGGAGACATGGAGATCGCCTCCCGCATCTCGTCCTACGAACTCGCGTTCCGCATGCAGACCGCCGGGCCGGAACTCCTCGACTTCTCAAAGGAGTCGAAGTCCACGCTCGACATGTACGGCATTGAAAACGAGAAGACGAAGCAGTTCGCCACCAACTGCCTGCTCGCACGCCGCATGGTGGAACGTGGCGTTCGATACGTCATGCTGATGCATGCCTCATGGGATCAGCACACCAACCTGAACAAGGGTCTGCTGAAGAATTGTGAAGCCACCGACCAGCCCGCCGCAGCCCTAATCCAGGACTTGAAACAGTGCGGTCTGCTCGACTCCACACTGGTAGTCTGGGGCGGCGAGTTCGGCCGCACACCCATGGTCGAAATCCGCAACACCTCAGATCCCGAAAACGGCGGTCGCGACCATCACCCGAACGCGTACACCATGTGGATGGCCGGAGGCGGCATGAAGCCCGGTGCAACCATCGGTGCCACTGACGACCTCGGCTTCAACATCACCGAAGACCGCGTCCACATTCACGACCTCCAGGCGACAATGATGCACTGCCTGGGCTTCGACCACACAAAACTAACCTTCAAACACATGGGCCGCGATTTCCGCCTCACCGACGTTCACGGCAACGTAATAAACAAAATGCTGACCTGAAAAATAAGCAAACAGCCTTACCCCTGAACACCTCAACAGCCTGACCCCTGAACACCTCAACATGAGAGGGGGGCAGGCCCCCAGGCCTGCAGCGGATCCCCAGATCCGCCACTTACTTCAGTTGATTAGGCAAAGCCCCAAACTCAACAAACTCATGCCGCAGCGCCGCCCCATCAACCCGCACAATCCGAAACCCACTCCGAGCCCCGCCCAAAGGCATCCCCACCGGCCCAGTAGTGACAGCCTCAATCTCCCCATCCCGACCCACAGCATTCCGGTGATAATGACCCGAAAATAACCACCGCACGCCCGCATCACGAAACAACTCAATCAAAGGCCGACGCCGAACCAAAGGAATATTAAAATACTGATCCGCCTCATCCCCCCGCTCCAGAAACCAGGGATGATGCTGAAACACCACCACATGAGGAGCCCCGGAAGCCCGAGCCTTCATCAGCTCCGCCCGCAGCCAGTCATCCTGCTTCTCATACTCAGCCTGAGCCTTACCCGGCGAGTGAATCAAACTCGAATTCAGCACAATTCCATAAACAGCCCCCTCGCGAAAGCTGTAATAATCCCGCCCGAACTTATCCCGCCACGCAGCCAGAGACTCCGGCGTAGGCTCATTCCCCACATCGTGATTCCCGGCCACGTGGTACAACCGCACACCTTTATCCAGCTTCGCCGAAATCCGCAAATACTCCGCAATTTGCGCCGAATCCCCGGCCTTATTCACCAAATCGCCACACACAATCGCGAACCGTGGCTTCAGCCGGTTCGCCGACGCAACGGCAAACTCGAAGTTCGCCGTTTCCTGAGAGAACTCCGCGTCTTTGGCATACATGCCGAACTGCGTGTCTGACATCTGCAAAAAAACATCCTGACCTGCCAGCGAGCCGCACAACAGCAGCGCACCGGCGAGCATCGGAATGGTCATCGTTGTTTATCCATAATATTCCCGAGTATTTCCGGGATCTCAAACACAGCCCGGTTCCGCACATTCGCCACGCTCCGCCGGAACCGCTCCATCGTCGACGGTTCCAGCAGTTGTTCCACCGCCGTGCAGATCTTGCCAAAGCTCCGAACCACCAGACCGACTTCATGCCGCCGGACCCAGTCCGCGTTGTACCGCTCCTGTGGCAGCGTCCACGCATTCCGTTCGATGATCACCGGAAGCCCCATTGCCAGCGACTCACTGATACTGCCCGGCCCCGGCTTGCCGACAAAGAACTCCGACAGGCTCATGTAATACGGCACCTCGTGCGTAAAACCCACCACGTGAATCCGCAGCCGCGAGTTCATATCGCGCAAGTCCGACGCCAGCTTCTCATTGCGTCCACAGATCAGGATCAGCTGGACCTTGTCCGCCAGTTCTTCCAGACGTTCCGCAATCCGCAGCATGTGTGCCGACCCGTGCCCGCCAAACAACACCAGCCCCGTCGGCTTGTCCGGTTCCAGCCCCAGCTTCTTCAGCTCCTCGGCCTTGTTGTGCGTGAATTCCTGGTAGAAATTCGGACGCAGAATCATGCCCGACGTGCGGAACAGCTTGTCCGGCGGATACCCCATTCGCCGAGCCTGCGAAACTGCCCTGTCCGTCCCGCAAATCAGAAACTGATCCTGCCGTTCAATCCAGAAATGTGGCGGGTAATCCGCGAAATCCGTCAAAATTGTCACGAATGGAGCGCGCGACGGGGAACGTCGAAGCCCTTGCAGCAATGCCCGGTTGAAGTTCGGCACCACCGACACAACCAGGTCAGGCGCACTCTGCTTCCAGTAAGCCGAAAGCATCCGCACCTGCGCCGGATGATACATCCGAATAATGCCGTGCATTCCGGGCAGCAAATAACCGGAACCAAGCGTCCACCCATTTGCCAGCATCCGGTTGTAGATGTCCTGCAGCCGGACCCCTGTGAACTTCCGAAAAATGTCGAGCGGGTCCAGAACTTCCTGCAAATTGACAAGGCGGAGGTCCCAGTCACGGCTTTGCTGCTCGACTGCCGTTTTCAGCGCCGTTGCGGCCGACCGGTGTCCGCCACCCGCGTCGAAGAAGACGAAATCGACTTTTCGCATGCTTTGCCCACTACTATGCCACGCCTCCACCCCATAAAACATCAGCATTCACAAACGTTTGTTTTACACGTCACTGTGCTGTAACAGCGAGCCCCAATCATGGAGTTGATGAAGTGCGGCCTGCACATTCGTACCGCCCACTCCGGCATGTCCGCCGTACCGGTGGACCGTCGTGTTTGTCGCGACATTTACGAAACTTACCATCTGAACGACCGTCATGATATTGAGTTACAAATGCGCCGCAGCCCCGTCGCCGCGTTTGCGTCGCATTTGACCGTCGGCGTTCCCGCGGTTTTGTTCGTAAACTATAGGGTGGAGGTCGCGTTCGCCGGACGCTGGTTCGGACGTGCGATCAAAAACAGAACTTTCGCTCCGGCCGCGGCGTATCTCGCTGAAGGGGCCGTGTCGTGAGCGCCCAGGTTCAGTCGATGCTGGAGTTCATCTCGATTCGCGATCACCGCGTCATGCGCCGCGTCAACAACTGGCGCGCACCGCGGTGGATCCGCGTCTGGGCAATCTGCGCCACACGCGGCGGCGACGGCTGGCTCTGGTACGTGATGCTCGTGGTGATCGCCCTGTTCGGCGGAGCCGATCGCTGGGCCACCATCGCAGCCTGCTCCACTTCCGCTTTTGTCGGAACTCTCACCTTTCTCTACCTGAAACGTAAGACAAGCCGGAAGCGCCCCTGCGCCGTTGCCACACACTGCTGGGCGAACCTGCTGCCGCCGGACCAGTTCTCATTTCCGTCAGGCCATTCGATCACCGCGTTCGCCATCGCCATCCCGCTGGGCCTCTTCTACCCATCCCTGATGGTGGGACTGCTGGTCTGCGCTCTGAGCATCGCTTCGTCCCGGATCCTGCTCGGAATGCACTTCCTCAGCGACGTAGTGGTCGGTTGCGTTCTCGGGGCCCTGTTTGGATACTCATCATACCTGCTGTACGTGTGATAGCTCACCGTTACCGAGAAACCCCACCCAGACCGCCATACGTAAGGACTTCACTGCATTTCCGTGCATTATGTCCCTGAGCGAACATAGAGCAGTGGGCCTCACTCTGGAAGCTTTGCGTCAAATGTCGGCGAGACTCGGCAGGGACCCGGATCTGATCCAGGCGGGCGGTGGCAATACCTCCGTCAAGCTCCACAGCAATCTGTGGATCAAGGCTTCAGGGACATGGCTGATTCATGCCGACCGCGACGATATCTTCCTCCCCGTCTCCCTCACCGCCATCCGCGCCTGCATCGACCGCAATGAAGAGTACGTCACGAACCACCACGGTCTGCGCCCATCGGTGGAAGCCGCGATGCATGCCGTCCTCCCGCATCTGTGCGTTGTGCACGTGCACTCGGTAAACACGCTGGCATGGGCGTCGCTCGCCGATTCTCCCCGCTCCTTCGCCACCAGGCTCGAAGGTCTCAAATGGGTATGGATCCCGTACATCCACCCCGGGCTGCCGCTCGCGCTCAGCATCCGCGAGACACTCGGCTCGTCCCCCGATGTCATCGTCATGCAGAACCACGGCCTCATCGTCGCCGGTGACACCTGCGAATCCGCCGAAGCCCTGCTGCATGACGTCGAGCGCCGCCTTCGCCTGCACATGCGAGCGCACCCGCCCGCGCAAATCGATGAACTCCGCAAGCTCGCGGGATCGGCGTGGCAACTCCCGGCCGACGACGGCGTGCACAGCCTTGGCACCGACCCCGACTCATTCCGAATCGCGACAGGCGGCACCCTCTACCCCGATCACTGTGTTTATCTCGGCCATGCCGTAGCAGCCTGTCATTCCGGCCAAGCGCCCGAAGATGCGGCAGCCCGCTATGAGCGGCAATGGGGAAAGCGTCCAGCCGTGCTGGCCTGCGAAGGTTACGGCGTCCTCATCGCTCCGGACCTGTCACGCGCAGGCCGTGAGATGCTGACCTGCATCTCCAGCGTCGTGCGTCGAATCCCCGCTGACGCCGAGGTGCACTACCTGCCCCACGATCAGGTGTCGAGGCTTATGAATTGGGATGCGGAGCACTATCGTCAGGCAGTCGCGCGTCAGATGGAGCGCCAGTAACTTCCAGTAGCCCACCCGAAATCAACACCTGAATCGCCTGCGCGAAATCCTCCGGCGACGTGCCCTCGGGAATCACTTCCTCCACCTGTAGTCCAAGGAAATGCTCGTACACAGTGTGCCCCCCATCGCACTGCGCCAGCAAAAACGGAGCCCACGTCTCCGTCCGGGCCTCCATCGAAAACGGGTGCGATGTCCGCAGCATGTACTCCTGCGGCTGCCATCCCTCTTCGCTCAGCATGTGCCGGACCTGCAACTCCGCCCCAGGATTCACGCGAACACGTGACCGCAACAGACGCTCCGCCGCATCGGCTCGCTGCATCCACGTCTCCAGCTCCATCGCCGACAGGATCTCAGTGATCGTGGTGCTCGCGCTGTTCTGGCGCCGAATCGTGAACACCGGACGCTCTTCGTCACGGCGCTGCACCAACACCACCGCGTACACCATCTGCTTCACGCCGAGCTGTCCGAACAGCTGTCGAAACGCGCGCAAATCGTCCGGCGGCGTTTCACTGTTCACAACCACCCGAACCGCGAACTCCTCCGGATCCAGCGTACGAACCACAAACACACCCACATCGAACGCATCGCCAGCATCCCCGAGCCACGATCGCACCCGGCGCTCCCACGGCCGGCCACGTCGATCCGATCCCATCGCCAGCAGATAGAACAGGCCGCCCGGCGCCAGATGGTCCGGCAGCCCTTCCACACAACGGCGAACAATCTGCTCGCCATCCTCGCCGCCGTCCTGATACACCCACTTCGGACGAAGCACCGGAACATACGGCGGATGCGCCACAATGCGGTCGAACTGCTGGCCACCCGCGGGCTCATACAAATCACCCGCCGCGGCCTCAAAGTTCGACACCGCATTGAGACGCGCATTGAACTCGGCAAACAGCGTGGCGCGCGTCGAGATGTCGAAAGCCCACGCCTTCTGCGCGAATGTCGAAGCCCCACGCAACGCGGCAAACGCCGTTCCCGAACAAAGGTCCAGCATTCGCTCGCACGGAGTCTCCGGCAGGAACCGCAGAAATCGCTGCGCGTTCGACACAATCGACGGATACACCACGTCCTGCGGGGTCTTGTACGGCGTGCGATCGGGCGAGTTCCACCGGTCCGACGCGATCCACACGCCAGCCGTGGGATACAGAGCCACGGTAGCCGCCAGCATCTCGTCGCCCTCGATCAGACCCAGCGCGAACATGGCGGTCAGCGATTCCGCTCCAAGCCGTGCGGCCGCCACGGAGCGATCCACATAGTGGCCCTCGACAAACAACTGGATCAGAACACCAGTGGCATCGGCCTCCCAGTCGTCCATCTCCGCTCGCTCAAAATCCTCCTCAAAGTTCTCGAGCGACGCAATCCCGAGCCGTTCGCAAAGCCGCGCTTCGTCTAAGCCCGCGCTTTCCAGACAGGCCCGGACAGTGGCGAATTCCGCATCGGTTCCGATGCGAAGTGAGGTCACGCTTCTGGCTCGGGCATATTGGGAGTATGCGGCGTTTCCGGGATCGGTTCGGGATCGGACGGCTGCTTCGGAGGATTTGGCTCCGGAACGTGTGGCGTATACATCAAAAAGGACATAGTGACTCGCAGAAGAGAACAGCAGTCTGGTCAGGCCAGCGGCACCGCTGTCGTGGTCGTAATACTGATTATCATCACTTCGGTGGCTGGAGGTTTAATTTGGTACAAACAGCAGCCCCGGTCCATGCCGCCCGCCCTCAATGACGACAACGGCGTAATGCTGTTAATCCCCGCCGGGCCGTTCGTTCACGGACCCGAAAAAACACCGGCCGTTGCGCCCGCCTTCTACATCGACCGCACGGAAGTCACCAACCGCATGTACGCCGATTTCTGCCGCGCCACCAGCCACCCTCTGCCTGCAGGCTTCCGAGCCGACCAGCCCAACATGCCCGTGGTCAACATATCCATTGAGGACGCCACCACATTCGCCAAACACGCAGGCAAGCGGCTACCCGATGCACTCGAGTGGGAGAAGGCCTATCGAGGCTCGGAGGGTCGCCTCTACCCATGGGGCAACGAACCGAAAACTTTGTCCACCCAGTTGCAGATCGCCGATTCCGCACCGGAAACAGGAAGCCCCTACAACATCCTCCACATGGCCGACAACGTGAAAGAGTTCACCCGAACCCTCGGCCCCAGCCCCAATCCGCAGGTCCCGTACTACCAGGTGCGAGGCGGCACTCCACCCTGGACCTACGAATCGGTGCCGCAGACCTGGAGCTCTGCCGACACCGGCTTCCGCTGCGTAAAGGATCCGCGGCGCTAAAGCGAAGCGGCGCTAAAGCGAAGCGGCGCTAACGCGAAGCGGCGCTAACGCTAAAGCACTCCGGTGTCACGAAGAATCTCCACAACCTCAGGCCCGGCCAAACCCCGAACCCGCGCCAGCGTGCGACGCCGGGCCACATCCGGCAAACCTCGAAACGCCTCCGAATAAATCAGCGGACTGCACCGATACCGCAGCAGCCGAGTCTTCAGGTCCAGCTCCCGCAAAGACCGGCCCTTCTTATCCCGAGGCCCCATCTTCGAGTACTCCTCAGCAAACCCCGAAGCCCCGGTAACCGGCGCCGTCAATGGAGTCTCATCGGTGAACAGCATGTACTTCACCAGCTCCTCCACCGCGTTGTTGATGCGACGGTCCGTGCTCTCGCTCGCAGTCCCCGGAGCATCGCCGAGAGCCTTGTTCATCACTTCCCGGTCATGCAGAGCCATCCGCGTTTCCCATCCGACGCGCGTGATCAAATTCGTCATCCGCGTCTGGTGCTCCACCACCATCAGCGCCACAATGTCGCTCGACGGCCTCAGATACGCGCCCGTGTCGAAGTACTCCTTCAGATCGGTGATGTCCCGCCTGCCCTGACCGTCGATGGTGTTGCCCATGTGCTTCGCACCACCAGCCGACCCGCTCACATACCATCCGCCCCAGCGTTGCTCCAGCGGACTCCGGTGATCGGACAAAAACGTCCCCGCGTGGAAGATCGGCATGCCGTGACGGTCGGGATACACAGACCGAATCACCAGCCCCGGAACCCCGAGCGTTGAACCTGCCGCGTGACACTGTAAGCACTGCTCCTGCCTGTCGACTTTCGGCCGCGACAGCCTCTCCTGATCCAGCGTGTAGAACACAACCCCCAGCTTCGGGTCGACAGCAGCCAGTTCCAGCACATCGCCGCCCCGCACGTACCCAACCGACACTTCGTCGTTGAAATACAGTGCCCTCGGCATGCGCGGAGAAATGCGCGGAGCCTGAAAGCTGGTCTTCGAAAACACCAGAATCTGAGACGATTCGGGAACGTGCAGCGCCTGCAACAGGGAAGGCAGATACCCAAATGTGGTGTCGTAGGTTAACCGTGTCTCACCCGAGGCGATCCGACGCGCCAGGCGCGACACCGCATCCTGCGCAGCCGTCTTGTTGTACCCAATCGCTGAATGATCCGCCGGAAGAACATAGGATCCATCCAGCCCCGCGAAAGCGCAAAGTGCAACAGCGGCACCGAGCGCCGGAACAAACGTGCGTAACTTCAATACCATAATTATCCTATGTTTTCGTCCGTAGTGGTAATGGGATGCGGATACACAGGTCGCAGGGTAGCCGCGCGACTCGCCAGTCGCGGCTTTCGCGTCATCGCCACATCGCGCCACGGCGACAACGTGCACTTCGACACATCGGCTCCACCGTTCGACATGTCCTTCGTGCCCGAAGGCGCGCGCGTCCTCTACTCCATCCCGACGCTCGAGGCAGCCGACCCCTCAGCCGCCGTCTTCGCCGCCCTCGCCGAACGCCACATCACACGTCTGGTTTATCTGTCGACCACCGGAGTCTACGGAGCCCAGCTCGACGTGAACGAACAAAGCACGCCTGCCCCGCGCCGTCCCGCCGACGCCGTGCGCATTCATGCCGAGCACGCCGCGCTCTCAGGACCGTGGAGCGCTGTCGTTTTGCGTCCAGCCGCCATCTACGGCCCCGGCCGAGGCATCCACGTCAGCATGCGCGAAGGCCGCTACCGCATGGGCGGCGATGGAACCAACTTCGTCTCTCGCATTCATGTCGAGGACCTCGCCGCACATTGCGACGCCGCACTCTTCAGCGATCTTGAAGGAGCCTGGCCCGTCGCCGACGAAGAGCCGTGCACCACGTGGGAGATCGCCGACTACTGCGCAAAGCTCTTCCGAATCCCGATGCCGCCATCTGTCGACACCGCCGTTTTGCATCACACCCGCCAGGCCAACCGTCGCGTCGATGGCAGCGCCGTGCGACGGGAACTCGGCATCACTCTGCGATACCCCAGCTACCGCACCGGCATCCCCGCGTCAGCGTGACTTTGACGGCCTGCAGATCCCGCGCTCACTCCGCTTCACAAACTCCACCAGATGTCGCGTGTGCACCGTGTCGCACTCCGCTTCGATGCGCACCAGTGCATCCGACAGCCGCAGGCCCTGCTTGTACAGCAGTCGATAAGCGCGCTTCAGCGCGGCAATCTCCGCCTCGGAAAAACCATTCCGTTGCAGGCCGACAATGTTCAAACCCACCGGCTCTACATTGAACCCCGAGTACAAAAAGTACGGAGGCACATCCAGGTTCACACGCGAGTTGCCGCCAATCATCGCATACGCGCCGATCTTCGAATACTGATGAATCACCACGCCACCGGAGATGAATGCACGATCCTCCACATCCACATACCCGGCCACCAGCGCGCAGCTCGCAATCACCGTGCTGTTCCCAATGCGCGAGTTATGCGCAATATGCCCCGACGTCATGATGTAGTTGTCGTCGCCGATCTCGGTCACCGTCTCCGGCTTCGTCCCGCGTGAGATGGTGTAGTGCTCGCGAATCTTGTTCCCATTCCCAATTCGCAAATACGACCGCTCGCCCGTGAACGCCTTATCCAGTGGATCGGTACCCAGCACCGTGCCCGCTGAGAACTCATTGCGATCGCCCATTGTGGTCCACCGCTTCACCATCACGTAGGGCTCAAAGCGGCACTCAGCGCCAATCACAACGTCCTGCTCGACAATACAAAAATCCGCGATCGCGCAGCCCGGACCGATCACCGCGTCGGGATGCACCCGTGCCGTCGGCGCAATGGAACAAGACGCATCTGCTGACATGTTCCCTTGTATGATACAGGCCAGAACCCTCATGACAGTCAGTGAACTCGCAGGCAGGCTCGGACTGCGCTTTGAAGGCAACGCCAAGGCGGAAATCAGCGGCGCAGCACCTGTCGAATCGGCGTCGGCCATTGACATCGCATTCGCAGGACCGAAGGCTTTCGCAGCCGCACAAACCTCGTCAGCCGGATGCATCGTCGCGACCACCGACTACCAGCCGCCCGAACACCAAACCGTCATCCGCGCCGACAATCCCCGCCGCGCATTCGCTGCCGCCCTGCAGCTACTCTTTCCACCCGAGCCCCTCTGCCCAGGCATTCATGCAACAGCGCTCATCGCGCCATCGGCCACCATCGACGAGAGCTGCGACATCGGCCCCTTCGTCACCATCGGACCCGGCGCCGTAATCGATCCCACGTGCCGCATCGAAGCAGGCTGCCGCATCGGTTCCGGCGTCCGCATTGGAGCCGGCTCACATCTGCATCCCAACGTCACGCTGTACGCCGGAACAGTGCTCGGCAAGTCCGTCGTGCTGCACACCGGAGTGGTCATCGGAGCCGACGGCTTCGGCTTCGTTCCCACCGGTGGTCGATGGGAGAAGTTCCCACAGGTCGGCCATGTCGAGATCGGGGATCACGTCGAGATCGGAGCCAACTCCTGCGTCGACCGCGC
>JAWXCM010000412.1:0-3864 GCA_034408745.1 Bryobacteraceae bacterium
ACCCCTCCCCAATCGCCGGTCCGCCCCGCCGCGAACCACCCGGGATGTCGAGCTCCTGCTCTTCGAACGTCAGTGGGCGATCCAGCACCATTTCCAAAGTCGTACCCTTGGCCAGGACCGCATCCGGACCTCGCGTTAGCAGCACAGTCGCCAGTCCGGCCGCCGCGCCCGCGGCAGCGCCGATCCCTACTCCCATGCCGGCTCGACCTGCAAGCCCACCGCTGATTGCGCCGACCGAAGCACCCGCCGCCGCCAGCTCTCCCACACGCTGCGCGTCGCCGCCCTTAGTGCTGTCGCTCCTGATCTTGCCTTCGGTCTTGTCCAGTTCTTCGGTCGCACGCCCGTCCAGAGACCCGATCCTCGCCCGAAAATCACGCGTAGTGCCGTTCGGCAGAGTCATCGAATCAAAGCGGATGTACAGTTCGCCCTTGCCCTTTACTCGTCCTGGGCGCTTCACCGCCGTCACGGTTCCTGCCACGTAGCTGCCCGGCGGAATCACCATCCGTCCGCTCACCATTACCGGAAACACGGTCTCCAGATACACGCGGTCGCCTTCGGCGGCGTGCTTGGTGCTGATGCTGTTGATCATGCTCAGTGGGATCTTGGTGCCCATACCAACAGTAACGGTCGGGACTTGTGAAACCGTCCCCTCCGGTTTGGCTGTTTCCTCAGCGAAGGCCACCAGGGGCAAAATAAGCATGGCGGAAAACAGAATTCGGTGCATATCGCTCCTGAAACAAGTCTAGCTGTAACCGTGGACGTTCTGTCGCCGCCCCAGGTTGCCGTGGCGAAGCATGAAGTCGTACCCCGGACGGACTCATTACATTGCCAAACCCCATACGAATCTCAGGGTTGCGTCCCCGTAACTCCGGTAACCTGACATTCACCTGATACAGGCCGGCGAACCCCGGTGCCAGCCCGGCGTACAAAATGTCTCGAGCCGGTACCTCGATTCCTTCCAGTTCCAGCCGAAATTCCGCCGTTCGAACCAGCGGCGCCGCCAGCCGCACGATTTGCCCGTCCTCAGGCCGCGGATTCGTTACCCCCAGGCCCGTAGCGTACAGCGTCAGCAACTCACCCGCGGAAGCCTCGGTTTCCGCCGTCAGAAGCTCGGTCCCGCGGGTCGCGACAGCGAATTCGGGATCCTTAAGAAACAGCGCTGGCGCCTCATCCCGCAGGACCACACGTACTGCTGGCCCATAGCGGCTCGCTTTTCCGACGCGAATTTCCGTCGCGCCCGGCAGTATCGTCGACGGCACAACAAAATTGATCTGCCGCGGCGACACGAATAGCAGCGGAGCCGGCTGTCCACCGATCAGCACCCGGACGCCGGTGCCCGGAAGGACCGTGGGCAGCACGCCTGCCCGAATGTCGTCGGAGGTCACGGACCGCGTGACGTCGGATAAGTACTGCCCGTAGATCGTTGCCAGCGTGTTGGGGGCGAGTCCCCCAGCTGCCGGACTGGCTGCATTGACGATGCTCGATTCGACGTACAGCGGTGCCGGATCCAGGGGGGGCGGGGCAGGAGAAGGGGCCTGCGCCACCGCAACAGCGACGACACAGGCCAGGAGAAGGGACCCACGGGCAGTCGTTTGCATACGACTGTGTAGTGGGCAGAGGCAGGAGTTTCTCTCAGCGCTTCACGGGAATCACCGTTCCGAAGGCCGAAGCGGAGCCTCCGACGGAAATCATCACGGGTGCCATGCCATCGGCGATGCTCGAAGGAACCCGCACATTGATCTGGTACAGTCCGCTGATCTGGCCCGGGGTCACGCCCGCATATTGCACATCAGCCGCCGCCAGTGTTGTGCCGGCGATCATGACTGTGACCGTTTCCCGAACACGGGCCGCGGCATTCGGAATTTCACCCGCCTGCCACACCGGTTCCGTCGGACCAAGGCCCGTCGCATACAACTGGATCAGTTCGCCAGGCCGGGCGCCACGAGCGCCGGGAATTACGTCCGCGTCGCCGATCAACCTTCCGTCCAGATTACCCACCGCGGCAGCCATTTCACCGTTGAAGGTGAAAAGCGCGGGGGCGTAGTTCACCACGTTCAGCGTACCCTGAGCGCTCGGCACGTTGTTGACCAGCACCCGGTAACTCACCGTGCCAGCCGCCACCGTGGTCGGGACCTGTGCGTTGATCTGATCCCCCTGGACGTATGTCAGGGGAACTCGTTCGCCGTTGATCTCCACTGCCACGCAGGCCAGATCCCGCGGGTAACCGGTCCGCGCACCGGACACCGCGGAGGCCCGTACACCCGGAACAGCGAACCCCGAGCCGAAGATCGAGATCAGCGTGTTCATCGCCACATCGCGTCCACCGGAGGCGGCGTTGCGAATGTCGCGAACCGTCGGCGTCACACCCGTGGGGCAGACTTCGGCGCTGATTCGTGTCGGCGATGCCCCATTGCTGTAAATCCGGTCGCCCTGGTTGTTGCCGCTGTCATTCGCTGCGTTGCCGGATGCGTAGAAGAGTACTTCGCCGATGTCCGACTCCGGCGCTGTCCACTCTACTTCAAAGGTCTTCGTGCCATTTGCTCCGGTTCTCGTCAGCGGTTGCCGGTGGCTGATGAACTCGGTCGAATTCGCCGGGCATGGCAGCGCCAGAGTCGCTTCGCGACCGTTACCTTCGGCGCACCTGAGGAAATATTCGGGTACGATGACGAACGTACCAGCCTTTTGACTGCCGTCCGAGGCTCGCCGGGCGGTGAGTTGAAAGCCCCACCGAGCGGCTTCCGGATGAGAAACCGTAACGCGGATAGTCTGTTTCTGGCCAGGCCGGTAGTTGACGGCTTCAACCCTCAGGGACCCACCCGGTGAGTTTAGCGGGTTGCCAGCGTGGCACTGCGTGCAAGTCCTCCCGCCATCTTCGGGAACGCCGGAGAAGGCAATCGGCGCACCCGCTGAAAACCCCATCACTCCTGAGGGCAACAGGGCGGCTGCCAGTAAAACTAGAACTGTACTTCTGACCAAAAAACACCTCCGTCTGTCTAACGTTGAATTGTAATCACAATCGATGTCGCACTGCTTACGCCGTTTGTCTCCACAACTGCCGGGTGGTCTCCGTTAGGGACATCCGGAACCGTGGCATTGATCTGATACAGGCCCGACCCAACCAGAGCGGAACCGAGTATCGAAACGGCAACATTGTTGATGCGAATCTGGGGAGCATTCACCAGAGATGGCGCGCCGGTGACAATCGTGTCCACCGGAATTGCGGGTGTAGTCGGTCCGAGGCCCGTCGCGTAGAACTGCACCACATCGCCCGGAGCGAAGGGCCGCGAACTGCCCGACACAGGCAGACCGAGCACCGTATTGGGATTCGAATTCAGCCGGCCGACCACGTGCAGTTTGCCATCGGCGCCCGGCACAGTCAGCAGTGCGGGCGACGATGCTGCACGCACCACCGTCACTGCGGCACTTTCACCGTTCAAGTTCTTGACGACCAGCGGCAGATTGCCCAGGTTCGTGTCTTCCGGAATGAGAACGTTTACCTGTCCCGGACTGATGAAGAACACGGGTGCGGCCTTGCCTCCCACTGTCACGCTCACTCCGCTAAGTGCCAGCGGAAGCTTACCCTGGCCGAATTCCGGAGCACCATCCCACGTCTTTGTGTCCGTCGCCAGGTTGGTTCCGAAGATCGCTGTCCAGGTGTTCGTAGCGAGTGTCGTCGAGCCCGACCACGTGTTGACGACTCCGCCGCTCGTTACTGCTGGCCTGGGACCGGAAGTCGCCTGCGGGGTGAGAGTGATATTTGCCGTGTAGATGCGATCACCCGACGTGCCTCCGTCACCGTTGGCCGCATTGCCAGCCACGAACACCTGGACATTGCCTGCGCCTGCCGCTGGTGCCGTCCACTCG
>JAWXCM010000413.1:0-9516 GCA_034408745.1 Bryobacteraceae bacterium
CCGCCGCCCAGAATGATCCCCGGCAGACCGCCGCCGAGCCCGCCACCGCCACGGCGCGGATAATTGCCGCCCTGTGGGTATCCACCGCCGCCACCGCCCCGCGGATAGCGGCCCGACATCATCGCATCCGGCGCGATCAGCGCCATCAGCACCGTGTCCGCACGAGTCAGCGCCTGTTCCACCCTGGCCTCTTCACGATCCTTCTCGGTCTGGTCGTCGGTCAAAATCACGATCGCCCGACGCGCATCCTTCCGAGCCTCGCGGCCCATATAAGACGCCGCATCCAGCAGCCCGCGAGTGATATCGGTGCCCCCATTAAATCCCTCGTCCTGGATAATCCGGTCGAACTGCCACGCCAGGCTCACCGGATTCGGGCTCAGCCGCATCCGAATCCTCGTCTGCCGGTCGAACACCATAATCCCGACGCGGTCCCCTTCGCCCAGCACGCCCAGCGCCTGGTGAGCCGCCGACGCCAGCCGCTGTACATGAGGTTGCATGCTGCCGCTGACATCAATCAGAAAAAGCACATCCACCGGCATATTCTCGCGCGCAAAATTGCGAATTGTCTGCTGCTTGCCGCCTTCGTAGAGTAAGAAATCTTCAGGCCGCAGACCGGTGATCGCGCGGTTAGAGCTGTCCAGCACCTGCGCATCCACGCGCACCAGCGCTACATCGCTCTTGAAAACAATGGTTTCATCGGCCGCGGACAGCGCAACGCTTAGCGCGGTCACGGCAAAACAGAGCGAAAAGAGGCGAGTGGACATCGTGATACTCGCTATTAGTACGCTGCAGCGACCTGATGCGTTTCCTTTACTCTCCCCCAAACTCTCCAGTTCCCGTTGTCGAACACCAGCCGGTACCCCGGGAACCCCCGCGAGTAAGCACCCTGATAGCGAACCAGGACTCGGTCCGCGGGATCCCTCGGCGCCGGGCCAGGCGTAACCACAAAGTCCGTATCGGGCGTACGCAGGGACGTCTGGATTTCGTACGCCGTGGTGCCCGGAAGCACCAGATTGTGAGCACTGCGGCTAAACGCGAGCGCCGCGCCCAGCGTTCGGTCATCGGCCATCACGGAACTTGTCCCATGCGCTCGAAGCCACTCCCCCAGCTCCCGGTCAACCTCAAACCGATTCGTATTCTGCGCCACGGGAATCATCCATAAAGCGAATGCCGAAGCGACAAGTGCCAGCCGGTTCCGTCGAAGACTGGACGATTCCGCCCACAAAAGCAGCGGAGACAGCAGCAGACCGGCAAAAAACAAGGGCTGCGGGTCGGGCGAAAACGCAAGGTTCAGACACCCGGCCGCGAGCGGCAACGCAAACAGCGTCAGATAGAGTCGGTTTTTTGCCGGGTGGAAAAACGGCGCTGCAACAATCCCACACGCGAGCAGGCAATACAGAAGCCCACCCGCCGAGACAGGCAGAACCGACCAGTCCGTCACCGCCGACCCCCTCCCAGGCATCACCAGCGCCACCCAAAGCACCGCGCCGAAAGCCACCAGAGAAGGAAAAAACATCACCAGATATCCGCCTGCGGGAGATGCCTGAATCACCCGTAACGGCAACACCAGCCAGGTCAGTGGCACAAAGGGGATCATCATCAACATCAGCTTCGGATCGCAGAACCACATCATGCCCGCCAGCCCAGCTATCGACAAAAACGACCGCGCATCCCCCGACTCCTGAGCACCCCTGGCCGACGCGCACATCACGTACCAAAGCAGCAGCATCGGCGCTCGAAAATCCCCCGTCAGCGCGATGTCCATAAACAGCGGGTTCACCAGAAGCAGAAAAAGCACCCCGGCGGTCTCCTCCGCACCAAGGCTCCGACGCAGCCGGAACCACGCCGACGCGACAACCGCCGCGGCGAAAAAGCACGACACCGCCGCCGGAGCCAGTGGACTGCGGGTTTCCGCAAAAACCGTAAACGGCCACAGCGTCACCGTCGGCAGCCAGGGAAAGGAATGGACCAGCGCCCACGTCGCGCCGCCCTCGGTATCGGCGTTGCGTATGGCTTCCACCCAGTGCCGCATCCCGGTCACGTTCCATGGCCCTGAGCGCGCAAACGTCAAAACCCACCCAAAGAATCCCGCGAACAATACACACAACAGCGTCACCGATTCCCGAAGCGGATTCATTTTGGTCCGCCTTCCCGGGAAGCCAGCGCCTGCTCTCTCTCCACAGCGGTAAACTTGCTGATCCCGTGCGTCGTCTTCTCCCAGAAAAATGGCTTGCGAATTAACTGATACAGCGCCTTATATCCGGCAATTGACAACAGAATCCAGTAGGCCGGAATCGTCAGAGCCCACGGCATCAGCGCCAGCCTGTCCCTCTTCCAGGACGCAATCAGACTCACGTAAATGAAAAATGCATTACCCAGCAGCAGATTGATGAGGCTCGGCCAAAGCGTGACGTCGGGGAATATCGAATCGAGCACCGGCGACTTGAAGATCACAGAGATCAGCAGCATGGCGTACAACACCGGCGTCACCAGCGCCGTCAGCACCGTCCCGCCGATGAAGAAATGAAATCCGAAAAATCCCACCACGCCCAGCGACCGGAACAGCGACCACGGGTTCCGCATGTGGACCAGCCACGTCTGCATGTACCCCTTCAGCCAGCGCGACCTCTGCCGGATCCAGTTCCCCACATTCGTGTTCGCTTCCTCATAGGTGGTCGAATTCACCACGCCAACCCTGAACCCCAGCTGCGTCAGCCGAGTCCCCAGGTCCGCATCCTCCGTCACGTTGTACGGGTCCCACGCCCCAACCTCACGCAGTACCTTCATCCGGAAATGGTTCGACGTTCCACCCAGTGGAATCGGAATTCGCAGAAATTCGAGCGCTGGAAGATAAAAATCGAACCACAGCGAATACTCCAGCGTGAACATTCGTGTCAGCCAGTTCTCTTCGCTGTTGTAATAATTCAGCCGGGCCTGAATGCACGCCGTGTTGGGCGACGATTTGGCAAACGCCGCGACTACCTTACGCAGCTGGTCCGGCTCGGGCTTGTCTTCCGCATCGAAAATCGTCAGCAATTCTCCGCGAGCAAAGTTAATGGCATAATTACACGCCTTGGGCTTGGTCCGCAGCGGCGACTTCGGCACTCGAACAATCTCAAAGAAGTCCTCCAGACCGAGCGCCTGCGCCGCCCCGATCGTCTCCGCATCGTCCTCTTCCAGCACCAGCTTGATATCCAGCTTGGAGAGCGGATAATCCAGATTGCGCAGCGCGGAAGCGAGAATCGGCAACACATCCGGCTCGCGATACATCGGAACCAGGACCGTATACACCGGCAGGTCCCGGCTGTCGAGCTGCGCCGCCTCCGCCTCGGTGACTTTGATGTCGATCCGGTGATCTCCCCCAATCAGCGCCAGCAGCATCTTAAATCCGAAGTTAAACAGCAGAAACACCGTGATCAGCTCATTTGCCACCGTCAGCGTGCGAATCGTCTGAGTGAACAAAAGCAGCAGCAACAGGCACCCCATCAGGTAGATGCCGGCGAGCTGGCCTGTCGTGAATACCTGTCGGGCCGAGTGCTCCGGCCGCCACCTCGCCAGCCCGTGCACCGCCGCATCGGCAAATCGAGCGCCGGCCAGATTCGAAAGTGCCCACCGAATCTCATTCTTCGACGAGACAGCCAGGATCGCATCGGCCCCGAACGCGCCCCGAATCCAGTCGACCTTCTCCGGCTCCGGGTCCGACGCGACTACAATCAGTCGCCCACGTACCCTGCCCCAGGGCAGCACCAGCCGCTCACCGCACTCACCCGCGAGCTCCGGCACAAACACCGCCGGATCGGGAGGACACTGGAATAAATCGATGTACGCCGCGCCCTGATGATCCGCTATGACCTCGTACAAGTCCGAGCGGTGAACCCAGCCACGCGCCAGAGCGACATCGCCCAGGCGCACTCCCCACGACTTCGCCAGTTCGACGCCCTCGGCGATCTGTTCGGAACTGAGCAGTCCTTTTTCCAGCAGCAGTTCGCCGACTCGCCGCCGGCCCGGAGCCGATGTCGCGGGCACGTCAGAATGCAGCCCAGAGAGAGATGACAACGCCCTGCCCGGCGCCCGTATTGCGGCCCTTCACAGCCCGGAAATAACCCGTCTGAAGCCGCAGCCGGCTGGTTAGCCGGATCACCGTCGATATCTGAGCCTTGTATAAATCGAAATCCGACTGCAAATTCGGATTATTAATGAACTGCAGCGGAGTCCCGTTGCGCAGCCCCTTAATGCCGAACGCCTGAGCCATCAGCATCAGCCGCGGAGCCACATCGCCCCCCAGCGTCGCGTCGAACCGCATCTGGTCCGCCGGAGCCCCGCTGCGATATCGCCACGCCGCCTCCACATCCCAAAACACCGTGCGCTTTTCCAGCGAATGGCTTCGACCCACCTGCACCCGGGGCTCCACATCCCACACGTGGTTACCTGGCGCGGGGTTGCGGTCCTGCGAGTACGTCGGGAACAGAAACATCGTCTGAAACGAAAGCGCCGTTCTCATCCGTACCGGCGTCAGCCTTTGCCGGATCCCGACCTCCACATCCCCTGTGCCCGAGCTCTCAAACCCGCCGTACTGATTCTGAAAGCGCAACGCGGGAATAAACGCATTCAGCAAAAGCGAGGTGCGATTCGTGACGCCCACCTCGACATAAGGATTAAATTCGACTTTCTGGAATTTGCCCCCATATCCGAAAGGCTGCTGCCGCCCCCCGGTATCGAAGCTTCGCGTCGTCTCAAAGTAGCTGGTGTTGAAAAGAATCTGGCCGTGCCCTTTGGCGCTGGTCCAGGCGGCGGAATAAACCGGCGAAATCAGACACACCATCGCGAATATCCCCAAACAACGCGTCCTCATAACGGCTCCTTATGCTGCATCATTTTGCGGTAAAGCCCCACGAATATCGCCGAGAGCATCAGCCACGCGACCCCCAGCAGCCACAGCTGGTAACGGACAAACCAGTCCGTCCACATGGCGAGTCCGGGATAGCGCACCTGCGCCACCTCCACCTGCCGGCTGTCGAAACTCCGCAGCAAACCCGTGCCATCCAGAAACGCAACGTCGCCGTGGCCAAGGTCCAGCACCGTCGGTTGCGTCAGCCTTCCCGGTGGCCGAATCCAGACTCCCGTCGCTCCGCCCAAAGTGGCCATCTGAACAACCGCGACGCCGGGCTGCGTGGCCGAGTGGAATACGGTCCTGCCGAGCGCGTCCGTCAACACCACCTCACCGCGGTCGAACTGTACCGGCGACTTCATCTCGGAAGGCGCGCCACCGCCGACGTACAAGAACGGCCTGTCCACCCCAATCCCGCCGCCACCCGACGCAAAGAGAACCTCCGCCCGGGCCACGTCCAACCCCAGCCGCCGCGCAATCGAAGCCAGCGCCGGTACAGACTCGACGTCAGCCGCCATTCTGGCGTCCACGTACAGCCTTGCCGCCGCCCGAAACATCGCGGGAGCCTCGGACAACGACCGCGAAACGTCTTTCACAGGTGTCGCACTCAGTTCCGTGCCAGGGAGCAACTGCGCCGGGTAGGACTGAGCGCCGGCCACACACTCGCCCGCCACCATCCGCCGTTGAGAGACAATCCGGATCTCGTCGGTACCACTGCCCTCCAGCGCCTCCGCGGGAACCACGATTCGAATCTCCTGAGGCTGCCCACTATCGGCCAGCCGCATCGTGTGGATCAGGTGCGAATTCGCATAAATATAAAGAAGGATCGGATGATTCGCCGGGTCCGGCGCCTGCGTCATGCGCACAGTCGCCCGAGTCACACGATACCCGGCAGGCAAAGCACGCGCAGCCGGCCGCAGCACCCACTCCGCCCGCGACGACACCTCGCGCTCGAGCCCTCCAGCCACCTGCAGAGATTCCAGCCGCATCACCAGAGGCTCGCCTTTCAACTTTGGCGCCGCGCCTGGAGAGGATGGCCAGTCCGGCCAAAGTCCGCCCGCGGCAAGCCACGGCGCCGAGACCTGTAGCACCGAGCCCTGTGACGTAGTCCGCAAACCTCCGCCCTCCGGCGTGACCTCGATCTGCGCCAACTCCCGGGTGCGCACCACCTGAACCACCCGCCCGCTGTCCTGCAGAAACGCCGCCATCTGCAAAGTCGCGTGCCAAACCCCCGCCGACACTGCGCCGTCCGGAAGGGCGATCGCGACCTCCGGCGGCAGCATGTCCAGAAACCCCGAGATGCTAAGTGATGGGCCGTCGGCGTGCAACAGCATGCCGGAACTGTTCAAAACTTCAACGAACCCCGGCCGCAGTTTCTCATCAAGGCACGCATCGTTACTGGCAATCGCGGTCACCGCAAACTGCACCCGCACGAAACGTCGCCCCAGCAGCCGCTGAGCCACCGGAATCTCAACCCGCAACGGCTCACTCGCACCGAACTGAAGCGGAACCACGCGGGTGGCCGAATCCTCCACCGTGATCCGAAGATTCGACGGCTGACGCAACAGCGGAGACCACTGCAGGTCAAGGACAACACTGGCCCCGGTGAGCCGGGTGTCCCGTGGGAGGGGAAAGAAAACAGTCCGGGATTCCTGAACGGAGGAAAATGCCAGGCCGTCCGGAAACCCCGCCGCAGCGAGTCGGACCCAGTGGCCCGCCGCTGGAGCACTCGGAACCGGCAGACAAGCAATAAGAAGCCATGTGAAGCGATGAGGCACGACGCCCTGATAGTGCGTTTCACTTCATGTTGCTCTCGCAACTTGCAAAATTTTTCCTGTTACCGGTTCACGGCGAGCCGAAAAGCTCAGTGGAAGGAGTTTACGTGCCAGCCCAAATCCTGCATCAGAACGGCTGCATCGTCGTGCACCCAGCCACGAAACATCTGGGAAGAACGTTCCTGGCCGCGAATGCGGCATCCATCAGGGAGCAACTGGGAGAGTTCGAACCCGTGATCTTCGATGCAGGCGACATACAAACTGTCGACGGCGCCGGTCTGGGATCGCTACTTGTTCTCCTGCGACTATGCGAACCACAGCACGAATTCCTGCTAAGCAACGTGCCTCCGACTCTGGCCAGCGGGCTCCAGCTTGCAGGAATCAGCAGCTTATTCACACTATTCGACAGCGTGGACGATGCTCTGGAATACGCAATACCCTTGCTGCGCCTCAGGCGGGCCGTCGACGAGCAGACCGTACCAACCGAGGTCCTTCAAGCCGAGGAGCAGATCCTCTCCAGCGGATGACCCACACGGAAGGGCCACCCGCGCCACCAAACCAGCTAACTACTTGTCGATCTTCGTCTTCGACTCGTACTTGCCGCCCGGACCCTTCGTCTTAACGGTTGCCTTCGAATCGCCGTCATGGTCGATCTTCACCCGGCGCTTCTCCCTGGAATTGCCGACCTTGATGTCGGTCTTTTCCTTGTAATCGCCATCTGATTCCGCCGTGGTCTTCGACCGGACCTTGACCTTTTCACCAGTCACCGAGTCCCGAGCATCGATCTTGACCTTCCGCTTGTCCTTGTCCTCGGCGCTCATCGTCCCGGCAAGAGCAGTCGCCAGCAATGCCGTCATTAGAATCTTCATGTGTATGCTATCTCCCATAAAAGAGACGCCTCACCCCCGACTCTGTTTCCTCGCGAGAATCGCGTCCAGCGGCCCCTCGGTCCGCCGCAGCACCACATCACCGAACCCCGCAGCCCCCAGCAGCGCCGCATATTCGGCTTCGTTTCGCTCTTTGCCTTCGGTCACCACCAGCATGTTCAAAGACTGCATCAGCCCCGACAGCGGCCCCGTCTTATCCGCCTCCAGCACCCGCTCGCAGATCAGCACCCCGCCGCCATCTGGCAGCGCCGAGTGCATCTTCCCCAACAGATCCACCACCGTCGCATCCGACCAGTCGTGGAAAATTCGCCCAACCGCAAACAGATCCGCCGCCGGCAGCGCATCCCTAAAAAAGTCGCCTGAAATCAGCTCGATCTCCAGCCCCGTGCTGTCGACAAACTCCCGGGCCACCCCAGTCACCCGCGCCAAATCGAACACCGCGCACGACATCCCCGGATACCGCCGTTTCACCTCGACCGCAAGGTGCCCCGTCGCCCCGCCCAGGTCCACCATCCGCCGATATGGCGACAGATCGTGCGCCGCCGCCACCATCGGCGAGCCCAGCATCCCCAGCCCGTGCATCCCCCGCAGAAACGTCCGCATCGATTCGTCCGTCTTGAAAAAGTGCGCGAACAGCTCCCGTTCCGGCCCGAACGTCTGCGTCCACCGGTGGCTGCCCTCCCGTACCGCGTCCTCCAGGTGCGACCACATCGGAACCAGCGCCGCGTGCGAGTACAGAATGTAGCCGGTCAGCGTATCCGGCGAATCCCTGAGCAGAAAACGGTTGGCCGCCGCTGTGTTCCGGTAACCGCCGTTCGACTTTTCAAGCAGTTGCAACGCAACACAGGCGTCCAGAAGAAGCTCGGTTGCGTCTCTATGTGTGTGGAGCATCGCAGCGATCCCGTCAGCCGTGGCCAGTTCCTGTGCCGCCAGCAAATCGAAGACCCCCAGAGAGGTCGCCGTGAACATCGCGTTCGACCAGCGAAACGCTTCTATCAGCTTGAGAACAATACCGGCATCGGGTGTCATACGCGCTTTCGGATCGTAACAGACGGCGGACAATGCGTTTGAAACTTCTCGGTCTTTTCCTCGCCCTCATCCTGATCCACACGGCCGAGGCCGCCGGACCAGCCTGTCCCGCCGGAATGCCCCTCGGCGCCCTCCAGCTCACCGTCACCCGCCGCCAGGGCTCCACGCCTCTGCCCCTCAACCGCGTTAACCGGCTCGAAGAGGGTGACCGCATCTCCTACACCCCAGTCCTGAAACCCAGTGAAAAGCGTACAGGCGAGGTCGCCATCGTCCTCATCGCCGCCAGTCCCACGGCCGGCGACCAGCAGGATTTCTCCGTCCTCGAGCCCAAAAACGCCTCGAAACCCGCTCAGTGGACCGTCCCCTGGCGATCCGCCCTCGCCCTCTACGTCTACGGTCCCTCCGGCCTGAGCGCCCGCAAACTCAGAGGCTTTATCGCCCGCGACCAGGAATTGGTGGCCCAGCTCGCAGACTACGCCGAGAAAACCGCCCAGACCGAATCGGTGCTCGCGGCGCTCGCCAACTACCAGCTCACAGGCCGAAACGATGGAGTCAGCGCCGCCCTCGAAGGCTTCGCCGGACAGTACGGCAACTCCAACAAAATCGACCGCAGCGCCCCGTCGGACCAGCAGACGCTTTCCGCCCTCCGCACCCTCAACCCCGCGCTCTCGGCCTACGACCCCATCTCCCCTTCAGCCAGCCACCGCGTCGCCCAAACAACGGGACTCGCGACCACCGTGGCTGGAATGTTCCTCGGCAGCACCGTCGGCCTCACCGCCGGAGGCGCCGCCATGGCGCTCAATCTAAAGACGCTGATGTTCCCCGACACCGAATTCCGCTCGGCCTATTCCAACGAATCCAACCTCTGCAGCACCCGCGAGCCCAACCCCAGCCGCAAGCGCCGAGCCTACCTCTGGGCCATGCGCGTCCCCAACGC
>JAWXCM010000414.1:0-7085 GCA_034408745.1 Bryobacteraceae bacterium
AAGGAAGTTACGGGCGCGGTCGGGCTGACGGTGAAGAACTGCCGGATGGAAAACGTGGGGTTCGGCGTGTGGACGGAGTATGCGGGTTCGAGCGATTTCTATATTGCCGACAATTTAATCCTTGGGCGCGATGACCGCTTCCGGCTGATTGGGTGGACGGGTCCGCTGTGGGCTCCGGTGGGGCCTTACCAGTCGCACCTGATGACGAGTTATTACGCGGTGAAGGTGTACGGCCCGGGCCACGTAATTGCGCACAATGCGATTGCGTATTTCCATGATGGAATCGGAATTTCGACGTATGGGACTCCGGAAAAGGATCCGCACCGCCGCGCTTCATCGATTGACATCTACGGGAATGACATCCACATGTCGAACGACGATTTCGTCGAGACCGACGGCGGGGTGCATAATGTTCGGGTTTTTGATAACCGAGGCGTGAACGCGGCACAGGGCGGGTATAGCTCGCAGCCATCGTTTGGTGGGCCGATCTATTTCATTCGCAACATTCTGTATCACGTGCCGACGGGTGTCGCGTTTAAGTTTTCGGCCAAGCCCACGGGATTATTTGTCTGGCACAACACGATTATCGGGGAACAGGCGACGGGCGATCCGTCGGCGAATATGCACTGGGCAAACAACCTGTTTCTGGGGCGCGACACGCGGGACCGCGGAATCATGAAGTGGGCCAACGCTACTGATGTGTACAGCACCGATTACAACGCCTACCGCCCGAATAAAGGTGTGAAGGCGCAGTATCAGTGGCTGGGGCCGGCTAAGGGCCAGCAGGCATATGACGGAAAGTCGGTGCCATGGAAGAACTTTGCGACGCTTGCCGAGTTTCGTGCCGCGACTGGGCAGGAGGCGCACGGCATGGAGGTCGACTTCGATATTTTCGAGTCGCTCCGGCCACCCGATCCGGAGAAACGGCATGCGGTTTATCACTCGATGGATCTGAATTTCCGGTTGAAGCCGGGGAGCCGGGTTGTGGACGCGGGAGTGGTGATTCCGACGGTGAATGAGGATTTTTTGGGGAAAGCTCCGGATTTAGGCGCGCTCGAAGTCGGGAAGGCGGCTCCGAAGTGGGGTCCGCGGTGGCTTACCTGGCAGCCGTTTTACAGGTAGCCCTGGTCGTTGTAGGCTGGAGGGATGCGGCCGGCATGGATTGGCTGGGTCTGTCTGATCGCGGCGATGGTGGCGGTGGTTTGGCCGCTTGCCGCTGGGCGTGGTCGGATCTGGGCGAAGTATGAGTCCGAGATGCAGGACCCGATTGACGACCCGCCCGATGCCGGGGTGAAGGGTGAGTTCGTGGTGGGGCGGCTTCGGTACCGGTCGCCGCTGGACGGCCGCGGACCTTACTTCCGATGGGGCATCGATGCGAACAAGACCGATCGCACACTGATTTCTGTCTTGCGGCGGCTGACGCGGATCGATGCGCAGGCAGTCGAGTACATCGTAGACATCGACAGCGACGAAGTGTTCGACCTGCCGTTCCTGCTCGCGATTTCCGTGGGCGACTGGATCGTCTCGCAGCCTCAGGCAGACCGGTTGCGGAAGTACTTCGACCGCGGTGGTTTCCTGATGGTGGACGACTTCCACAATGAGCGAGAGTGGGAGCAGTTCATGGCGGGAGTCCGAAAGATCTACCCGGGTGCCGAGATTGTGGAACTGCAGGATGACGATGCTCCATTTCACGTGCTGTTCGACATGAAGGACCGGATTCGCGTCCCGGGAGCGAACGTAGTACACGGGTCGGGGATTGAGCGCGGGGGCACCGAGCCGCACTGGCGCGCACTGGTTGACGCAAAGGGCCGGATGATTGTGGCCATCTGCTTCAACATGGATGTCGGCGACGGGCTGGAGTTTGCCGACGATGCGGATTATCCGGAGAAGTTCGCCTCGCAGGCGATCCGGCTGGGCACGAACTATTCGTTGTATGCGATGACCCACTAAGCGTCAAAATACGAAGACAAAACGCTCCCGTTCCCGCTGCCAGATTACGGTGGTCGGGGTGATGGTCAGGTACCAGGTCTGCTGGCTCACCGGTCGACGTGGCTTGAGGGCTTTGGGATCGACCACGGCGAGGCAGGTCCCGTGCTCGGGGTCTCGAACCGAGGTGTAGAAGATCAGGGCGACCCCGGCTTCGCGGGCTTCACGTCCGAGCTGCTGAGTGGCGGTGTAGTCGTTGGCGCTGGTCCACTCGGCGGCCCGGGTACTGAGCGGCGGCTGGCAGAGGTGGATGGAGGCGCCTTTCGCTCCGATCTGGAAAAGGGTCTGCGGCGTGGCGGGCAGGTCTCGGAGACCGTCGCTGTCCTGTACGAAGCGCCAGCGCCAGTAGCCAACTTCAGCGCAGGCGGTGCGGCGTTCGATTGCGGCATAGAGAATGCCGGGATCGGGCCAGGCACGGAAGCGCGAGCCCCAGGGCGCGGGCGGGTAGCGGAACGGTGTGGCCAGCAGGTAGTGGAGGCCCTCGGTGGCAGCCGGCATTGGGGGCTTTGCTTCTTCGGGGATGCGCTCAAGGAGGTCCTGCTGGCCGGTGGGGTCGGGTGAATCTGCCGGGATCAGGCGCTGGGTGGAGACGGCGTGCTGGGCTTCCACGGCTCGCCACGCGCGCGCGCCGGCTGGTTCAGATACGAGCTCGGTTGGCATCGACGTACTGCACGACTCGGACGAACGATTCAATTTGAGGGAGAAGCGCGGCTGGCTCGGCCTGCAGGGCGTGGTTGTAGCTGCGGAGCCAGGCTCGGGAGTGCGGGTCGCGGCCTCCTGTGATGGAGTCGAGGGAACGGAAGAGTCGGATAAAGAGGGCCGCCAGCTGCCATTCCTTGCGGTCGGGCTGGAGCGTGTATCGACCTGTGGTCATGCGCGAAACGGTGGCCGGACTCAGGCCGAGGATGGAAGCGAGTTCGCTCTGCGAGACGCCGAGGAGGTCAGCGGCGCGGCATGTCGCGGAGGTCAGCGTATGGCGCGCGGTCTCTGAGCGGGTGTCTGGAGGCGCGGGGTTAAGGGCTCGCTCTGGCATTGCTTCTGCAATTAGTATACTCTGTTTTTTCTGTAGAAAGCACAAGGCTACGGCGTAAAAAAGGCCCGGTGTCTCCACCGGGCCTTTTCTGGGCTGCAACTAGAATTGCAGGTTAAGCGAGAACTGGAACGAGCGCGGCGGTTCCTGAGCCGTGATCCTGCCGAAGGCGCCGCTGACCGGGTCCGTGTTGGGGCCGCGGAGGACGGGGGTGTTCTCTACGTTGAAGACGTCGCCGCGGAAGCGCATGCGTACCTTCTCGGTGATCGGGAACGACTTGTTGAGCGAGAAGTCCAGACGGCGTTGCTTGTCGAGGCGCACGTTGGAGAAACGGAACGGGAAAGTACGGAGGTTGCTGGCCAAAACCTCTGCGCTGTTCCGGTTGAAAATGCTGGTATTGAACCAGCGATCGGTATTGCGCTGATCGGACGGCAGCACCAGGGTGTTCGGGTCGCCGATGAGCTGAATGTTACCCCAGCCGATGGGCTGGCCGCTCTGGAGCTGGTAGGCACCAGAGATCTGCCATCCACCGACGACGAAGTTGGAATACTTATTCATCTTCGCTCCGAAGTGGCGGCCCTTGCCAAACGGCAATTCGTAGATACCAGACGCGGTGAGGCGGTGGCTGCGGTCGATGTCGGCGAGGGTTTCATACGGCATTGGGTCGCCGGCGTTCAGGAACTGAGACGCTTCCATCGCTTTCGACCAGGTGTGCGAAATCTGCAGAGTGTAGCCCTGGCTGAAGCGCTTTTCGATACGCGACTGCAGGGAGTGATACCAGGAGTAACCGGCCGGGTCGGCATAGGTGATGTTGCCGAACTGCGGGAACGGGCGAAGCAACTGGGAGCGCGAGGTGTTGCCCGTGTACTGCGGGTTCAGCCCAAAGAACGGATTCGGGAACGCGGCGGCCAGGTAGTTGATGGCGGTCTGGTCGCGCGTGGGCGAGGTGCTCAGGTACTGATTGGGAAGTGCGTTGAGGTCGCGGATAGCCTGGAGGTTGGTGCCGCGGTTGCCGACGTAGGAGGACTCGATAACGAATCCACCTTTAACTTCCTGCTGGAGACCGAACGACCAGCGCTGTGCGTAGGGCATCTGGCGATCCTTCGGGAAGAAACTGATGTTCTGTCCGAGGTTCGTTTCGAGACCTCCGCCGGCGCCGATGGGCGAGAGCAGTCCGTTGGGGAGGGGATTGTTGAGGTTCGCAATGAAGCTCAAACCGCTGTCCTGAGTAGCCTGAACGGGAGTGGTCTGGCTGAAGCCCGCGAGATTGGCCTGGCTCTTAAACGACCCGATGGAGCCGTAGAAGAGGCCGTACCCGGTCCGCAGAACGGTCTTCGGACGGATCTGATACGCGATGCCGATACGCGGCATCCACATTAAGCCCGTACCATTCCAGAATTCGCGGCCGTTGCTGCCGGTGTTGGCGAAGGTGAGTCCACCGTTTACGCGGAAGGCCGATACCGGGACTTCCGGGATCGGGCTGCGTGCGTAGTTGGCGATGGCGCGGGCAGCGATCGGGTTGGCAACGCTGGGATCGAACTGGGTGACGGAGCGGTTAAAACGCTCGGTAACGGGCGATTCGTGCTCAATGCGCAGGCCCATGTTGACGGTGAGCTTCGTGGTCGCCTTCCAGTCGTCGTGGAAGTATCCGGCCCAATATTTATCCTGGGTGGCGAAGCTGCCAATCCGCTGTGCGTTGCCGCCGGGGATACCGAGCAGCAGCGATGCGATTTCAGCGCCGACGGGCGGTGCGCCGGAGGTGTTCAGCGGGCCGCGGGTCCATTCGCTGCTGGGCTGAATCACCGGGGCAGTGGAGGCCGAGTGGCGGTCGGAGAACACGCGGTAGGCGCGGAATTCGGGACCGAACTTGAAGGTGTGCCTGCCACGGATGTTGGTGAAATTGCCAACAAAGGTGTGGACCAGCGAGGAGGCTGAGCCGTCACCGGATTCGGAACCGCTAAGTGTGCTGAGTCCCCCGATGATGGTGTTGGGCACGGCCGATTCCTTCGGGAACAGGTTCGTGAACGCAGGATTGAAGCCGAGGGTGGAAAGGTCGAAGCCCTGGCTGACGCGGCGTTCCGGGAAGATCTGCTGAGTGAGACCGTAGCGGAAGTTCAGCAGGAAGGTGGGAGTGAACATGTGGACTTCGTCGAGCGAGATGCCGCGGTTGATGCGGTTGAGGATGATGCCGTTGACATCATTGGCGAAGCTGCGGTTCTTGTCTTCCTCCCAGAAATCACGGTGGAAGCGGACGAACATGCGGTCGTTGTCGGAGAAGGTATGATCGACACGGCCGATGGTGGTCCAGTAATTCTCCAGCGCTTTGCCAGACTGGAAGTAGTTGTTGGCGCCGTTGGCGGCTCCGGGCTGATTCGGCAGCGGGTAGAGGTTGAGAATGTTTTTCGCGACTGGACTGATGCGGCTTTGGGGGATGATGTTGCCGGGGAATATCTGCCGGCTGAAGGTGCCGTTGGCGTTGGCGGTGATGGTTGCCGGATCGTAGAGCTGGTAGTTGGGTCCGAGTGCGAGCAGATCTGAGAAGTCGCCATTGCGCCACGCGGCGCGGGGCACTGTGGACTGTGCGGCGCCGACGTTGGGATCGCCGAACTTATTCTGTTCCCAGGTGAAGTACCAGAAGGTCTTGTTCTTACCGTTGTAGAGGCCCGGGATGATGACCGGGGCGCCGCCGGCGAGGCCGTAGCGATTGTCCTGATAGAGCGGCAGTTTCTGGCCGCTGCGGTTCTGGAAGATGGTCGGCGTATCGATCTTGGAGTGACGAAGCCACCACCAGGCCGAACCATGCAGGTCATTGCCCCCGCTCTTGGTGGAGATGTTAACGATCGAGCCCATGGTGTGGCCGAGAGATGCGTCGAACGTGGAGGTCTGCACCTTGAACTCGGCGAGTGAGGCCTGAGGCGGGGAGAACGCGACGCGCACGTTGGTGCCGTCGGAGAAGGTGTTGGTGACACCGTCGATGCTGAATTCGTTGTTGAAGAGGCCCGCGCCGTCGGTGGAGAACTGGGAAGGCGCGTTGTTGAACGGTGCCTTGCGAAGGCGCATGTCGGTGCCGTTTACGGTACCAGGAGCGAGCAGCGTGAGCTCCATCGCATTACCGGAGAAGAGCGGCAGTTCAAGGATGCGGCGCTCGTCGACGACCTGTCCGAGGGTAGCCTCGGCGGCCTGAAGGAGCGGCGTTTCCGCTGTGACGTTAATGGTTTCGTTGACGTCGCCGACCGTGAGCGGGACGTCGAGGGTGACGGTTTCAGCGACACGAACCTGGACGTTTTCACGATTGAATTTGCGGAATCCCGGGCTTTCGACTACCACGGTGTAGATGCCTGGGTTCACGAAGGGGATGGTGTAAGCACCAGCTTCGTTCGTTCTGGCTGAGATGCCGACGCCGGTTGCAATGTTGGTGGCGCGAACATCTGCGCCGGGGACATTCGCACCCGTCGTATCAGTGACATGTCCTGTCACCGTGCCGCGGGCATCCTGCTGCGCGAACATTGCGCCAGCAAGGAGGAGGAGGCAGAAAACTGCCGAGATTATTCGAGACATAGTTTGGTGGGGTTGCCCCTGTTACCATCGATTTTATCGCAAATCTCACACGTCTGAAATCCATACCGGCGAGAGCCCCGTCAGGTGCACCGCTGCTATAATTGTTGGACCACTTCGGAGCCATGGTCTCTCCATACGTCACCCAGTCTGTGTGTCCGAGCCCTGTTGCGCTGTTGCTGAGTGGCTCCGGAACTCGCCGCAGCGCCATGACGGTGTCGCAATTCTCAGAAGTGGCTCATTACCCCACGCGGCTCTGGGTTTGCGTCGCCACAACGTGTCTCACGCATGAGTTGATTACTGAGTCGGGCCGCTTCACGCTTTGCGTGTTGCATGTGGGACAGGCTGAGATCGCACTTCGGTGCGGTTCCGTTTCGGGTCGGGAGCGGGACAAGTGCTCCGAACTCTCCTTGTATGAACCTAGAAACGGCAGTTACCCGGTAGCCTGAGCAAGTCGGAGTGTGTCGCCGAGGATCTTTCCTTTGAGGAAAAACCGAAAGGCCGCGCTCAGAAT
>JAWXCM010000415.1:0-17101 GCA_034408745.1 Bryobacteraceae bacterium
TCACCATGGCCGCCCGAGCCCCGTACACATCGCGGGCCGTTGCCAGCATCTGCTCCAGACGCTGCTGCACCACTTCGCCGCGCCCCGCCGAAAGCAGGCGCAACAGCCCGTCCTCCAGCTGGTTCGTAATCTCGAGGTCGGGTGCCGCCTCGCCGTAATACTGCATCAGAGGGCCGATGGCGGCCGATGAGGTGTGAAGGAAGCTGACGAAGGTCTTCATGGCCCGTCCGTTTTCATCCGCGAGGATAGCAGGACCCTAACGCTGCCCAACCATGACTTCACTGTGCTGTTCGTCCTGCTGGACCAGTACCAGCCGCGTGCCTGCCCGGTCCACGGCCATCGCCTGCACATCGGGCGGCAGGATCTTCGGCAGCCGCAGCACCGGCCTGACAGTGCGCGACTCGAACCGGTAGTAGTACAGCGTTCTTGGCTCGTTCTCGTACCCCATGAAGTAGATCCCAAGCGGACCCACCGCCCAGTGTCCCCGGATGACCGCCGTCTCTGTGCCCGGGAGCACAGCTTCCTGCCCGCCGCTGGAATTCATGGCCCACACGCCCTTCGATTCGTTTGCCGGGACAAAGTAAAGCGTCTTCCCGTCGAACGACTCCTGTGCGTGGCTCGCTTCGCTTGACGTAACCCGAACACTTTGTCCACCAGCTGACTGCCTCCTCCAGATCTGTCGCACGTTGTTGCGATCAGAGCTGAAGTAGATCCACTTGCCGTCGTTCGACCACGTGGGTCGCTCCTCCTCGTGCCAGTTTTCCTCCATCGCCCTTGCCGCAGCCGCCGAGGGGTCGGCAAGCATCACCGCTGCCGGGCCGGAGGGTCGCGCTTCGAACGCGATGGACCGGCCATCCAGCGAATACGCGGGACTGGCGACAAACCGCGCCCCCAGCTGATTCGAGAGACGGCTCAACTGACGGGGCTGACCGCCAGGCTGTGCCGCGGTCCATAGCTCCCACGTGCCTGCGGCGTCCGAGACCCAGGTCAGGTTTCGGCCGTCAGGCGAGAAAGCGGGGCTGTGATTGCGGCCCTGGGGCGTCGGCAACCGCCGGATGACAGACTGGCCTTCCACAGGTTCCCCGTTCTGCAGCGGCAGCTCCCAGAGGCTTGAGGCGGACTTGACAGTGGCCCAGATGAGGGACTTCCCGTCATAGGAAGGCTCAAAATTGTAGGTACCGCTGACGTCCACCGGAACTGCTCCGGTGCGCAGCGACAGATACAGGATCTGGTGATGGCTGCTTTCATCGGACGACAGGATCAGATCTCGGCCGTTAGGCAGCAGCAAGGCTCCGCGTAAATCCCGCCAGAACTCGGTAAGCTGCTTCTCGCGGCCCATGTCCGTCTCCACCCGAAGCGCCTCGGCAACATGCGCGCCGCTTCTGCGCAGGAATATCAAATCACTGCCCGAAATCACGCGCCGCGGATACCCATCCACACGAAACTCGCCAGGATGCGTGAGTTGATCTCGCTCAGAAGTCGCAATGTCGACCCGCCACAGCGGCACGCCTGAATCCGCGTTCCGGGCGTCTGTAACAAACACTGCCGCGCCATCGGCCGACCATTCCGGCCCCGGGTGCACTCCCCGCATCAGAGGATCGGTGCTGAAGTTATACCAGCCCTTCGGGTCCAGAACCACCATAGGCAGCTCCTGGTTGTCACTAATCATGAACAATAAAAGCTGGACCTTGTCGGGGGTTACTCGAAGGAATGCCAGCCGTGACCCGTCCGGCGACCAGGCAGGGCGGAGGTCATTGGCCGGATCAGAGGTGATGCGACGCGGAGCTTTTCCTTTGTCCTGCGACGCCGTACCCATCACATAAATGTCGTAGTTGCCGTCCGGGCGCCCACCGTCCCAGACGAAGGCCACGTTCTTGCCGTCAGCCGACAATGCGGGGTGCATCTTCTCGCCCGGCGCTTCCAGCAGGAGGCGCGATTTGAGTCCCGTCGGCAACTGGGTGCTTCGTCGAAGGTTGATCGCGAACGAAAGCAATACGGGCAGAAGCAGGCCTGCGACTACTACGGCTGCGAGTACCAGCCTTCCATGGCGCGCCACCCAGGGGTTCGATTTGCTTAGATTCCGCCATTCGTGGCTAAATCCTCTGGAGGCATCAGCCAGGCCGGCATTCCACTCGCCACGGAGGCTCTTCAGCCTGTCACGGAGGCTTCGCCGCGGCGGGTCGTCATCCGGGAGATAATAGTGCTTCGGCTGCATAACTCCGCTTCAGGTATACTGTCATTCTCACACGGTGACAAGGCCGCCAGTCTCAAACCTTGCGGAAACGTCCCGAACCCGTGTAAACTTATAGTTTCGACTCCACTCTGAGGGAGTGCCGTCTGTGTGTCCGCCGGTGCTCAGGTCCGCAAGATGCCACAACGTACGTTTCAGCCAAATAATCGCAAGCGCGCCAAGACCCATGGTTTCCGCGCCCGCATGAAGTCTAAGGATGGCCGCGCCGTCCTCGCCCGTCGCCGCGCCCGGGGCCGCCACAAGCTCACCGTCAGTGATGAGCGCACGGTTCGCGCCTCCAAACTGGACTAAACCATCTCTGTCGCAGGGCCTCAATTCGGATTCCCAAAGTCGGTCAGGATCCTCAGGCGCCCGGACTTCCGTAAGGTGTACGACGAGGGCTTCCGCCACTCGTGCCCATTCTTCGCAGCGTTCTGTCTGAAGATCACCGTCCCGCCGGAGCAGTCCGGCGGAGAAGTCGGGGAAGCTGTACCTCTTCCAGTCACTTCTGGCCCGAAGGTCGGGTTTACCGTAACCAGAGCTCTCGGCAAGGCGGTAGTCCGCAACCGGCTTCGACGCCGTCTGCGCGAAGCAGTTCGTCTGCACCTTGCCGATCTCCCCTCAACATGGTGGATTGTGTTCAACCCACGCCGCCCGGGACTCGAAGCGCCGTTCCCGGATTTGGAGCGCGAAGTGCGCCGGGTTTTTCAGCGATGCGCCACTTCGTGATCGGCGCGCTACGCTGGTATAAGCGATGGATCTCTCCGATGCTGCCGTCTGCCTGCAGATATCAGCCCACGTGCTCGGTGTATATGACCGAGGCGGTGGCAAGGTACGGCGTTGGCGCTGGGCTGCGGCTCGGTGTCTTACGCCTTCTCCGATGCCACCCGTTCCATGCAGGCGGTTTCGATCCCGTTCCCTGACTTTGACTGACTCACCAGATGGCCGATAAACCAGACCCCAAAAAGCCCCTGCCGGGCGAAGAACTACCTGTCGAGCGCCGGATGCTGCTCGCGTTCGGACTCGTCGGAGTTGTACTGGTTCTCTCACAGTACGTGTTTGCTCCCAGCAAGCCCGCCGCGCCACAGCCAGCCTCCGGCCCCACAACCACCCAACAGGCGACAACGCAGCAGGCCAAACCACCTGCGGGCGAGCCTCCCGCTCCTTCCGCTGCGGCACAGGCCGGAGCGGCACCCATCGCCGCCCGCGCCGAGCAGCTGACCACCATCGAAACGAAGGTGTACCGGATCGTCTTCAGCAACAAAGGGGCGGTCGTCCGGAGCTGGCAGCTGAAAGCCTACAAAGACTCGCACGGCAAGCCTCTGGAGCTGGTGAACGAAAAGGCGTCGGAGAAGACGTGGTGGCCGCTCGCATTCCTTTACGAAAACCAGAAGCCCACCACCGAACCCAACTTCTCGTACTTCGTCACCACCGTGACCGATGGCGGCCTTGGCGTCCGGTTTGAGTTCTCCGACGGCCGAACCCGGGCGATGAAGTCGCTTCGCTTCGGAGCCGACAGCTACCTGTTCGACATCGTCACGGAAATCACCGACAACGGAACAGGCATTCCTCATCTCCTTGCCTGGCGCGGTGGATTCGGCGACCGCACCGCCTATGCGGCTGCGTCGATGATGAAAACTCTGCACTTCGATGTCAGCCAAAACAAGCTGGTTGAAAACGAAGTGAAGGTGGCGAAAGACGGTCCGGCCACCACTGGCGGAACCTACTCCTTCGCCGGCATTGAAGATACATACTTCCTCGGCGTATTCCTGCCGCGCGACCGCGGCACTGTGCGCATGCAGACGGTCAGCGACTCAGTGCAGCTGACCCCCACTGACGGCGAGACGCCCGTCATCGGCGTCGGCGTCGGTGGCGACGCGAAGAACGAGTTTCAGATGTTCGTCGGACCCAAGGACATCAACCTGCTCCGGCGCGTGAATCCAAAGCTGGAAGGAGCGGTCGATTTCGGCTGGTTCGCGATTATCGCCAAACCGATCTTCCTCAGCCTGCACTGGCTGCACGACAACTACATCCCCAACTATGGCTGGTGCATCGTTGCCCTCACCATCCTGATCAACATGCTCCTGTTGCCGCTGAAGCTCTCCGGCATGAAGGGCATGAAGAAAATGTCCTCTCTGCAGCCGGAAATTCAGGCGATTAACGAGAAATACAAGGGCATTCCTCTCACTGACCCGCGCAAGGCGCATCAGAACGAAGAGGTAATGGCGCTGTACAAGAAGCATGGCGTCAACCCGCTCGGCGCCGGATGCCTTCCGCTGGTACTACAGATTCCCTTCTTCTTTGCGTTTTACAAAGTGCTCAGCGTTGTAATCGAGTTGCGCGGAGCAAACTGGCTCTGGATTCCCGATCTTGCCCAGTTCGATCCCTGGTACCTGCTGCCTGTCGTGATGGTGGTCACTCAGTTCGTCCTGCAAAAAATGACACCGAACACCACGGCTGATCCGGCGCAGCAGAAGATGATGATGTTCATGCCGCTCATGTTCGGATTCCTGTTCTTCAAGGCACAGGCCGGACTGGTACTATATTGGTTAACCAGTAATATAGTAGGGGTCGTGCAGCAGGCGTTCATCAACAAAGTGACTCCCACGCCCGCCGTTGCAGTGGCCTCCGCACCGGCGAAGCAGCCGGCAAAAACGAAAACCAGGAAGTAGAGTGGAAACAAAGAAGTTCACCGTCGCTTCAACAGGACCTCGCATCCAGGCGTTCGTCTCACGCATGATCGAGAATGCTGGGTTCGATCTGCGCTGCGAGGTCGGAGAAGCGGCCACGCTGCATCCGGATTTCGAAAACCCGGACATCGTGGTGAGCTTCAAAGGGCGCGACGTCGAATTGCTGCTCGCCAACAAAGCCGAGCTACTCCTGGCGCTGGAGCAGCTCACCATGGAAATGCTCGCCATGACACCGGACGAGCATTCGCGCCTGCAGTTCGACGCCAACGATTACCGCGCCCTGCGCATCGAAGAACTCCGTCTCAGCGCCATCACGGCCGCCGAGAAGGTGAAGAAATCCCGCGTTCCGTTCGAGTTTAGCCCGATGACCAGCCGCGAGCGCCGCATCATCCACCTCGCGCTTCGCAGCGAGCCCGCGGTTCGCAGCGAATCCACGGGCTTCGGTTCGCACCGTCAGGTCATCATCTATCCCGCCGACATGCCCTCCAGGCCTGGCGCGGGAATGCCGCCTCCGCGCCTGCCAGTGCGTGGCCGCCGGCGCTAGCCAGCATTCCGTCCTTGCAACTCGCCGATACCATCGTCGCCATCTCCACTCCGCCGGGGCGCGGAGGCATCGGTGTAGTGCGACTGTCTGGCACTTCCGCCCTCCATATCGCACGGCAAATCCTGCGCGTACGCAACGCGCCCGAGCCTCGCGTCGCCGTCCTTGCCGACCTGCTGGACGATGCCGGTGAGGTAGTCGATTCTGTCGTCGCCACCTGGTTCGCCGCGCCCCGTTCCTACACCGCCGAGGATGTCGTCGAGATCTCCTGTCACGGCTCACCCGTCGTACTCCGGCACTGCGTCGAATACGCTGTCCGCTCCGGCGCCCGTCCCGCCGAACCGGGCGAGTTCACCCTCCGCGCCTACCTCAACGGACGTCTCGATCTCCCCCGGGCCGAAGCCGTCCGCGATCTGATCGAAGCCACTACGCTGTATCAGGCAAAGATCGCCACACAACAGATCGACGGCTCCGTTTCGCGCCGAATCGCACCTGCCAAGGAGCAGTTGCTGGAGCTGATCGCGCTCATGGAGGCGGGAATCGACTTCGCTGAGGATGACATCGACGTCGCCCCGCCTGAAGAACTGCTCCGGCGAATGTCCGATGTGCGCAACGGCCTCGACAAGCTGGTGAAGAGCTTCGCATACGGCAAACTGGTGCACAACGGCTTCACCCTTGCCATCGTCGGCCGCCCCAACGTGGGCAAGAGCAGTTTGTTCAACCGGCTCCTGGAGCAGGATCGCGCCATCGTCACCGACATCCCGGGGACCACGCGCGACACGGTCTCTGAGGTCGCTTCGATTGGCGGCATTCCGGTCCGGTTCGTCGACACCGCGGGCATCCGCCCCGGCCAGGATTTGGTCGAGCAGCTCGGCATTGAACGCAGCTATCAGGCAATGGCGGATGCGGACCTGTCGATCGTGGTGCTGGATGGTACCGCGGGCGTCACAGCCGAAGATGCCGCGCTGCTTCGCCGCGCAGGGCACGCGCTGCTTGTGGTCAACAAAGCGGATCAGCCGGAAGCCGCCGGCCACCCCGAAGAAGCTCTCCGCGTGTCAGCGCTGACTGGCCAGGGAATCGACGCACTGCGCTCGCGCATCCTCGAAGCCGTCTCGCCAGAAGCAGGCCCGGAGCGAGAGTCCGGCTTCATCACCAGCGTCCGTCACGAATCGCTGCTGCGCGAAGCAGTGGATTCGCTCGACCGGGCCGCCAACGCCGTACGCTTTGGAATCCCGCACGAGATGATCATGCTCGACCTCTACGCCACACTGCAGCCAGTCGACGCCATCACCGGCGCAACCACCGCGGACGACATCCTGAATCGCATCTTCTCGACGTTCTGTATCGGAAAGTAACTACGCTTTTTCGCAGCGCAGTCTGCGAAAGAGTGGCCCCTGTGGAGCAGCTTTGGGTGAGCCGTTGCGTTGACGCTCGAAGACGGTTACGCTTCGGAGGCGAGTTCGTGATGACGCAAAAGGACGCGACCACGGACCGGCAGAAAGCGGATGCGGTGGGGGCGCATCTGGCGGCTACCGGCTGGAGAGCGTCTGGATGATCGGCGGTCGCGCAACTGGAGTGGCCGCTGCGATGGCTTCGGCTGGCACAGGTGCCGTGCAGGACATCGCGGTTCCGGAGCTGTAGAAGCGCCTGCGCGCTCAGCACCAGGTGGTGGACTTCATCCCGGACGCCCCGCGGAAGGCGGCACGGGCAGTCCGCCTGAGGTCTGGCTGAGCTAGGCGCCGTTCGTTACACTACAAGACAGTCATGTCCAAATCCAGTCACTACGGCCTGATCCTGGCCGGTGGCCGAGGCACGCGCTTCTGGCCCCGCAGCCGCCGCGCAAAGGCCAAGCAGGTCCTTAGCTTCCTCGGCGAACGCACCCTCATCCAGCAGACCGTCGACCGCCTCGCGCCCGTCATTCCGCCCGAGCGCATGTGGATCCTCACCAACGACTATCTCCGCGATGAGATCATCGCCCAGCTCCCCGAGGTCCCCAAAAAACAGATTCTGGCCGAGCCTGCCCAGCGCAACACCGCCCCCTGCATCGGACTCGCGGCCCACATCCTCAGTTCCATCGACAAAGATGCCGTAATGGGCGTCTTCCCGGCCGACCACATCATCTCGAAGCCGAAGCGCTACATCCGCCTCGTCAAGCCCGCCTTCAAAGCCGCCGAGGCAGGCAACATCGCCGTCATCGGCATCCAGCCCCGCTGGGCCGAAACCGGCTACGGCTACGTCGAATTCAAAGGCAATGACATCGAGCCCGGCAGCACCACCCCGCAACCCGTAGCCAGCTTCCAGGAAAAGCCCGACGCGAAAAAAGCGAAGAAGTTCCTCGCCGCAAAGCGCTTCTACTGGAACGCCGGAATGTTCTTCTGGAAGGCGAGCGTTCTCACCGAGGCCCTGCGCCAGTTCCAGCCCAAAATCTGGAGCCTGCTCGCCGGACTCCCCGCCTTCAACTCCCGCCAGTTCGGCACAAAGGTCAGGGAAGTGTTCCCGCTTTGCGAGAACATCTCCATCGACTACGCCGTCCTCGAAAAAGCGAAGAACGTGGTAGGCATCGCCGCCGACGATATCGGCTGGAGCGACGTCGGCAGCTGGAACGCCGTCTACGAACTCCTCCCCCGCGACGCCCAGGGCAACGCCGCAGTCTCCGACGCCCTCCTCTCCGACGCCACCGGCTGCTACGTAGACGCCAAAGGCAAGCTGGTAGCCCTGCTGGGCGTAAAGGACCTCGTCATAGTAGACACCCCAGACGCCCTGCTGATCGTAGACCGCAACCGAGCCCAGGAAGTAGGCAGCATAGTCAAAGCCATAGAAGCCAGAAAGCGCGAAGACCTGCTCTAACTCTAACCCTTTGGGGGGCAGCTCCCCAGAGCTGCGGCGGACGCCCACGTCCGCCTCCGCACCCTCATCCGACGAAATCCGCAAATATCGAGGCAAACTGAACTGGCAGGGTGATCTTGACCAGCTAAGGAAAGACTAATGATTCTCGTCGATTCCAGTGTCTGGATCGACTACTTCCGCGGCATCGCCAATCCTCAGACCAAGCAGTTCGACAGCCTGCTGCTGAATCAGCCACTCGTCACCGGTGACCTCATCCTCACCGAGGTCCTGCAGGGATTTGAGAATCCTGCAAGACTTCCGAAAGGCGCTGCACCTGCTCACGCGACGCAAAACCATCGATGCGGTAATAGCCACCTGGTGCATTGAGAATGGCGCCCTGCTTCTCCACCGGGACAGGGATTTCAACCCGTTCGTCAGACACCTCGGTCTTCGCACTCCTGCGCAATGAGCAACTCGAGTGGTCGTTAACGCAGGCCGTAAACCGATCAGGATCGCCGCCTACTTCACCCGCGTGTGCCGAGCCGTCATCACCTCGCGCCAGAGCCCATCGCTTCCCAGCATTCGGGAGATCATCCGCCTGTGGTCCGCGTCGTCGATTTCAATCACGTCCTGATACTTCGCCTGCTCCCCTGTATCCGCCATGCTCGGGCCCTCCGAGTCAAGCGTGAGCACACGCCCAGCGTCATCAGGGAGCGCGTTTCCCCCGCCGCCCGGCATCTCGCCCGCACCCTCCGCCACAACCCAGATACCACCCAGCGCACGGACGCTGTCAGTCGATTTCCACGTAACAGGCGGCTTCCCGTCACCCATGTCCGCCTCGCCCTCACAGGACCATTCTCCGGTGAGGTTCTCGATCAGCCACGCGTGTTACTTCTGCGGCTCAACTTTCGACATGCGATCTCCTTACCAACGACACCTAATCCCGCAAAGCCGTCCGCACTGCCGACTCAAGCTCCGAAGCCTTAACTTCCCCTACAAAAGCCCGAATCAGCTTCCCATCCCGACCATACAAAAAGCTCGCCGGCAGGACCCCGCTCCACTTCGGGTCAACCGCCGGAATGAACTTGTCGTCAGACTCCGCCGCATCCCGTACATACCCCTTGCCCTCAATCCGAGCCTCACGCAAAAACTTCTCCGCCTTCGCCGCCTGCTCCGGCTCATCCGCGGAAACCGTCACCAGGCGGAACCCAGGAACCTTCTTCTGCAGCGCGCCCAGCGCCGGCAGCTCAGCCCGACACGGAATACACCACGTAGCCCAGAAGCTCACCAGCACCACATTGCCCCGATGCCCACGCACCAGCTCCCGATAACCGGTCTGATCCACAGGCGTCAGCGGCGCAAACAGCATCAGCATCGCCATCGAACACGCAGCACCCAGCATCACGGCCGACTCCTCTTAATCGTGCATCCAAAGGCACGAGTCTCCCGCAGCGTCGACTCCAGCCGCCCGGACTCCAGCGCCTCCAGCACATCCCGCAGGTCATGCGACCGCACCCGGGCCGTATTCACCGCATCATCGATTCGCCCGTGATACCGCAGAGTCCCTGGCGCGTCGAACACAAACACCTCCGGCGTCATCTGAGCCTGCAACTGACCCGCCAGCCGCCCGCCCGGGTCGGTGTACACCGGAAACGCCAGCCCGTTGGCCTTCGCATACGTATCGATCTGCGCCTGTCGTTCATTCACGTTCGGATTCACGAACAGAAACCGCACCCCGCGCGCAGACCACCACTTGTACAGCGCATTCAGCCGCTCCACGTACGAGTCCGATATCGGGCAGACCGCCGACACAAACACCACAACCGTGGCGCGCGACTGCTCCGTCGAGACCACCAAAGCCTCGCCATGATCGCGAACCGCAAGATCTCGCCCGGACCCCGCAATCGCGAGCAGCCCAAGCAACGCAACTGGACGCAAGCCGTTATTTTTCAATTTTCAGATTCATCGACGCCTGCTTCCGGCTGTCGAATGTGCTCAGCAAACGCGTGTTGCTCGACTTGCCCTGATACACAGCCTTCAGTTCGTAGTCGATTTTCGTGCTGATCGGGTTGAAATGATACCGTCCGTCCGCCCGCGTGATGAAGGAGCGAATCTCAAGCGACTGCAGGTTTTTCATCTGCACCACAGCTCCCTCAATCGGGCTGTCGGCGCTGTCCAGCACCATGCCAACTACCCCGCGCTCGTTGGGTTTTTCTTTTTCCTTCTTCTGCGCCGCGGCCGGAGCCACGGCGATTGCAAGCGCTGCCACCACGGCCATCGCCACAGCAGCCCAGCCCCGCAACATGAAACGTCTGTTCACTTTTTCATCTCCGGTTCCAGTACAAAGCTCAGTTCGAGCCGCTGCTCGCCCTCTGTCGCCACGGACTTACTCTGCGGCTGGTAGCCACTTGCCTGGACGTTCACCACCCACTTCGCAGGTACAGCAGGCACCCGGATGGCAAACTCGCCCCGGCTGTCCGTCACAACCTCTGCGCCCTTCAGCTTCTTCGCCTGCGAAGCGTCCGCCGTCGGCTCCGGCCTAACCCGCACACGGGCGCCGGGCAGAGACAGACCCGGCGGACGGTACGTTGTGCCGGCTATCACAGCAAACGATTCGGCCGCCGGTTTCTCTTTCTTCTTCCCAGACAGTGCGTGGACGGACAGCAGGGTAAGCAGAGCTGCAACAGCAACAAACCGGCTGCTACTTCCAGTCGTCCTTTTCTTCGTCCTCTTCTTCGTCCAGTTCCTCGTCTTCATCTTCTTCGTCGTCGAGGTCTTCTTCGTCCTCTTCTTCGTCGTCACCATCCGACGCAGGCTCAATCTCCAGAGGTTCGGTTCCGACTACAGCCAGTTCGGCTCCGCACTCATCACAGGTGAACTCGTCGCCTTCGTCCAGTTCGTCTTCATCAATATCGAGAGCGGCATCGCACACCGGGCATTTCACCATTTCACTTCCCTCCTGTCGTCCTGTGAGACTGCACTTCCCAAAACATTGTACTCAGGCTGAAGAAAGAATTCGGTTAAACCGCGGAAGTCTGCAGTTTGTCGAGTTCCGCGTTATGACGAACAAGATCCGACGCCGTCAACGTCACCAGATCTTTATCCATGTCCTTGTCCGTAAGGATCATCTCGCGCAAATGCAGGCCCGCCAGTTTCATCAGCCACGCATCTGTAAGCGGACGGCCCAAATCGCGGCTCACCGCCAGAAGAGCGGGATGCGGCAGCGCCATCACCTTCTCCTGCGAGTCGCCATCGATAAACAGCTGGAACTTTACATCGACTGTGTCCGCATGCCGGATTGAGACAGCATTCTGCTGCCACCGAAACTCGACAGCCCAGTTGCGCCCAAAGGGATCGGGACCAGCCTCAAAACGGCGAAAATTCTCCATCATCAACGGCTATCGTAGCAGGAGAAGGGATCTGTTCGGAACCCGGTCAAGACATCAGCTATATCCCGCACTGCCGCCAGTGCGGACTGGTCACGTGATTCCCTCACTACGCCCGGCCGCTTCGTTCTGCCATACGTCGGCGAAGTCGTAATCACCGCTTCGTACTGGATATGCGTGGGGCACGGTAGTCTTTCGGAACTCGCTCAGAAATAGATCGCCGTACAACGCAGCCGACCGGTCCACACCCTCCGCATAGGTATGTGCGACAACGGCATCCGGCAGCTTCGCTTCTTTACAGTCGATCAAATAGGTGAAAACGCGACCGTCCACCGATGGAAACACAAGAGGTGTGACGTCGATGCGATTCTAGCCCTTTTCCCGGCGATCCAGTTTCGCAGTATCCCCTCTGCGGAGTGGAATCAGCGTTCCGTTGCAGTATGACTCGGAATTTGACCGGACGCCGGGAAATGCCACAGGCGCGTCACGAGGTTCACTCCCGGCCCTGAATCTCACCTGAGAGAACGCGAACCATCCGCGTTCAAAACCGTACAGTCTCGCCTGTTCAAACCTCTCAGGTGTGTGTGTCGATGTGGAACGCCTAAAACTCTTTGGATCCATCAGAGATCCATAGGCAAACAAAACTCGGAGTTTGCAGGAGAAAATCGAGGGTTGAATTTGGGGTCCTTGTACCTGGCGTATTTCCGGTCCAGTTTCGCCATCTCCGAACAGAGATACTCAAAATCCCTGTACAGTTCTGGGCGACGGCGAATCGCCCGCAGTCGCAGGATAAATGGCGAGAGCTTCTGCCAGTAATGTTGGCCAAGGTATCCGAAAACGGACCACGTATAGGCCGGTCGACAAGGCTCACGCGGTAAGCTGCTCCAATCTCCTGAAACAGATTGGCGAACATAAGTACGTGCAACCGGTCCCGCTCGCGTTGATCGCTTTCTTTTCCCACCTCGGCCCGGATGAGCGACTCAAACGATGAATCTTCTGAAATCAGACGATCTACCTCGAGCCGCGCGGCGAAGTACTCAGCGGTGTTGAAGCGCTCTATATATGAAGCGGATCGCGTGTGTCTGAAATGCTGGCTTGCCTGCCACCAGACCAGCGCCCCCGTAGCAAGAGTGAACAGAGCCGCAGCGGAGCTGACGATGACGTTGAGGACGTCAGTTGGGATCGTCATGGGTGCTTATGGCGCCAACTCGCTTCAGAAGCCCGGTACGCTCTGGGTCCTGAGCAGCGAAAGGAACTCGTCTCTCGTCGTCTTCTGCTCGCGAAAAGCGCCGATCATCGCGCTCGTAATGGTGCCCGAGTGCTGCTTCTCCACACCACGCATCATCATGCAGAAATGACGCGCCTCCAGCACCACCGCCACTCCGCGAGGCTTCAGCACTTGGTTGATCGTCGAAGCAATCTCCTGTGTCAGCCGCTCCTGAACCTGCAGCCGCCGCGCGAACATGTCCACAATGCGCGGAATCTTGCTCAACCCAATCACCTTGCGCGTCGGCAGGTACGCCACATGCGCCTTGCCGTAGAATGGCAGCATGTGGTGCTCGCACATGCTGAAGAACTCGATGTCCCTCACAATCACCATGCCGTCCGACGCCACGTCGAACAAGGCGTTGTTGACAATCTTGTTCACGTCCATCTGGTAGCCGCTGGTCAGAAACCGCAGCGCCTTCTCTGCGCGCAAAGGCGTCCGAACCAGACCCTCACGCTCCGGGTCCTCGCCCAGCCGCGCCAGCATCGACTGCACCAGTTCGGCGATCTCGCCCTCTTTCTCCTCGCGCGGGGCTCTCTGCTTCTCCATCACCTTGATCACCGCTGCTGCCTTGTTCGTCTTCATCCCCTCATCCTCAGTTCAAATGTGTTTCGAGGCGTTTCCTGCACAAACACCCGGTCCAGCGCGGCGGCTCGTCCGAACGTCCCTTCCCAGTTCGCCCGCAGTCGGCGTGCCACATCATATGCCAGATTCTCCGTCGTCGGAACACCCTCAAAATCCGGCACGTCCTGGTTCATATCCCTGTGATCGAAAATCCGCAGCACCCGCTCCTGCACATACCGGTCCAGCAAAGCCGGGTTCACAATGCGGCCCGTCCCCGCATCCGGCTCACCCGACACGCTCACGTGCAGCACATAGTCATGACCGTGTCCGTACGGGTTGTTGCACTTCCCGTACATCTCGGCATTCTCTGCCTCGCTGAGCTCAGGAGCATGCAGCCTGTGCGACGCACAGAACCGGTACACACGCGTCAGCCGCATCTTAGCGACCCCCGGTGAAGTCCACGTACTGGTCCTCAGTCTCGTACAGCCTTACCGAGTGCAGTTTCGCGTTATCGAATCTTAGATGCGGCTCAAGGCGGGTCCAGATTTCTTTTGCTACATTCTCCGCCGTAGGAACTACAGTCGAAAACGGTTGAACCTCATAATTCAGATGCCGGTGATCCATCGGGTCCACCACCTCGCGCTGAATCACTTCTTTCAGCAGCTTCAAATCCACAACCATGCCCGTTACCGCGTCAGGCTCGCCCTCCAGCGTCACTTCCACCACATAGTTGTGCCCGTGCCCGTGGCTGCCTGGGTACTCACCATACAGGTCACGGTTCTGCTGCTCAGATAAAGCGTAGTTATAGCAGGAGTGCGAGGCGGAGAACTCTGCGCGGCGGGTCAGTAGCATCCAGGTTGTTTAGATGCGGGAAGACCGGGGCAGGATGCCTGGAACTCCTGCCCCCGTTTGTAGCAACTGCTCGACTACCAGACCAGGCGCAAACCCAGCTGGAGCCGCCGGCCCGGTGAAGCCGACCCGATCACCCCAAAGCCCGGTCCGCCAAACGTCCGTCCCGGCAGCCCAAACGTCGGCGTGTTCGACACGTTGAACGATTCGGCCCGGAACTGCAGCTTACGCTGCTCGCCGATCGGGAAGTTCCGCAGCAGCGACAAGTCGACATTCACCAGCCCGTCGCCGCGCAGTATGTTCACGCCCTGGTTGCCATACCGGAAAGCCGCCGGCTGCGCAAACGCGCCCGTATCGAACCACCGGCCCAAAGTCCGCTCGCCAGCCGGGAGATTCGGATTTCGCAGCACGTCAGCCCGCAACCCACCGGACGAAAACGCGTTGGTCGAATCCACCTGCGTCGTCACCGTAAACGCAGCGCCCGACTGCAGCGTCGTTACCGTGCTCAAACCCCAGTCGCCAACCACCCATTTCGCAGGACCCTTCGAAACCCATCTCTTGCCCGTCCCGAACGGCAAATCGTAAACCCCTGAGAACGAGATGCGATGCGGAATATCGTTCTCCGACGGACCCCAGTCCGCCCGGCGATTGTAGTAGTTCGAGTAGGGACTGCCTTCGGCACCCAACGCCGCGCCGCCCTCATCCGTGTTGTTCAGGAACTTCGACCACGTGTAGTTGAAGTTGAACGACAACCCCGTCGAAAACCGCTTCTGCAGCCGCAAAATGCCCGCGTGATAGTCCGACACTCCCAGCGCCGGAGCAATCAGCGTCACCCCGTTGAACTGCGGATACGGCCGGTCCCGCTGCGACGTGCCAAGCCCCATCTTCTCGTTCGGAATCTGGTTGATGTTCAGGTTCGCACTCGCCAGTTTCCGGGACAGATTGGCCAGATACCCAACCTCCACCTGCATCCCGCCAAACAGCTCACGCTGGATGTTGAAGTTGTACTGCATCGAGTAGCCCGTCCGCCGGTTCTCCTCAAAGAACGTGACAGCCGTGGTCACCGCCTGGCCCACACGAACTGCCCCAAAGGAGTCGTTCAACGCAGGCTTGCTCAGGCTCGCATTCGGTAGGCCCTGCGCCACCACAACCGGGAACGTGATGCCGTTATCCGGCGAGTTCAGGCTCAGCGACTGCTCAAATCCCAGCGATGCCGAGTTCGGTGCGCCGCGGTCAAACGGATGCGCAAACGAAACGCCCCACCCGCCCCGAACCACCGTCTTCGTCGACCCGAACGGCTTCCACGCTAATCCAAAGCGAGGCCCAAAGTTATTCCAGTCGGTGTTGTACGGCGTCGTCCGAAATCCATCCTGACCCATGAACTTCACCACACCAGGCGTGCCCGACACCGGGTTGATCGCCGTCGCGTCGAATCCGTTCATGCGGTTGTTCTTGTCCACAATCGCCGTGTCCGTTTCCCACCGCACGCCCAGATTCAGCACCAGATCTTTAGATACGTTCCAGTCTGTCTGAGCAAACGCCGCCAGATACTTGCTGCTCCGGTCCAGCACTTCCGTCTCACGCAGCGTCACCGACTGCGGCAGCCCCAGCATCATGGAAGCCAAACCGAAGCCCGATCAAGCAGTGCCCGGAAGACCCGTGCCCAGTGGGCTGAAGTTGAACTGACCCGACGCCAGCGGCCGATTCACTTCGTAGTTATAGGACGGCCGCATCTCAAACCCGAACTTCATCGTGTGCTTGCCCTTCACAAGGGAGAAGTTGTCGATGAACTGCCACTGCCGGATCGGGAACTGCTTACGCTCCTGTGCGGTCGATCCAAGGTTCGTGTAACCCGTCACCACAAAAGCTGGAAATGCGCCTGCAGGCACGCCGCGCAGTCCAAGTGGAGTCGCCCAGTCCTGGCCCAGTCCCGCCGACTGCGTCCAGTTGATCCGGTCGCCGTAGGTGAAGCGAATTTCGTTGATCATTTCCGGCGACACCACCTTCGTCCACGATCCGTACGTGAAGTGCTGATGCCGAAGCGCCGGTACAATCGTCTCGCCCGCTTCCCGCGGAAACACCGACGTATTGTCCGTGTTGTCGCTGTTATACAAATAGCGAACCGAAACGCGGTCATTGCTCGTCAACTGGTGGTCGACTTTCGCGGTGACATTATTCCGATTCAGAATATTCACGTAATTGGCGCGGAAATTGTTGGCGCCGCTGGCATTGTCAGCAGCGCGGTTCCCAACCGGATAAAACCCGACAATATTCTTCGCTGCCGCGTCCAGCCGGTTCGCGGGAATAATGTTGCCGGGAAAAACGTCGCGGAGGATACGGCCGCCTTCAGTGCGCGTCGTCGCAGGATCGTAAATCGGTACCAGCGCGCCCGCAGCCGTCCGAGTCAGCGAGAAATTACCCGCCTTTTCCAGCTCGCCCGGAACCGTCAGCGTCCGGACCTGACCCTCGTGGCGCCGCTGCCCTTCATACGCAAAGAAAAAGAAAGTCTTGTCCTTGCCGTTGTAAAGCTTCGGAATCACTACCGGCCCGCCTACCGTTCCGCCAAACACGTTGTACCGAAGCGGAGCCCGAACCTTGTCGTTATTCTGTACCGCGGCAAAGAGATTCGCCGCGTCCAGCTTCTCATTCCGCAAATACTCGAACAGCGTGCCCTTCAGCTTATTCGTCCCAGACTTTGTAGTCGCGATAATGACGCCGCCCGCGCTGCGCCCATATTCAGCCGCGTAA
>JAWXCM010000416.1:0-5813 GCA_034408745.1 Bryobacteraceae bacterium
ACGGATTTATCGCACCCGGACGCCGCGTCGGCCTCGGCCTCCATTCCGCGGTGCCGGAAGAATTCACCCCGCAGGCCAGGACGCTCTTTCGCGCAGCCGCCACCTGGTCACTGGGCCTGCCCGTTGATAGCACCCGGGCACGAACCGCCCCGATCATCGCTCGCAATCCGGACCACGCGACCGTTTTCGCGGGTCAAATCGCGGAGTTCGTGGTGGACGCCCGTGGAACCGAGCCCTTGACCTACCAGTGGCAGCGTGGAACCAACAACATTGCCGATGCCAACACCAGCATTCTGCGATTCCCCGCAGTCATTACCGACAACGGAGCCAACTTCCGGGTCCTCGTAACAAACGACCTCGGCACCGTCACCAGCAGCTCCGTGTCCCTGACCGTCCTGCCTGACGACGGGAAAAAGATCCTGCTGGCCTTTTCGGAAGGCACCGGCACCACCACGACCAACCTGGGTAACCTTGGAGGAAGCGGCCGGTTCGCCATTGCCAACGAGTATCCCCGCTTCTCTTCTCAAGTTCCCACCGGACCATTCGCACCGCCCAACAACACCGGTTCACTCGACTTCGGCATCATTGAAGAAGAACAAGGGGGGCGGGCGGCCGACTTTACCAATCCGTTCGGCGGTGGGATTGGTTCCTACACTGCCATCACCATTAGCGGATGGCTCAACGTGCGCGATATCATCGCCGGTCCCGAGGGCAATCGCATCGCGTTTGCGGCTCGCAGCATCGGCGGTCCTGGCTTCGACCTGGCACAAACCGCCGAGGGGAGCCTAAGCCTTGGAGTCAATCAAGCGCCGGGGGCCAGCATCAGCTCCCCCGTCATCACGGCCGATCCGAACGCGTCACCCAATAACTGGATCTTTTTCGCCGTCACCTACGATTCCAGCCTGGCCAGCGGCAATCTATCCTTCTACTTCGGATCGGGAGCCGCCGCCGCAGCGCTGGACGTCACCCTCGATTACCTCGCCGGGCCGATCGAAACAACCGGCCAACTCGCCCTGGGCAACCTGTCGGCGGTGGATCTGAACCGCAACGCACGAGGGCCCGAGAACAGCCGGGTGCTGCGCGGTCTGATTGACGAAGTTCGTATCTTCCGCTCCGCACTCAGCCTCACGGAGATCCAGGCCATCCAGAAGGTTCCGATCTCCATCGCGCCCGTGGCTCCCGTCTCGCTGTCGGCTGCGGTTCAGGGGAGCAACGTGGTCATCTCATGGCCTGCGAATGGAAACTTCCAGCTCGAGAGCCGTGAGCAGGTCGTTTCTGGTGCGTGGACAGACGTTCCGGGACAGCCGACGCTCAGCGCCGGGCGCTACTCTGTCATTCAACCCATTGCCGGTGACGGCAAGTTCTATCGCCTTCGGGGCCTGTAAGCGAGCATAGGAAACTGGAAGGCGGGCGGAAGAAACTCCGCCCGCCTTCTTCATTTTCTCCAAGGCTGAAAACACTCACCCGGCCTTGTTCGTGCTCAACTTGTGCTCTCTCGCTGGTGGTCGCCGGTGACGGTTTCGTTCTAAAGTGCTGACGATTTGGTGCAAGCCCCGGTGGCGGGATTGAGTAATAATCGTCGCGTATGAACTATTTTCGATCCCAGGCCAACCACTCACTCAGTCACGAAATTATGAGAAACACGCTTTTCATTTTGATTTTCCTGCTTGGCCTCGGTCGCCTCAACGCCGCCCCGGCCACTGCGGAGGCCAATCGCATGGCCGAGGTGAGTTTCGAGTCCGCCAAGGACTATGCCGACCCCTTCAATCTCGTCACACTCGATGCTCTCTTCACCACGCCGGACGGACGCCTGCTGCGTGTGCCGGCGTTCTGGGCCGGTGGTAAAACATGGCGTGTGCGCTACGCCTCGCCACTGGCGGGCACACATCGCTACCGCACCGAATGCAGCGATACGGCCAACACCGCCTTGCACGGAGTCACCGGCGAACTCGCAGTCACGCCGTACACTGGCGCCAACCCGCTCTTCCGCCACGGCCCGATTCGCGTGGCCGATGATCGCCGCCATTTCGCACACGCAGACGGCACCCCTTTTTTCTGGCTCGGAGATACGTGGTGGATGGGCTTGGTAAAGCGGCTGCAGTGGCCGGGGGATTTTCAGCAGCTCACCGCTGACCGGCGCGACAAGGGTTTCACCGTCATCCAGATCGTCGCCGGGCTTTACCCGGATATGCCGGCGTTCGACGAACGCGGCCTGGGCGACGCCGGGCAGCCGTGGGAGAAACTCTACGCACGCATCCGGCCGGATTACTTCGATGCCGCCGACCGGCGCATCCAGCACCTCGTCGAGCAAGGGCTGACGCCGTGCATTTTAGGCACCTGGGGTTATCACCTACCGTGGCTGGGCACGGAGAAAATGAAGCAGCACTGGCGTTATCTCATCGCGCGCTGGGGCGCGCTGCCTGTCGTTTGGTGCGCTTCCGGCGAGCAGGCCATGCCATGGTATAACTCAGGCAGCAAGGAAGCCGAGACCCAGCAACTCCGCCGTGAATGGACGGAAGTCATCCGCTCCATGCGCGACATTGATCCGTTCAAGCGACTCGTGACGACGCATCCGCGCAGCAACGCCCGCGATGAACTTCTCGATGCCACGTTGCTCGACTTCGAGATGCAACAAACTGGCCACGGCACGCCTACTGAGCAACATGCGGCCAGGGCTCTCCAGGCGTGGAACCGTCCGCCGCTCGTGCCGGTCATCTCCGGCGAATCGCGCTACGAGGCGCTTGAGATCAAGCCGATGCTGCACGCGAAGGAAGCGCGCGAGGCTTTCTGGGCGCACCTGTTGAACAGTGGTTGCGCGGGCCACACCTACGGGGTCAACGGCGTCTGGCAGGTGAATCTTCCCGACCAGCGTTTCGGCAAATCGCCGACCGGCAACGACTGGGGCGGCACGCCGTGGAAGGAAGCTATGAACCTTCCCGGTTCGACGCAACTGGCCCACGCGAAAAAGTTCCTGCTCACCTTGCCCTGGAATCATCTTGCGCCCGCAACGAACCTCGTCACCGGCGCGACCTCCGCCGCCGCCACGCCGGACGGCCATTGCGCGCTGGCCTTCGCCGCCAAAGGCAATGCCGTAACGGTGGACCTCGCCAAGCTCGGCGGGGCTGCGACGGCACGGTGGTTCGATCCGACGAGCGGTGAGTTGAAAACGATTGAAAGCTCTCCGTTCCCGAACACCGGTGCGCGCGAGTTTGTTCCACCCGGAATGAATGCTGCGGGTGAGAGCGATTGGGTGCTGGTGCTGGAAGTGAATCGCTGAGATGCACAGTGAACTATGGGTTTGAGTGAAGGCTTTCGTTTCAGCACAGAGTTTTGAAGGACACAGAGAGGCGGTCCTCAAGTTTTTCTTCTCTGTGTTCTCCAAATCTCTGCGTTAAGAAATTATGCCCGCCGACTGCATCATCGCCCGCTACCGCATCGAGACCTGCCTCCCGCTGGAGCAGGTGGCCGAAACCATTGCCGGCGAGCAGTCCTCCGGGACGTTCCTGCCCATCCCTGGCGAGACGGAGGAACTCAAGGCCCGGTCGCGCGCGAAAGTAACGCTCATCGAGCGACTCGACAGCGTTGAGCAGCCCAGCCTGCCCGGTGGACGCAAGCCGAAGGGGACTACTGGCTCCGCGCAATTTCAGCGGGCTGAGATCACGCTCGAGTTTCCCCTCGCCAATGTCGGCGCGAACTTGCCGACGCTCCTGGCGACCGTCTGCGGCAACCTTTACGAACTCTCCGACCACACCGGCTGCAAGCTGCTCGACCTCGAATTGCCACCAGCCTTCGGCGCGAAGTATCCCGGTCCGCAGTTCGGCGTGGCCGGCACGCGCCGGCTCGTCGGCGTCCACGACCGGCCGATCATCGGTACCATCGTCAAACCGAGTGTCGGGCTGTCGGCGGGCCAGACCGCTGACTTGGTGCGGGAACTGGGCGAGGCCGGCATCGACTTCATCAAGGACGACGAGCTGCAGGCTGACGGCCCGCATTGTCCGCTGAAAGATCGCGTGTCCGCCGTGATGCGCGTCATCAACCGTCTAGCGGACCAGACCGGGAAGAAGGTGATGTTCGCCTTCAACATCACCGACGATCACGACGCCATGCTGCGACATCACGACACCGTGGTCGCGGCAGGTGGAACGTGCGTGATGGTGAGTCTCCACAGCATCGGGTTGCCCGCGCTGCTCGAATTGCGCAAACGCTGCGCGGTGCCGATCCACGGGCATCGCAACGGCTGGGGCATGTTCAGCCGTCATCCACTGCTGGGTGTCGAGTATCCCGCGTGGCAGAAACTTTGGAGGCTGGCAGGCGCGGATCATCTTCACGTCAACGGCCTCCAGAACAAGTTTGCAGAGCCGGATGAATCCGTCGTGCGCAGCATCCAGGCGTGCCGCACGCCGATGTTCCGCCCCGACGACACGGCGATGCCGGTGGTCAGCTCGGGTCAATGGGGCGGGCAGGCGCCGGAAACCTACCGACTCACTGGCACGACCGATCTCATGTATGTCGCCGGCGGCGGCATCATGGCTCATCCGATGGGACCCTCCGCGGGATTGCGCGGCTTGCAGCAGGCGTGGGAGGCGGCGGTGGCAGGAATCGATCTGAACACCTACGCGGAGACGCATCCGGAGTTGAAAGCCACCATCGCGAAATTTGGAGGAATGAGGAAATGAGAACGCGCGTTGACACCGCGGAGGAAAGAGTGCGCGGAGAGGGGCAAACGATGATATACGGTGAAATAACGCATGAGATCATCCGTGCGGCCATCCTGGTGCATAGGGAACTGGGTCCGGGAGAAGAAGAGGCGGCTTATGAGGAAGCTCTTTGCTTCGCCTTGGAAACTCGGGGAGTGAAGTTCCAGAGCCAGCGGGCAGTGCCGGTCATTTACAAGGGCTGCAAGCTCGATTGCGGTTATCGGATGGATGTCCTGGTCGCCGGCCAGGTGGTGGTGGAAGCCAAGACCCTCGACACCCTTGCTCCGGTTCACGAGGCCCAGTTGCTGACTTACCTGAAACTGGACGGGCGCAAGGTCGGGTTGCTGATTAACTTCCGCAGTGCGGTTCTCAGGGATGGCCTGGTTCGGCGCGTCATGGAAACGGCACGCAACCATAAGAGTTCGCCAGTATCGCAGCCGACCCCACCGGATCAGGAAGACGGCGACCTCTCGGGCACCATCATTGCGGCCGCCATGGAAGTGCATCGGGAACTTGGGCCGGGTCTGCTGCGATCCACTTATGCCGAATGCCTGTGTCACGAACTCAGCCTGCGTGAGTTAAAGTTTTTGCGGGATGTCGCCGTCCCGCTCAAGTTCCTCGGCAAGACCCTTGGCAGAGCTGGCCACATTGGTTTGGTGGTGGCGGGATTCCCGGTTCAGGTGCTCGCCGTGGATGAAGTGATCGAAATTCACAAGCAGCACCTCGCGGCGCTGCTCCGCCATTCCGGGAAGAGTTCCGGCCTCCTTCTGAATTTCAACAAGGCGCTTTTGAAGGACGGGATTCATCGGTGCTTTTCCTCTCCGCGACCTTCTTCCTCCGCGGTGCAACCATGAACAACAAACTCCTGCTGGCCTACTACGGCGACGACTTCACCGGCTCGGCCGACGTGATGGAAGCGCTCGCCCGCGCCGGGTTGCACACCGTCCTCTTCCTGAAACCGCCGGATCAGGAAGCGCTGGCCCGGTATCCGGACCTGCGCGCGTTCGGCATCGCTGGCGGCTCGCGCACGATGTCGCCCGAGGAAATGGAGCGCGAACTGCCGCCCGCGTTTGCCGCCCTCCAGGCGAGTGGCGCCCGCATCGCACACTACAAGAT
>JAWXCM010000417.1:0-18991 GCA_034408745.1 Bryobacteraceae bacterium
ACCGAACTCTCGGGGGTGCATTCGTGGGTCTGGCGGGCGTCCGTCCTCCAGCAGGGGTCTGAGGTTTAATTACGGTATTTTCGCGGTCAAGTTCCTTCGTATCCATCTGGGGCGGGGCGAAAACCCCTTCCGGTCCATGGATGACGTTGCCGCTCATGACGGGCCGGGCGTTCCCGGTGATCACGACTCCGGGATGCGCGTCGGTGGTCAAATCATTGCCGACGATGCGGGGACCGTTGCCGTCTCCGTCTACTACGATTGCAGCACGGTTGCTTGCCTGGATGCGATTGGCGCGGATGGTAGTGCCGACGCTGTTGGTCAGCTCGATTCCGGCGGTAACCGTTCCGGTGATGAAGTTGTCGACGATGTCGATGGCGGAGTTGGTGACCTGGATACCTATCTGGAGGGAGCTGCTGTCGTCGGGCTGGATGCGGAAACCTTCGAAGCGACCGGTTTTCATATCCTCCCCCGATACGGCCGAGCCGTTCGATCTGAGGATCGCGAGGCGGGGCTGCTCACTGACGACCTGGATGCCGTCGCGGAGTCGGAGCTGTTCGTTGTAAGTGCCGGGGGCTACCAGGATGGTGTCGCCGGGGCTGGCGGCCTGAATGGCGCTGTTGATGTCGTTGGCTACTCGCCACACGCGCGGCTTGTGGACGAGGCCGAGGCCGAAGGTGGTGGCGGCGCCGTCGGAGATCCAGTGGGGGCGGAGGGCGTAAACCGCGATCATGCTGAGCAGGATTCCATACGCGAGGAAGGCCCAGCGGGAGAGGATGGGGTTGCTGGGCGGGGCGTCGATTGGGATGGTGGTACGGCGGCTGCTGGTGCGGCGCCGGACTCCGGCGGCGAAGCGGGGCCCTTCGACGAGGACGACGGTGATGTTGTCCTTGCCTCCTGCTTCGTTGGCGGCGGCGATGAGTTCGCGGGCGGCCTCTTCCGGGGCTCCGGCGTTGGCCTCGACGGTGGAGAGAATCTGCTTCGAGGTGACGAGGTCACTGAGGCCGTCACTACAGAGGAGCAGGACGCCGTCGGTGGGGAGGGGGTGGGTACCGACCTCGATAAAATCCGGGTCGTCGGGCGAGTGCTGGGTAGTGCCTACGTCGCGGTAGACCTCATTGCGCCTGGGGTGGCGCATGGCGGTCATTTCGTCGATTTCGCCACGGTCTTCGCGTTCACCCACGGGGGAATGATCGTGGGTAAGCTTGCGGATCTCGCCGGGCTGGATGAGGTAGAGGCGGGAATCGCCGACCTGGCCGATGTGCAGTTCGTCGTTTTCGATGACGGCGACGGTGAGGACGCAGGCCATGCCGTGCCAGTCGTCATTGGTCTGGGCGAGGCGGTAGATTTCGTTATTGGCGAGGGCGATTGCTTCGCGGATGCGAACGGGAACGGTTCCGGTGGGACGTTCGAGGCGTGCGCGAAGCAGTTCATGTGCGGTATCGGCGGCCTTTTCGCCAGCGGCCTGGCCTCCGACACCATCAATGACGAAATAGATTCCACGGTCCTGGTCGGAATGGAATCGATCTTCGTTATTTTCACGGCGGCGTCCCGGGTCTGAGAGGCCTGCCGGGTGGAAACGAGTGCTCACTGCCATGGGCCTTTCCCGCTTCGAATCAAAACTCTGAAAAGCAGCCACACTGTTAACGCGAAAAACAGCGCTACAAATGGCACCCGAAGTTGGAACAGAGTCTGCATCAAACGGCTTACGCTCAGGCCTTTTCCCATTGGATGGCGACGACGCCGGCGAGGCTTATAGTGGCCCTGGGGGGTAGTTCGACTTCCGTTCCTCCGGCTTGCGCGGAGGGGAGTTTTCGGCCATCGACGGTGGTTCCGAACTGACTTAAGTCGTTGATAAAGAATCGTCCCGATGCATCCCGGCGGATGCGGCAATGTTCGCGGGAAACGTCCGCCGGAGCATTTAGACGTACGTCAACCCAAACTGTTTTGCCGCCGCGGCCGATGGCAATCTCGTTTTTAGTAATGGGAAATTCTTCGTCGATACCCTCATTGGCGTAGCGCAACCAGCCGTAGATAACCGTTCCCGCCGTGGGAGCGGCGGTGGGCCGGGAGACGGGCTGAGTGGCTGCCGGAGCCGGGGTGGATTCGGCGAAGGAGACGGTGCCGTTTTTGCGTGTGATCTGGCGGGTCATGGCTCCGTCGAAATCGGGTGGCGGGGCTGATGCGAGGTCCGACCGGACCTCCACGTCACCGCGTTCGAGGGAGTTTTCGACGTCGGGGAAGAACTCGATGGTGTAGTCCGGGTCGAGGATGCGCCAGGTGACGGCGGCGCCGGGTTCCTGAATGCCGAGGAGCTTGCCGATTCTGGTGGGCTGAGCTTTGCGGTTCCACGTGGCGGTTTGTTCCTGCAGGGCGAGGCGGGCTTCGGCGCGCAGGGCGGCCTGAACGGGGCGGATCAAATCGTGGTCGGCGGGATGGAGATAGACGTGGAAGACGCTCGGGAGTACCACAGTTTTCCGCATGCGGAACTGGCCGTCGTCGGCATTACGCAGGATTTCAGCGATGATGTCATCGCCGCTGACTTGCTGCCGGTTATTGATGGAACGCTCTTGAGGCATGGCTCGGCGCACACTTATGGTAACCCGTGTCGCTTCGCTACGTCCGAGGGTACGTGCGTACTTTGCTTGTAGTGCTGCTGCCAGTGGTGTGTCTGGCCCAGGGATTACCGATCGGGACTGTTCAGATCTACGGTAACCGCAAGGTCTCTGAGGCCGAGATTCGAAAGGTCACCGGGGCCCATGAAGGCGGGCCTTTGCCGAAATCGAAGGGCGAGGTGGAGGAGCGGCTGTCGAAGCTGGAGCACGTGGTCCAGGCGAATTTGTTTGCGGCCTGTTGCGACGAGGGCAAGACGATTCTGTACATCGGGATTGAGGAGCGCGGCGCGGTGCACTTCAATTTCAACGAAGAACCAGACAATGAACAGGTGGCGCTTCCGGCATTGCTGGGCAAAGCGTATGCCGATTTTCTGAGCGCCACGGGCGAGGCGGCGCGGGCTGGCGACACAGGCGAAATGCTGGCGGACGGGCACTCGCTGATGCACAACGCGAAGGTTCGGTATATCCAGCTGGGGTTTGCTGCGATGGTGGACGCTCACAAGGCGGTACTGCGCAAGGTGCTTCGGGAATCGGCCGACGCGGAGCAGAGGGCGATTGCCGCTTATCTAATCGGGTATGTGAAAGACAAGCCGTCGGTGCAGGACGACTTGCAGCGAGCGCTTCGCGATCCGGATCCGACGGTTCGGGCGAATGCTCTGCGGGCGCTGGCTGCTTTTGTGGTCTATTCGCAGAAGCACCCGGATGGGGAGATGCGGGTTTCGCCGACGTGGATGGTGGAGATGCTGAACTCGACGATCTGGACGGATCGGAATAATGCCGCTGTCGCGCTGGTTACGCTGACGGAGGGCCGGGACGCGTCGCTGCTGGAGCAGATTCGGGTGCGGGCGCTGCAGCCTGTTGTCGAGATGGGGCGGTGGAAGTACCTGCCGCATGCCCTGCCCGGTTTCATCCTGGCGGGGCGGATTGCGGGTGTTCCTGAGCTCGAGTTGCAGGCCGCCTGGAACAAGGAACAGCGGGAGCCGGTGATTCGAAAGGCTCTGGGGAAGAAGTAGTTCCCCGGTGTGTCGCGGCAGGCGGACGTAGGCGTCCGCCGCAGCTCTGGGGAGCTGCCCCCCTGGCTGGTTTGGCTGGGCTGGGCTGGCTGGTCTGGGTCAGGTGGTGATCAGGTCGCGCTGGATGGCGAACTTCACGAGGCCTGGCAGGTCGTAGATGTCCAGCTTGCGCATCAGGCTGGCTCGGTATGTGTCGACGGTTTTTGGGCTCAGGCTGAGGCGCGTGGCGATGTCTTTGGGCCGGTTGCCTTCTATCAACAGCTGGAAAACCTGATATTCGCGGGAGCTGAGCTGGTCGACCGGGTCGGCGCGGTCATTGTCGCGGGATGTGCCGGTGAATACCTTTTCGAACTGCAGGACAGGCGAGACGTAAAGGCTTCCGGCGTGGACTCGGTTAAGGGCTTCGATAAGCTCGGCTGCCAGGGATGATTTGAGGAAGAAGCCGTTGGCTCCGGCGCGGAGAGTTTCGAGAGCCAGTTTGCGGTCGCCGCGGGCGGACATGATGAGGATGCGGGCGCCGGCTCCGGTTTCGCGGAGTTGACGGACCAGTTCGAGGCTGAAGACCCCGGGTAGCTGGAAGTCAATCAGTGCCATGCTGGGCCGCTCGGCACTGACAATTTCGAGAGCGCTGGCGGCGTCGGCGCAGGTGAAGATGCGCCGGGCCCAACCCGCGGTATGGCAGATCTGAGCGATGCCGTCGCGTACCAGGCCGAGTTCGTCGGCGATCAAGAGTGAAGTTTCTGATTCCATCGAGTGTGGCTCTGGGCGCCATCAAAAGCGCGCTGACCGTTCTCAATGGAATAAGTAGGATAATGGCCGACAATTTCTCACGCGGAGTTTTGTGGTGTGAGAAATGGGGGAGCTACAGGCAGCATCCCCCGTGGCAAGAACTTAAGAAAAGCTGCGAACGGCTGCGGCTTCGTCGTCGAAAACTTCAAAAACGGTGTACAGCTTGGTGATCTGGAGCAGATCTTTTACGCGTTTTGTGAGGTTGAGCAGTTTGAGCTGCCCACCCTGGTTGGTGACGCTGGTGAAGGCGGAGACCATTTCACCGATCCCGGAGCTGTCGATGTAGGTCACATCGCCGAGGTTCAGCAAGATTTTCTTGTTTCCGAAGGCGGTCAGGTCCTTAATGCTTTCGCGGAACGTGCTCGATCCCTCACCCAGCGTAATCCGGCCATTCGCGTCGATGACGGTGACGTCGCCCACCTGCCGGGTTGTCAGTTTCACACTCACTCTGTTGGTCCTCCTGCTTCAGACTCTGGATTCCTGTGGATTGCCATCATGACTTTGGTGCCCAATGGCGGCTCGGCCTTCCGCATTTGAAACTCGTCGACGAAGGCCTGGATTAGCAGCAGTCCGCGTCCGGACTGCCGCAAGAGATTTTCCTCGGCGAGCGGGTCGGGCAATTCCTGTGGCTCGAAACCTTCTCCTTCGTCGAGGATGGTGATTCGCAGCGCAGTGGGTTCCGACGCGACGGTCAGGTGCACTTTCTTCCTGAGGTTGTATCGGTTTCCATGGACAACCGCATTGACCATCGCTTCGCGGACGGCCATTCCGAGCCGGTGCAAATCGTCTTCGGTGAAGCCCGTTTGCCCGGCGATGTTGAGAATGAGATTTTCGGCTTCGTCGACGCTGTCGAGTGTGGAATCAAACTGCTTTTCCACCACTTGAGCCGCATCATTCTGGTTCTCAGCCATAGGTTCGAGGAGCGGCCGCACGACGGCCAAGTTGAATGTTCACAGTAGAATATCCACTCAGCAAAGTCAAGCGGGCGGGGGTCGCCGAACGGTCTAAGCGGCCCGGGTGACGGACGGCGCGGGACTGACGCCGGGGGTTATTGCTGCCCGGCAGCAGGCACCGACAGTGTCCCGTTGAGGAGAATCTTTCCGCTGCCAGCGTCGAGTGACGTGACGCGGGTGAGAGTCCGCGGGACGGGCGTGTAGAACAGGACGAACGTGGTTTCAATGGCCGCTTTGGCTGGCAGCCATCGGAAGGTCGGGTTGCCCATCATGGGATTCAGAGCGACGGCTTCACGGCGGGGGACGTCCCAGGGCTGAGTGGAGAACTCGAGGCCACGGGCGAGCACGCCCTGCTCGGGGTAGTTCTGCCAGTTCTGGAGCCAGGGGAAATCCGACGTACGCCACACCCAACCGATTAGTCGGCCCATTTTGGGATTCACCGCGGTAACCCAGGAGTTCGGCTGGGCGGTGTCCTGGCGGGTGGTGGAGTGGTCCATGGTGGCGCCGGAGATGGGGGCGGTGCGGAGGTCGACGGTACTGCCGGAGGCGAGCGGGGCGGCGGGCCAGGTGAAGTCCTTCCCTGAATCGAGGCTGCGACGGCCTTTCTGGGCGGCGTTGTAGGGTCGGGAACGCGACTGGGTGCCGGACTGATCGACCGCGGTGACGGCGCGTTCGAGGAAGGGGGAGCCGATGGTGGCGTGCTCGGCCCAGGCGATGGTTCGGTCGAAGGCGACGAGGCTTTCGAGGCGGGAGCGGACGTACACGACATTTTCGCCGGGGCGCAGTTCGTAGGAGCGTGTGAAGCGCTCCTGCACGAGCGGCAGCAGGGCGGTGAGGGTGACCGTGGAGACGCCATCCTGGGTGATGGGGCCGATGACCTGGAACTCTGTGCGGAGGGCCTCGCCGTGACCCTGCAGGCCGGCTTTGGACTCTTCCGGGGACATGCCGCCGAAGCCGTCGACGCAGATGAAGTGGCCGAAGCCTCCGTTGGGTCGCTGCTCGGGCGTCCAGAGCGGGTTGAGTTTGGACGGGTCGTCGCGGAGGACGATGCTGGCGAGCGCGGCTCCCTGGCGGAGAACGGTGATTTCGATTTTGTCATTGGCGATGGTGACGGCGGGTTTACCGCGGAAGTCCTGGGCAAAGGCGGCGGCGGTCAGCAGCGCGGGGAACAGCAGCAGACGGGATGGCATGTCGGATTGAGACTACCAGATTCCGAGGACCTTCCACCATGCGAATCCCACGGTTCCCCAGACCGCGACATTCGCGAGGGAGACGATGAATCCGGCTCGCCACCAGGTAGCGAACGAGACGTAGCCGTGGCCGTAGAACATGGGCGCGGGGGTGGTGCCGTAGTGGGTGAGTCCGGCGGACATGCAGACGAAGCAGGCGAAGGCGAAGGACACGAGCCCGACGGGCGCTCCTTTGGCCAGGAGTATGGCGAGGAAGGCCGGGTACATCGCCAGCAGGTGGGCGGTGATGCTGGCGAAGGCGTAGTGCGCGTAGTAGTAGATTCCGAGGGCAATGGTGAACAGGAGTGGCCAGCCGAGGTAGCCGAACTGGTTGGAGATCATGCGGGCGAACTCGGCTGGCACCTTTGCGTCGTTGAGCGCTTTGCCGAGCATGACGAGTCCGCCGTACCAGATGAAGAGGTCCCACGCGGCCTTCTCAGAGCGGACGTCTTCCCAGGAGAGGACTCCGGTGAGCAGGAGAGCGACGGTGCCGAGGAGGGCCACCTGGGTGGTGTCGAGACCGTGGGAGGAGGTGGTCATCCACATGCCACAGACAGCGACGAAGACGGCGGCCATGATCCACTCCGAGCGGGAGAGTGGGCCCATTGCGGCGAGTTCGGTTCGGGCAAACACGCGTGCTTCGGGGGTTCGGTGGATCTCCGGAGGGCTGATTCGCATGACGATCCACGGGATGATGGCAAGCGACAGCAGACCGGGGACGATTCCGGCCAGAAACCAGGACATCCACGTGATGGCGAATCCGGCGTTGCCTGCCATTTTCGCGGCCAGCGGGTTGCTGGCCTGTCCTGTGAGGAACATGGCGGCGGAGATGCAGGTGCTTTGGTACACGGCGGTGTAGAGGTACGTGCCAAGGAGCGAGGCCGACGTTCCGGGCCGGGAGCCGTAGAGCTCACTGATGGAGCGCGCGATGGGCAGGATGACGCCGCCGCAACGGGCTCCGTTGGAGGGGATGATTCCGGCGAGCACCAGATCCGAGAGGGACAGGGCGTAGCAGACGCCGACGGTGTTGTGGCCTACGAGCCGCACGAAAAAGAGGGCGATTCGGCGGGCGAGTCCGGTGTTGATGAGGGCTCGGGAGAGGAAGAAGGCGGCCATGACGAGCCAGACGGTGGGGTCGCCGAAGCCGGACAGGGCCTGGCCTGGCGATATGCCGCCGAGGACGGGGGTGAGGGTGATGGCGATGAGGACGAGGGCGCCCTGCGGGATGGGCTCCAGCATGAGGCCGGCGACGGTGGCGGTGAACAGGGCGAACAGGCGCCATGCGGTGGGCGTGAGGGCGTCGGGTCTGGGCAGCAGGAGCGCGATTCCGCAGTAGACGGCTACGACTGCCGCCAGGCGCGCAAGCCGGGCCGTCGCGGCCAGTGGCGGGGCCGGGATGATTGCGTCGGGAGGGGAAGCGGCTGTCGGCATCAGGGCCAGGCAGAATCATACAATGACGCCACCCGGGAGAGTACTTTTGGACTATTCCATTCTCAAAAACGGGGAATTTCAATGGAATCGGAAAACTGCGATACTTCGGCCAGAATGAAGTGGACTGGTGTGTTTTTAATCGTTGCAGGCTGCCTCCCGGCGGCTACTGTGTATGACGTGGTGGGGCTGGGAGGATACGGCGGCAACTCAGCCGCGGCGAACGGAATCGCGGCGAATGGCCGGACGGCGGGCACGGGCAGCACGCCCAGCGGGGCTCAGGTGGCCTTCGCCGGGGGCGCGGGAACGGGCTCGGCTACCACGCTGGGAGCCAATGCCAGCGCGGCTGACGTGAACTCGGCGGGCACTGTGGTGGGAACTTCGTGGGACAGCGGCGGGCCTCGGGCGACGGTTTGGCGGGCCGGAATTGCGGACGCGATTCTGGGGGTGGACAGCTACGGGCTGGGAATCAACGAGGCCGGGGACATCGCCGGGTCGCGTCTGGAAGGGACACAGATGCAGGCGTTTGTCCAGAGTGGTTCTTCGTTTACCGACATAGGGATCGGCGGATCGACCTGGAGTGCGGCTTACGATATCAACTCATCGGGCGGGGCGGCGGGTTATTCGATGCAGCAGAACGGCAGTTTCCAGGCGTTTGTGTGGGACGGTGCACAGGGCTCGCGGCTGCTGGGGACGCTGGGGGGCGGGAACAGCTATGCCCAGGCGCTCAGCGATACGGGTTTGGTTGTCGGAAGCTCGCTGACAAATGCAAGCCGGCTGCACGCCTTTGTCTATGACGGAGTGATGCGGGATCTGGGAACGCTGGGCGGGTCACTGAGTGCGGCGTATGACGTGAACACGGCCGGGCAGGTGGTGGGGTACTCGATGGACGGCACGGGGCGCAGCCGGGCCTTCGTGTGGCTGAACGGCGTGATGGTGGATTTGAATGCGCTGGTGGACGCGGGGTCGGGCTGGACGCTCACCGCGGCTTACGGGATCAATTCGACGGGCCAAATCGTGGGGGAAGGCACCTATTACGGGCAGTCGACGGCATTCCGACTGGATCCGGTGCAGGCTGCGGCGACTGGCGGGTTGAACCTGGTGAGTGCTGACGCCGAGGTACCCGAGCCAATCGGGATGGCGGCGGTTGGTTTGATCTTGCTGTGGCTGGGGAGTCGGAGGCTCCGGCGGCAGCCGCCCAGGGACGGTGTCGGGTGACACCGTCCCTGCTGCTCTGTTTGGTTTAGTTGGTGCCTGAGGCTTTGCGCAGATTGCTGTTGTGGCGACTGTAGGTGAAGTAGATCACCAGACCAATGGCGAGCCAGACGAAGAGTCGCAGCCAGTTCTCGAGTCCGAGGCCGGCCATCAGGAACAGGTTGGCAAAGATGCCGAGGATCGGCACGATGGGAACCAGCGGCGTCTTGAACGGCCGGGGGAGATTGGGGTGCGTCCTGCGCATCACCAGGATTCCGGCGCACACCAGCACGAAGGCGAACAGCGTGCCGATGCTGGTCATTTCTCCTACGATCTTAATCGGCGCGAAGGCCGCGAACAGACCGACGAACACCATGAACACCATGTTGCTGCGCCAGGGTGTCCGCCACTTCGGGTGGATGTCGCTGAAGACTTTGGGGAGCAGACCGTCGCGGGACATGGAGTAGAAGACTCGGGACTGGCCGAGGAGCATGACCAGGATCACCGATGTGTAGCCGGCGATGATGGCGACCTTGATGGCCGTTTTCAGCCAGACCAGACCTGTGCGGTCGATGGCGGTGGCTACGGGCGCCGCGTTGTCCAGCTCCTTGTAGTTCACGATGCCTGTGAGGACGTGGGCGAAGAGCACGTACAGGGCGGTACAGACGACCAGCGAGCCGATGATGCCGATGGGCATGTCGCGCTGCGGATTCTTCGTTTCCTGCGCGGCTGTTGAGACCGCGTCGAACCCAATGAAGGCGAAGAAGACGACCCCCGCTGCTCGAACTACCCCGCTGAATCCGAACTGTCCTGGACCCGTGTTTTCGGGAATGTACGGAACGTAGTTGGCCGGGTTGATGTAGGCCCAGCCGAAGATGATGAACAGAATGACGACGAAGACTTTCAGGACGACCACCACGGCGTTGGCAGTGGCCGATTCCTGAATACCGACCATGAGCAGTGCGGATATGGCGACGACTACGAAGATGGCGGGCAGGTTCACAAGGCCTGTAGTCACTGTTCCGTCGGCGAGTGTGATGGATTGCCAGGGAGAAGCTATGAGGCGTTGCGGCAATTCGATGCCGAAATCTCGAAACAAGGAGTTGATATAGCCTGACCAACTCACGGCAACGGTAGATGCGCCGACGGCATATTCGAGGACCAGATCCCAGCCGATGATCCAGGCGAGCAGTTCGCCCATGGTTGCGTAGGAGTAGGTGTACGCACTGCCGGCGATGGGGATCATGGTTGAAAACTCGCTGTAGCACAAGCCTGCGAACGCGCAGCCGACGGCGGCGAGCACGAAGGACAGCGTGACGGCGGGCCCGGCGTGGTGTGCCGCGGCGATGCCGGTAAGCGAGAAAAGACCGGCACCGATAATGGCGCCTATGCCGAGGGCAACCAGCTGAACGGGGCCGAGGGTTCGCTTGAGTGCGTGCTCGCCTTCCGATTCAGCCATGATGCGACTCAGCGGTTTGGTCGCAAACAGACTCATTTGTGAACTCCGTTGGTGTGATTCGCTTGCATCGATTTACCTCGTCTGCGTTGAGCGGTCCCGGGTGCGCCAAAGAAAGTAGACGGGGATTCCCAGAAGCACAATGATCAGTCCCGGCCAGGTGTAATTCGGTTTGTATAGTAACAGCAGGATTTCAATCAGTCCAGCGACACCAATGTACAGCGCCGGGAGAACCGGGTATCCGAAGGCCTTGTAGGGGCGTTCCATGTCGGGCCGGGTGCGGCGGAGCACGAAGACTCCGACGATGGTGAGGATGTAGAACAGCAGGACGGCGAAGATCACGTAGTCGAGCAGATCGCCGTATCGACCGGTCATAGTGAGGGCGGCGGCCCAGAGGCACTGGAGCCAAAGCGAGACGACCGGCACGTGGTGTTTGCTGTCGACCACCGCGGCGGGTTTGAAGAAGAGGCCGTCTTTGGCCATCGCGTAGTAGACGCGGGCTCCGGCGAGCACCATGCCGTTGACGCAGCCAAACGTGGAGATCATGATAGCGATGGCGAGCACGCTGGAGCCGAACGTGCCGAACATCTGTGTCGCGACGGCGGTGGCGACGCGGTCCTGCGGGGCGTTCTGGATGGATTCCAGCGGCAGCGCATAGAGGTAGACCATGTTGCAGGCGAGGTAGAGCGCTGATACTGCGAGTACGCCGAGTACTAATGAGAGCGGGAGATTGCGCTTCGGGTTCCGGATCTCGCCAGCTGTGAACGTGACGTTGTTCCAGGCGTCGGAGGAGAACAGGGCCCCAACCATGGCGACTCCGGTGAGGCGGATGACGTCGAAGTTCAGGCCCGCGCCGGCCCAGAAATTGTCGCCGAAGTTGCGGGTTATGGCCGCTTCGTTCCGGCCGAACGCGAAGCCGAAGCCGATAAGTCCGAGCAGGGCGGCGGTCTTGGCTACGGTGAATACGTTCTGCACGATGGAACCGGTCCTGACGCCTCGCGTGTTGACCCACGTGAGGAAGACGAGGATGCCGATCGCGAGGGCCTGCTGGGTGCTGAGGAACGGGAGTATCTTGTTTTCGGCCGAGATACCTGGGAGGAAGACTCCGGTGAACTTGGCGAAGGCTACAGCGACGGCCGCGATGGTTCCGGTCTGGATTACCAGGAAGAGGGTCCAGCCATAGAGGAAGCCGTACAGCGGACCGAAGGCCTCGCGGAGATAGACGTACTGGCCTCCGGCCTGGGGCATTGCGGCTGCGAGTTCGCCATAGGCCAGGGCGGCGACGATGGTCAGCAGTGCGGTGACTACCCAGGTCATCATGAGCAGTCCAGGCGACTGCACCTGCCGCCCGATGTCAGCCGCGACGATGAAGACTCCCGAGCCGATCATGGAGCCCATGACGATGGTTGTGGAGTCAAAGAGACCGAGCCGTTTGACGAGTCCGGTCTGTGGCGATACGTCCACCGGATCAGCGGCGGCTTTGTTCATTTGCGATCCTCATCCATTCCTCTGCGCGATCTCTGACGGACGACTTCGACGCTTGCTCAGGGTACAAGTCGCCGATGATGGCGACCGAATCGGCGCCGGAGCGCCAGACTTCGGGGGCTCGCTCCCGGGTGATGCCACCGATGGCAACCAGGGGTCCCTGCCAGGCCTGGCGAAGGAGCGCCAGTTCCGTGATGCCGACGACGGGGTCGGGACGCTCTTTGGAGATCGTCCCATAGATGGGGCCTAGTGCGATATAGCTTACCGGTTCCTGTATGGCTTGTTCGAACTGGCCGGCGTTGTGGGTGGAAATGCCGATTACCGTGTCGGGGCCCACGACGCGGCGCACGTCGGCGGGCGGGAGATCGTCCTGACCGATGTGGACGCCTGCGTTGAGAAGGGCCGCGATGTCGGCGCGGTCGTTCACTACGAACGTTGCTCCGGCTTCGCGGGTTAGTTCGGCGATCCTGACGGCTTGCTGGTACACCTGCGCGCTGTAGTGCCCTTTCCAGCGCAGTTGCATCAGAGTTACGCCGCCTTCGAGCAGGGCCTCGGCTGCTGTGACCAGATCCAGTCCGCGGCGTGCGAGCACATCACCGTCGACGATGGCGTAGACCGGGCTGAGGCTCATTTCAGCCAGCGCTCAAACCATGCGGCGGTGCGGCCGAAGGCGTCGATCCATGTCTCATCGCGGACGAAGCCGTGACTCTCTTCCGGGTAGTAGATGTGGTCGAACTGCTTACCTTCCTGGATTAATTTTTCGGTGAGCTGGACGGCGTCCTGGAACAACACGTTGTTGTCGACCATGCCGTGCACGATCAGCAGATGGTCCCTGAGGTTATTCGAGAACCAGATGGGTGAGCTGCGGCGATAGGCTTCGGGATTCAATGCCGGGGTATTGAGGCGCTGGGCGGTGTAGCCCGCGTTGTAGTTTTCCCAGTCGTAGACGCCGGCCCATGCGGCTCCGGCTCGAAACACGCCGGGCGCCTGGAAGAGCGATGTGGCGGTCATGAAGCCGCCGTAGCTGACACCCCATGTACCGAGCTTCGCGGTGTCGATGTTGCCGAGCCCCTTCAGATAATCGACTGCGCCGAGCACGTCGTTGAGGTCATTGCCGCCCATGTGGAGGTAGGCATCGCTGCGCCAGTCGCGGCCATAGCCGGTACTGCCGCGGTAGTCGAGGTCAATGACCACATAGCCGAGCGAGGTCAAGTAGGCGTTGAAGACGTAGCGGTACTCGTTGTAAGAGCCCCACTGGCGGAGCACGCTGGTGGCGATTCCCGCTCCGTGTACGTAGACTACGGCGGGCCACTGTTTGCCGGACTTGTCGTCCGGGTTGTAGCCTTTCGGAAGCAGGACCTTGGCTGCTACGCTTTTGCCGTCGCCCTTAGACGGGAACTGGACGTATCGAACAGCGGGCCAGGGGACGCTGGCGAACTCTCGTTTCGGCGACGTGGTGACGCGGGTACCGTCGACCCAGAGGTCGAAAGGCTCGCGTTCGGTGGCCCGCATGATGGATCGATGCTTTGCGCCGTCGCTCACCATGCCGATGTGGAGGCCTTCACCGGTGCTCAGTTTTTCTTTGCCTGTGCCGTCGGGGCGGATGCGGTAGAACTGGCGCTGCGCAGTGTCGCCTTCAGTGGAGCTGAACCAGATCCAGCCGGCATCCCACCGCGGGTCGGCTGTAAATGGCTCTTTGCGGATTTCGAAGTTGCCCTTCGTGATTTGTACCGCGTCGCCGCCTGTAGCCTTCACCCGGTACAGGTGCGCGAAGCCGTCCTTCTCACTGGTGAACAGGACCTCATTGCCATCTTCAGACCAGTTGGCAAAGCCGTAATCGACCCAGCGAGGGTCGGTCTCCTCGAAGACCTGCGTGGCCTTCAAGGTAGTGGCATCGACGGTGTAGATGCGGCGTTTTTTCCAGTCGGGGCTGAGCTGGGCGATGAACAGGCGCTTGCCGTCGGGCGACCACTCCGCGTCGATGCTGGACCACTTGTCGCCACCGCGGTCAATGGGGCGGGGCTTGCCGCCTTCGGCGCCGATGAGGGACAACGTGGCGTCGACGGATTCGTCGCCCGCTGTCTGGCGGGGGATGGTTCGTGCAGTGGGGTAGCGTCCCGAGTAGTTCGGCAGGGGGATGGCCCGGGGTGTGCCCTTTGAGACGCGTATGACGAAGTTTTTGCCGTCTGGCGACCACTGGTAGTTGCTGAGGTTTCCCTGCTCGATGTCAGTGACCTGCCAGAGCTGGCCGTTCGACAGATTCTGAATAATGAGCTGGCCGCCCCGGAGTGAAGCAAGGCGCTTGCCATCGGGTGAGAAGCGCGGGAAGCTCTCCGCAGCTTTGGTGCGGGTCAGTCGGAATGGTGGCTTTGCACCGTCTGTACCGGCAAGCCAGATGTCTCCCTTGTACGTGAAGGCTGCTTGCCTGCCGTCTTCGGCGAGTTCGAACGAGGCCAGTCCGGGGTTCGGGACCTGGTAACGTTTGAGTCGCTCGTCCTTCTCGTCTTCACTGACATTGAGATCGTCCTTCTCAGCTTCGAGGCTGGTGAGGCGCGCCAGTTTTTTCGATTCCGCGTTGTAGCAATAGAGATCGAGGAAACGGCGGCCTTCGGCGTTCCAGAGGAAGCAAAGGACGGGACCTTTTTTAGCCCAGGCGGGACTGGAAGGGCTGGTCCCCCAGATGTAAGGGCGAGTGAAGAGCCGGGACAGCGGCGGGATCTCCGGCTGAGTCTGAGCGGCTACGGAAACCGCGCACGTGAGTACGAGTACCAACCAGCGCATGAAAGTAATGGACCATGTTAGCCTGGGAGAGCACAGCAGGGTAATCGCCATACTGTCGGTGGGTTGCGCTGGCGTGGCACAATCAGTAAGATCGTAATACTTCCGCGCTTCAAAAGTAGTTTTCTGAGATTCCGGTCCAATCTATGCCAGTTCAGGGGAATAAGCGGGTTCTTGTTGTAGTCGAGGACCTCCTGTTTGTAGTTAAGATCGCCGACGCCGCGAAACGCAGCGGCCTTGAGGCGCAGTTTGTCAAAACCGAGGCTGACGCGCTGTCCGCGATTGTGGAACCGCCACTGCTCGTGATCGTTGACTTGAACGCCAACTCGGTTGATCCGGTTGACCTGATCACGAAGCTGAAGTCGGGCAACGGCCGGCGGCTTCCTGTGATCGCGTTTGTCTCGCACGTGCAGGGCGAGTTGAAGCAGCGCGCGCATGACGCCGGGGCCGACATGGTGATGGCGCGCTCGGCATTCTCCACCAATCTTCCGCAGATCCTGAAGCGTCACGCAGGCAGTTACTCCTAAATCCGGGCGGTCGCCTTTCCGGTTATAATTTACCCGGAATGCGCCTGTTTCTGATCTCTCTACTGTTGACAGCCTCTGCCGCCGCGCAGACGGTTACCGGAACACTCGAAGGCCATGTTACAGACCCCACGGGCGCCGTGGTACCCGGCGCGGAAGTTGTTGTCAAAAATGACGACACCGGGCTGACGCGGCGGTCCATATCCAACGAAGAAGGTTTCTACCAGATCACATTTTTGCCAGTCGGCACGTATCAGGTGAACGCGACTGCGCAGGGGTTTGGTCCGCTGCAACGCAGGGCGGCGGTGGAGCTTTCGGCGGTGCGATCGGCTGATTTTCGGCTGAAGCCGGCGAGCCTCGCCACTGAGATTACGGTTGTCGCCGATGCCGCGCTGATTGAGACATCGCGCGGCGAAGTGCGGAACACGATTGATGAACGCACGATTGAGGACCGACCTTTGCCCTCGCGCAATATTCTTTCGCTGGTTGAGCAGATGGCGGGCTTTCAATCGAGCGGCGGCTACAGCGGCGTGAATAATCCGACGCTGTCGTCGGGCAGCTATGTCTCGTTCAACGGCACGGGTTCGCGGTCGGCCACGTTCCAGATCGACGGAGTGAACAACGACGATTCGTCGGAAGGCATCAACAGGCAGAACGTCAACGTGAGCTCGATTAAAGAATTCGTGGTTCTGACGAATGGCTATTCGGCCGAGTTTGGACGCGCGGGCGGGGCGGTGGTGCTGGTGCAGACGAAATCGGGCACAAACCGCTTTCATGGCGATGCGTACGAGTTCCTGCAGAACGATAAGCTGAACTCGAACAGCTTTTTCAATAACGCGAGTGGCCGGAATGCGGATGGTTCGGCGGTGGCGCCACGGGGGGCGTATCGGCGCAATCAGTTCGGCCAGACGTTCGGCGGGCCGATCATCAAAAACAAGCTTTTCATTTTTCAGTCGTTCGAAAAAACCACGCTGCGGCAGTTCGCGAATTCGCGCGTGTTTCTGATGCCATTTGACAAGGTCACCGTGGGCGACTGCCGTCTGTGCGTCGACCCGGCGAACCATCCGGATCTGGATGCCGATGTGAAGGCTCTGCAAAGCATCCTCGACCGGTTCCCGAAGGCGACGCCGAATGCCACGGTGTTCTGCGCCACGTGCCTGATCCAGCAGGTGAAGCACAACTTCCCCGACACCGATGTCAGCGGCAAGATCGACTGGAATATTCGGGAGCGGGATACGGTTGCCATTCGATATCAGTACAGCCGTCAGATCCGTCAGCCGGGGCAGCTGGTGCAGGGCACGGCGGCATTCCAGAACAACAAGCAACAGAACGTCGGCCTGACACAGACGCATGTGTTCAGCCCTGCGACCGCTGGAGAGTTTCGGTATGGGCTGGGTCTGCGCACCACGCTGGTTGGCATCTCCACCGGTAACGACACGCCGGTGATCCGCATTTCGAATCCATCGGTGTTCGCGGGTCCGGCGATTGGAAGTGCGGGGCAGTTCCCCATCAACCGATTTCAGACTGACCATCAGTTCGTTTACAACCTGTCTCATGTGCGGGGCCGCCATGTTCTTCGCACAGGTGTCGATGTGCGCAAGCAGGCGCTGGACGATCTGGCGGATAACTTCGGGCGCGGCTGGTATACGTTCGGAGCGACGGGCTCGGGCGCCACGCGCTTTGAAGGCTGGGAGAATTTCTACCGCGGCTTCTTCACCGGCTATGAGCGAGGGTATGGCAATTTCTATACACGCAACCGGCTGGGTGAAGTGAACTGGTACGCGATGGATGACATGAAGGTGTCTCAGAATTTCACACTGAATCTGGGGATCCGCTATGAGCATGTAAGGGCACCGAGTGAGGTGGACGGACGGGTTCGGTACAACTATGGGGACTTCAACGGACTACAGCCGCGGTTCGGTTTTTCTTACGTTCCGCAGTGGTCGTCGGGTCCGTTGTCGTGGCTCTCTGGCGGTGCGGGCAGGCTGTCGATCCGAGGAGGCTTTGGCATCTTCCACAACCGCATTTTCCAGTCGGTGTTTTCGCAGGGAGGAGCAAGCTTACGGTCGCTGCCGCCTTTTGGTGTGTATCGCACTTACAACGCTGCGTATGAGATCGCGAGGCCGGATAACGGGTTCACGTATACGCCTGGCGATTCCAATCCAGGACGCATCGCGATTGCACGTGTCGCACCGGATCTGCAGATGCCCACGGTCCATCAGTACAACCTGACACTGGAGAGGCAGATCGCTTCAAACATGGTGCTGAGTGTCGGCTACAACCGCACTCGTGGTATCGGGCTGCTGCAGAATGCGCTGCAGAATCGAGCGCGGTTCCCGTTCACGGATGCGGCGGGGGTTGCGTGGAACCAGGTGGATGCGGATCTGGGGAACACGAATCCGCCTGCGGGGACCATATCGGCGGCGCAGCCCCGGACAAACAATCGCCGTCCCGATGCTCGGTATCTGGGGATCACGTACATCAACAACGGCGCATGGTCGTACTACAACGCGCTGCGGGTGGAGGTGCGGCGGCGGTATTCGAACGGCTTGCTGTGGAGCGCGGCGTATGCGTTCAGCAAGACGATCGACACGGGCTCCGATGTGACCGCGGGTAATCCGCTGACCGAGTTCGACGGACCAAAGACTACGCGCGGGCTGAGCGATTTCGACCAGCGGCACCGGCTGAATCTGAACTACAGCTACAGGCTGCCGTTGTTCAACAAGGGTCGTGGTTTCAGGCGTCAGGTGCTGGGGGGCTGGAAGATCAGCGGCAACAACACGCTTGCCTCGGGCAACCCGTTCACGGCTACCGCGGGCTATGACGTGAATGCAGACGGGCTGGCGAACGACCGTCCCATACTGCTGGACGCCTCGGTGTTCGGACGCTCTGTGGATAATGGCCGGCAGAACGTGCAGGGGCAGTACATCTCAACGATGCAACTTCCGGCCGCGGGCTTTTATCCGAATCGCACGGTGGCGACCCGCGACCGTGTGTTCGACCCCGGTGGCAGCGGCAAGGACACGCTGGGTCGCAACACATTCTTCGGCGCAGGCATTCTGAACTGGGACCTGGGTCTGTGGAAGACGTTCTCGATTCGGGAGGGGCATGAACTGTCATTGCGCACGGAGATGTACAACGTGACTAACAGCCCGCGTTTCGCTTTTCCGACACGCGATTTGCAGAACTTGAACTTTGGCCGCATTACCAGCACTTACAACCCAATGAACTTTGTGGGAGCGTCGCGAGCGGACGACACATCGCGTGTTATGCAGGTGGCTTTGCGTTACGTTTTCTGATCCGTGTTACCCTCTTTTTATCCTCAAAGGGACTGACTCAGAGTTGAGCCAGTCCCTGCATTCGCCCCGATCCGCGAAGCCTCCACGTCGCGCGCCCAATCCAATCAGGGGTTTGAAATGCGCTCCACTCTATTATCCTAGAAACGGCAGTTACCCGGTAGCCTGAGCAAGTCGGAGTGTGTCGCCGAGGATCTTTCCTTTGAGGAAAAACCGAAAGGCCGCGCTCAGAAT
>JAWXCM010000418.1:0-6525 GCA_034408745.1 Bryobacteraceae bacterium
ACTGGGCGCGGTCCTCGCGCATTCCTATGGTCAGGCCGCCCAGCGAAACGTCAGCTCGCCTCACGAATTGACCGCGCTATTTCGTAAACTGAGGCTAGAGAAGAGAATCACATGGAAGCGTTGACCGACTTGGCGACTATTTATCTCGGCTTGGGCATATTCACCTCAAATACACTTCTGCGTCGGCATGGCTGGATTGAGGGGAATATGGAAGGTTGGCGGGTTAGCCGCAAAGGCTACATCAGTCCGGAAATGGCCGGATGGGCACTTAGCATTTTCGCCTGGAACCGTGGCGAAACAAAACCTGACTGGGCTCGCCACCTAGCGGCCGACGGGAGGTCGTACGTCAAACAGGGCCTGCGATACCTCGAACAGACTCACGATTCATCCTTCAACATCGATCGGGTATAGTTACGCCGACCCTCGACCTTGTGCTGCTTCGTAAAGGAGGGGTTTGGGGAGCAACAGAACCCGATTCCTCGGTTGACCATTCGTTTGTGACTTAACTCGCCGAACCGCCGGATGCGTTCCCGCCGCCGGTGGTGCGGGAGGGGATAAGATGTGAGGCTCACCCCTATCCCGATTCTGTCCAGCCAATTGTCACACTCGCGAAATTAGACTGTATGAACACATTTAACCGCAGTATAGTGTAGGGGTATACAGCAGACCGCGTCGCTTCTGTCAACCTCTGTTACGAAACTCGCCATAGGAGAACACATGCGATTCACGACAAACCTTAACCGGTGGAGCTCGGCCTTTTTGCGGTTGGCTTTCGGCGCTTTGCTACTGGCGCTCACACCCCTCACGGCTCAATACACCACGGCCAGTCTAGGCGGCGCCGTTTCCGATTCCTCCGGCGCCATACTGCCGGATGCCAAAGTCACGGTGCGTAACGTGGAAACAGGGTTTACGCAGACCGTCAATTCCGGTCCCGCCGGCGCCTACTTGTTTTCCCGCCTCCCGGTGGGTGCCTATTCCCTGAGTGTGGAAAAGCAGGGCTTCTCCACCTACGTGCAGGATGGCCTGCGGCTCACCGTGGACCAAATGGCAAACCAAAACGTTTCCCTGCAGGTGGGGCAGGTAAGCGAGCGCATCACGGTGACCGCTGAAGCCGAACTGATGCAGACGCGCACTTCCACCGGCGGCCAACTGGTCAGCAAGAAGAGCATCGAAGAACTGCCGCTACAGGGGCGCCGTCCCGAACGGCTGGTCTACCTGGCGGCCGGAACCGTCGACCTGGGGCGCAACGCCTGCCGGATCTGCGGCCATGGCGGCGTCTATCCCGGCCAGGAAACCGCCGGCGTCAATGGCGCCGGCATCGGCCAGGTGAACTTCCAATTGGACGGCACCAGCCACAACGACACCTACCTCAACGCCAGCCTGCCGTTTCCAAACCCCGATACGGTGCAGGAATTCAACCTGCAATCGAGCAACTTTTCCGCGGAATTTGGCAATGCCGCCGGCGGCGTGGTGAACATCGTGGCGCGCTCGGGCACCAACGAAATCCACGGCACGGCGTTCAACTTCCTGCGCAATGGTGCGCTGAACTCCCGCCAGTTCTTCGCTCCCGTGCAGGATTCGTTGAAGCGCAACCAGTTCGGCGGCACCATCGGCGGGCCCATCGTGAAGAACAAGCTGTTCTACTTCGGCAGCTACCAGGGCACGCGGGTCCGCAACACCCCCGCCGGTATCATTCGCTTCGTACCCACCGCCGCCGAGCGCACTGGCGATTTCTCCGCACTATCCCGGCAATTGGTGGATCCGGTGAGCCGCCTACCAGTGCCGGGCAATCGCATTTCCGCCAGCCGCCTTAACCCCGTATCGAACTACTTCCTGAACTGGATTCCGCTGCCCAATGGACCAGCCGGACAGCTCACGTTCCCTGGCGTCCCCATCCAGGAGACCGAAAACCAGTACATGGCCAAGGTCGACTACAACACGGGCAGCCACCAGTTGGCCGGACGCTTCTTCATGACCGATTTCGAACGCCCGGCGGGCATTCCCGGCGAGCGCGAGAACATCCTGGCAGCACGGTCCGGCAACGAAGTGCGGGTGACCAACCTCTCGTTGAACCACATCTACGGGCTGCGCCCGACGCTACTAGCCAACACAACTTTCGGCATGAACCTGCAGCGCGGCGGCAGCCTGTCGGGCGCGCCCTTCGGCTTCAAGACCGCGGGGGCAAAGGTGGTGGGTCCGGAAGACTCGCCGCTGAAGGCCCCGCCGGCGTTGAACCTTTCGGTCACCGACGGCTTTGGCATCGGCACCGGCCATCGCGGCATTTTTGACCGCGGCGACTACACCATTCGCGAAGTGGTCACCTGGATCAAAGGCAAGCACGACTTCCGCTTCGGCGGTGAAGCCGTACGCGTCCACAATCCCATCAACAACACCTTCCAGATGATGGGCAACTACACCTTCAATGGGCAGCTCTCGGGCAATGGCTTGGCCGACTTCATGTTCGGACGCGCGTCGGAGTTCCGCCAGGGCGGCGGCGAGTTTAAGGATCTGCTCGGCACCCGCTGGAGCTTCTTCGTTCAGGACAACTGGCGTGTCACCAACCGCCTGACGCTGAATCTGGGCGTGCGCTGGGATCCCTACCTGCCCTACTACGATAGACAAGGCCGCGTTGTCTGCTTCCAGCCGAATTCGGGGCAGCGCTCGCAGCGCTATCCGAATGCGCCAATCGGCATGCTCTATGGCGGTGAAACGCCCGACGTCGGCTGTCCGCAGGCCGGCTCGCGATCCGACTGGGCCAACATCAGCCCGCGCCTCGGCTTTGCCTACCGGCTGACCGACGATGGCCGCACCAGCCTGCGCGGCGGGGTCGGCATCTTCTACACCCCCATCCAAACCAGCAACATGAATCCCTACACCAACATTGCACCGTTCGCCGGTACCTTCACCATCAACGACGTGGCGTTTGAGGATCCCTATGGCAGCACGGGTATGGCCAACCCCTTCCCGGCCAACTTCGGCCCCACCGTGCCGGGCAAGGATTTTGTGTTCTTCCCGAACAACGATATCCGAGCCTACTTCGCCCCCGATTACCAGATTCCGCAGCTTGCCTCCTGGAGCCTGCGCCTCGAGCGGCAGTTCGGCAAGGATTGGGTTGCCAGCGTCGCCTACATCGGCAACAAAGGCACCTTCCTGCAGTACAACATCGATGAGAATCCCGCCATCTTCCGGCCCGGCGCCACGGTGGGCAATACGCAGCAGCGGCGGATCTATCCCGATTTTGCCCGCGTGCGGCGCACCGATTCGGGCGGCAACAGCCAATTCCACTCCGCGCAGTTCAACCTGGAAAAGCGCTTCGGCCGGGGTTACTCCATCCTGACGAACTATACCTGGTCGCGCACCATTGACGATGCTCAGGGCGGCAGTGATGTCACTAATCCCTTCAATCGCCGCCACAATCGCGGCCTCGCCACCGAGGACATTGAGCACAATTTCAAGTTCTCGAACATTTATGACCTGCCCCGGTTCAACGTGCAGGGCTTCGGCGGCAAAGTGGTAAACGGCTGGCAGGTGAACGCGATCGTGATTGCCCAGAGCGGCTTTCCGTTCACGGTCACCAGTGGCCGTGACAACTCTTTCAGCGGCGTTAATCTGGACCGCGCGGATTTCCTCGGCGGGTCGGCGACGCTGCCAAGCGGTCGCACACGGGATGAACAACTGCTCCGCTGGTTCGACATTTCGAAGTTCACGGCCAATGCCATCGGCACGTTCGGCAACTCGGGGCGCAACATCGTCCGCGGGCCGAATTTCTTCCAGACTGACTTCAGCGTGATCAAGAACACGGCGGTCAATGAGCGGTTCAACGTGCAGTTCCGGGCCGAGTTCTTCAATCTGCTCAACAACGCCAACTTCCGCATTCCGAACTCGAATGCGGCGTCAGCGCAATTCGGCCGCGTCACCCAAGTGGTGGACGAAAGCCAGCGCATCGTCCAGATGGCGCTGAAACTGTCGTTTTGAAACACTGCTTGGGATGCTTTCCGGTATTTTCCGATGGACGAGCGCACCCTGCGGTGTGCCCGTCCACCGGAACTGCTTTTTTTGGAGACGAACTATGAGATTAGCCTTCATGTTGGTTGGGATGGCCGTGGCCGCGATGGCCGAGGTGGCCAAAGTCGATCGCCGCAACACGGACCTGCCGGGCACCGATACGCATTTCCAGACCCGTACCTATCGCACGCTGGCGGAGTGGCAGGCGCGCGCCGAGCATCTGCGGAACCAGGTGAAGTCGGCCGCGGGGCTGTTGCCCATGCCACCGAAAACGCCTCTAAGAGCGCAGGTATTCGGGCGCATTGCTTATAAGGATTACTCGATTGAGAAGGTCTACATCGAGACGCTGCCGGGCTTCTACTTGGCCGGCAACCTCTACCGCCCGCTTGGCCGCCCGGGGCGTCATCCGGGCGTGCTGGCCCCACATGGACACGCCCAGTACGGCCGCCTGGAGCATGGGCCGCTGTTCTCGGTTCCCGCTCGCGGCATCAACATGGCTCGCCAAGGGTACGTCGTGTTCGGCTATGACATGGTGGGCTATAACGACACCGTTCAGATGCCGCACGTGTGGGGCGGGCAGCGGGAGTTGCTGTGGTCGTTCGGACCGCTGGCGCTGCAGACCTGGAACTCAATTCGCGCGCTGGACTTTCTGGAATCGCTGCCCGATGTGGATCCCGAACGGCTGTCAGTGACCGGCGAGTCGGGCGGCGGCACGCAGACGTTCATGCTGACCGCGGTGGACGAGCGGCCGAAGGTATCGTCGCCGGTGAACATGATCTCAGCGATCATGCAGGGCGGGTCGCCGTGTGAGAATCAGGCCAACCTGCGCGTCGGGACCGATAACGTCGAGATTGCCGCACTGATGGCACCCCGGCCGATGCTGATGGTGGCGGCTACCGGCGATTGGACCAAGAACACGCCGCGCGAGGAGTATCCCGCCATGAAGGCGATCTACGCGCTGTATGACCGGGCGTCGTCGGTGGAGACCGTGCAGTTCGATTCCCCCCATAACTATCACAAGGAAAGCCGCGAGGCTGTCTACAAGTTCTTCGCCAAGCACGTGCTGAAGGACCCCAATGCGGACCAGTACAGCGAGACACCCATCCGCTCGGAGAAGTTACAGGACCTGATGGTGTTCCATGCGCGCGGCTTGCCGGAAGGCGCGCTCACCGAAGCGCAGATCATCGAACAGTGGATCGCCATGGGCCGGCGTCAGAACGAGGAGACACGCGATCCGGAGCAGTTCCGCCAGAGGCTGCGGTATGCCATTGGGGCAGAAGTGCCCGCCCGCGTGGAGAGTGAGAACGGCGGTGGAGGAAGGGTGTACCTGGGCCGTCCCGAGGCAGGCGATCGTGTTCCCGCCATCTGGCTGCCGCAGGCCGGGGTGGCCGGTGTGACCGTGGTGGTGCATCCTGAAGGTGCGGAGAAGGCGCGCGCCTCGGCCGAAGCCAAGGAAGCGATCGCGGCCGGCCGATCGGTGCTTTTGCTTGACGCCTTCCAAACGGGAGCGGCCGCGGTCCCCCGCAACACCAACGGGCGGCACTTCCTGACCTTCAATCGCAGCGAGGATGCGCACCGCCTGCAGGACATCGTCACCGCGCTGGCGTTCGTGCGGCAGTCCGGGGCGAAGGACGTGGCACTGGCAGGGACGGGGAGGGCAGCGGTGTGGGCCCGGTTTGCTGCGGCGCTGGCCGCTAAGCCTCTAAAGTTAAAGGCCGATGGCGGTGCGTTCCGGGGCACGGATGAGGACTTTGTTTCGCAGTTCTTCATTCCCGGCATCCAGCGCGCGGGCGGCTGGAAGGCGGCGCTATTGCTGACCGAAGGAATGTAGTGCGGGCTGGGTTGGGAGTGGGCCGGAAAGGCTGCGCACTTGTGGCTTTTCACCCAAACCCTCTTCCGCTGGGTCCTTATTCTTTAACGACTTGGATTTGGCGCGAAGCGAGCAGCCTTAAAGGCGGTTCAGTTGAGTCATCCTAGACTCATAGCTCCCCTCGTGAATCTGCGGGTGGCCAACTCGAAGGGGATTTTCCAAAAGCCACTCACAATGGGGATGAAATCCGATAGACTCATGACCTGCAGTCAGTTGCGGTTGATATTTGTTCGCCACATGACTCCGCGCCAAACGGGCTCAGTAGGCCCCTCTTCGCTCCGCGCGCGGAGGGGAGAGGCCCGACTAGGGGTAGTAGGAAACTCTGAGAGACCGGGGGCTCGGCCAGTGGCGGCGGGGCGAGGAACGGCCGGTAGTGGCCGCTGATCACGCTGCCAACGGCATCCCGGTTTCGTTCTCCGCAATCATGGCTGGATACCAGCGGCGGAACGTTTCGCGGAACTCATCATTGAGCACTTGTGCCCGAACCTGCAGCAAGAGATGAGCTCCTCGTTGCGTCCAGTGCATCTGCTGTTGCTTCACCATCCGTCTACTCACCAGCTGATTCACAGCCGATTCCGCAAACGCCGTGCTGATCGTCTCTTTGTTCCGGTATCGATCTCCGTAGTCCGGGATGAAGGCCTGGTTCGTCG
>JAWXCM010000419.1:0-5196 GCA_034408745.1 Bryobacteraceae bacterium
GAGAAACCGGTTGATCTCCGCTTCGCCCATTTCGGCCGGGTGACGTTTGTTGTGGAACAGGATAAAGCGGCGAACCCAGCCAACGTAAGCTTCTTCGGTACGCAGGCTGTAATGCCGCGCCCGAATGGCGTCACGCACGCGATCGAGCACCTTTGGCGGTTGGGCCTGAAGTCGACACCTGCGTCGCGGAACTGACCATAAGGGTATCCGTGGTTGAGCTAACGAGTAGCGGAAACCTACTCAACAGGCCATTTCCTGTCAACGTAAAATTGTGCGCATGTGGTGAGCAGGTGAGGTATCCGGTGGCGGTAGCAAATGGAGTGTCCGGTCTGAGAGTTTGCGGGTGAGTTGGCGTCAGCCCTTAAATAACAAATATTCCCTTGCCGGCATCGGATAGGTCGCTGCTGTCGGTCCACACAACCTTTCCCGTCCTGAAGCCCCTTCCGAATGGCACTGGCGCTACGCTTGACAGGTTATCGTTCCTGATTGAAGACTTATTGGAAACTACGCTTGCACCACGGTCTCGAGTTGGGCTACGGGTGAATGAGGCCTGTTGTTTTCAGCTGGCTTCGAGGGTACCGCGCCTTTTATACGCTCCTTCAGCAGCTCTTCTCCGCGCGTAAACAGTTCGTCTTTGGAAATTTTTCCGGTGTCGACCTCGGCCAGGATCGAGCGCTGGGCTTTGTATTCCTTGTTCTCGATGCCCGCTTTGCTCTGCAGCATCCGCCACGCCTTGCGGCGCTCCACACAGAAGAGCACGAGTTGCCGCGAGAGCGAACGGTATTCGACATCTCCCTTGGCTCCCGGAATTGTGATGTAGACGCCGAAATCGGGCACGTAGGAGCGGTGCTCCGGCCGCAGGTAGCGGCGATAGACCACATCCTGCTGGGTGATACGCACCAGCATGTTCTCCAGCGGGATGAGCGAGGCAGTGTCTTCCTTCCGGACCTTCTTCAAGTGGTTCCGGAAGCGCGCCTCGGTCGCGCACCAGTGGGCCACGGTGTAGCGGTAAGACTCGTTGGTGCTCTTGAACTTCGTCTCGTACCAATCCATCTCGATCGACGGATTGCCTTTGAGGTCGAGGGATTCCTGATAGGTTTCGCCCAGTCTCGGGTTGAACACGAACTCCGGCGCCCCGCGCGAGTCGCGCACGCGCTGGGCCTGGGTGAGGGCCATGTCGTCGGCCACGCCGTGCTCCGGCTGGCAGGTTGTGAAGCACTGCAGGAACGCCGTTCCACGGTACTCGATGCCGTCCAGGATCGCCTTGTACAGCCTGGGCGCGTTGGCGATGGAGATCTGTGCGACGAAGGGGGATCCGTGGCCGGCCAGGAAAGTCTCAGCGACCGTCTTCTTCTCGACGTTCTTGCCCTGGGTGGCCGTGCCAAACACGTTCATGTCGTTTCCGCCCAGCATTGGCGTCGAGTCGGAGTTCTGCCCGCCGGTATTCGAGTACACCTGCGTGTCGAGCATCACCGCCTTGATGTTCGGACGGTTCTGCAGGATGACCTTCGATGTGTTCTGGTAGCCGATGTCGCCCATGCCGCCATCGCCGCCCACGACCCACACTTTCGGAAGCTCCAGGATCTCCTGGTCGGTCATCACCGCATCGCTGAAGTGAACATATTCATAATACTCGCGCGGATTGATGACGTCCTGTTCGCGCTGCATCAGCGCGTCAGCTAGCCGTTCGGGGATGACAGACCGGCGGCCATGGTCCACGATGAAACTCTCTCCCATCAGCCATCCCACCGTGATGCCGTCCTGAAAGAGCGAGTTCATCCAGGGATAGGGGTGCGGATTGTTGGGAGGTGTGGATCCATAGACGGTATTGCAACCTGTGTGCGCCGCCATGGCCATGACAGACTGGCCGTTGGCAAGGCGGCCGTCAATAGGCTGGAGATTCTTGTGGTTGAACGCTTCCTGCCTGAGGACCACAGTCAGAGCATTGACGATGTCCTGATCTGAGATTGGACCATGCTCGGCGATGCGCCCCTTGGTGTCCTTGTCGTCCTCGCCGCCCAGCCCCATCAGCAGATGGGCCACGGCCAGGCAGAAGAGGTCGTACTCCGTTTCGTTTCGCCGCTTCAGCTCGGCCAGCTTCTGCACCCCGACTTTGTCGAGCTGTTCGGCCTTGGCCCTAAACCGGTCGGCCTTGGCGTGGTACAGCGGACGCATGTAGGCCTCGGTCACGGCGGCAATGGCCCGGAGAATGCTCTTTTCACCGCAACCCGCGCAGGCGCCATCACCCGACACCAAGGCGTCATAGTTGCGGCGCACCATGAGCATGTTGCGCAAGGTTGCGGTCTTGGAGTCCTGCGGGCGCGCATCGTTGTATAGACCGAGATACTTTTGCGGCGTGTCGGGCAGAAGATCCAGGAACGCGGTCCCGGTCTCATGCTCTGCGTTGACGTCCTCAGTCTCCTGCACCATCTTCAACGCCTGGTGATCGCCGCAGGCGGTCACGCAGGCCGCACACCCTTTGCAGAGGTCCGAGACAAAAATGGAAAACACGCCACCGCCGCCCGGGCGCTTCTTCTCGGGACTCGCAAAGATCGCGGTCACCTTCTGGTAGGCCATTGGTACTTTATCGATGACCTCGAATAACTGGCGCTTGGCCTCCGCAGAGAATCCGTTGACCTCGTTGGTCACTGTCCGGATGATCTGCTGGAGCGGTGGCCCACTCGTGGTCAGGCCCTCCCGCATCAGAGCGCGCGTGCGTGTTTCGATCTCAGGCAGCAGGCGGAGCATCTTCTGGCGCTCGCCCGAATCGGTTACGTAGTTGACGATGGCCGTTCGCAGCAGGGTTTCCAGGTCTTGCGAGCAGTTGGGAAGCGCCGTGTCGGGACAGACCGCGATGCATTCCATGCACTGTGTGCAGTTCTCCGGAATGTAGAGCGGTGTCTCACGCCGGGCCACGTACTTTGACGCCGTGTCGCCACTGCCGGCAGCCATGACGCCAAGTGCTGCCAGTGCTGAAGCGGGCTGATCGTATCCGAGATTCGCGCGGAACAACGCATCGAAGGCCCCGACCTGAGCCAGGGGTCTGCGCTCCGCCTGTCCCTCGGGGATCGCGTGAGAACGGCAGCCCGAACCGCAGCCGTCGGCATTTCCGTTCCCTCCGAGAACTGGCAGGAGCGCCTGACCACGGAGGCTGGAACGATCGGGCGCGTCGAACGCTCCGACATTGATTTCGCGGACGCGCTCGAAGCCCTGGGTCATGACTTCCATGTTCGAGGCCACGACCGCATCGCCTAATCGACCGAACTTCTTCACGTACTGATTGTGGACGACCTCGCGAAATTGCTTTTGGTCAATTCGGAATTCCCGAAGGAGCGGAGAGACGGCGAAGAACGCACCCAGGAAGGCGTTCCCCTGCATGCGCAGTTGAAGGTCTGCGCGATTGGTCGCCTTCCGGGCGATCTGGAAGCCCGGCAGGGTGAACACGCGGATCTTCTGGTCGATGATCTGCTTGCGCGCCCACAGAGGAAGCCGCTCCCATGCCGGCTCACCTTCTTCCTCGGACTCCCACACGAGGGAGCCGCCCTCCGACATGCCGTCGAGCGGGTTGATGTGGGTGAACGCTTTGGGATCGCAGCAGAGAACAACGTTGACGTGGCGGAGATCGCAGTTCACGCGGACTCGCTCCGGGGCCGCAACCATGAAGTAGGAGGTTGGCGCCCCCTTCTTCTCTGACCCGTACTTCGGGTTGGCACTGATGTGAATGATCTCTTTGGGGTTGCCGAGGTCGTCAACAACCTTATCGCGCTCGTAGAGGAAGTCGTTGAAGTCTCCGATGATCGCACCCAGGTTCTTCCCGGTCGTGATGGCGCCCCAGCCGCCGATGGAATGGAAGCGGACGGCAATAGCTCCCTCGGGCAGCAACGACGGCGTCTCGTCGGACTTCACCTCGTACGGATGGTCCACGCCGAGGACCATGAGGCACGTCCCGTCCGCCGCGCGCTTACCGTCCTTGCGGGCGCGCGTGCCGGTGGCGAACTCGTAGGCCCCGATCGTGTGCTCTGGCCTGAAATCACGGGAGCCCAGGCCGTACACCCCGGCGAACAGTCGAGGCGTCTGGTCCAGCGTGAGGGCCGGAAGCCCCTCCTCTTTCTGCAGGGCCTTGTTCAAGGCCGTCCGGATATCGCGTCCCATGGGGTTGTCGCCGGCCATGGGTTCGTCCGTTCGCTCGAGAATGATGACGTTCTTCTTTCCAGCCAGCGCCTTCACCACCGCCACTTCCGGAAACGGACGGAAAACGTTGATGTGGAGCGAGCCCACCTTCGCGCCCCTCCGCTCGCGCAGGTAGTCGACTCCGGCTTCAATATTCTCCGCGGCCGACCCCAGCGACACGAAGACCGTGTCGGCATCGTCGGTCCTGTACTGGCTGACCAGACCGTAGTAACGGCCTGTGAGCTTTCCGAAGTCCTCGTAAGCCTTTTCCAGGAACTCCAGTATGGGCTCGGTGAAGTTGTTCCGCCTCGCCACAACGCCCTGCATATAGTGCTCCTGGTTCTGGACCGGGCCCAGAAGCACCGGGTTTGCCAAGTCGATCATGGCGGGAACCCGGCGGCGTTTCTGGCCGAAGAGTATCCGCTGGCTCTCGGTGGGGCAGTCAATCATGTCGTCGGGTGCGCCCAGATACTGGCGAATCAACTCCGACTCGTGCTTGTAGAACGTCCGCTCCAGATGGGACGTGAGAAAGCCGTCCATGACGTTCATGCCGGGGGTCAAGCTGAGCTCCGTCACGCGCCGCAGGATCAGCGCCTGGTCGGCGGCCTGTTGGGCGTCTTTGCCAAAGACGATGATCCACCCGGTGTCGAGCGCGCCGTAGACATCATCGTGCCCGCAATGCACATTCAGGGCATGTTTGGTAAGGGCGCGAGCCGCAACTTCCAATACCATCGTCGAGCACTTGCCCGGGGCGTGATAATACTGCTCAACGCCGTAGACGACCCCCTGGCCCGACGTGTAATTGACCACTCGTTTTCCGCACACAGAGTGCGCGATGGCCCCGCCCTGGGCCGCGTGCTCGCCTTCGGCCTCAACGGCGATGGTGTTGCGGCCAAATACGTTGAGTTTGCCCTCGGCAAACGCCTGCTGGTACAACTCACCGCCTTCGGTCGATGGGGTAATGGGATAGAACACACCCGCCTCGGCAATGCGCGTTTCGGTGTGGTAGGAAACCAGCTGGTTTCC
>JAWXCM010000420.1:0-4093 GCA_034408745.1 Bryobacteraceae bacterium
CTCAATAAGCTTACGAATAACAGAGGCCCGGATGCGGGGTTCTTGCGGCAACTGACTCTCGTCGCACGCTGTCGCTCATCCACTACCCTCTCTGACAGTAGGGAAACCACCCGTGAAGGGTCACGGCGATTCGAGATGGAGAATACACAATGATTAAGACTATCTGGATGAGCAGAATGACGATGAGTGGGTACAAAGGCCTTGTCACGGGAACCCTCAAGGTAATGGCAACGCTCACCGTAATCGTGTTCGGGTTCACGTCGACCGCGGCCGCGCAAGCCACAGCGACCGTGGCGGGCACCGTAAAGGACACGCAAGGGGGAATTGTTCCGGGCGCGGCGATCATCCTGGTCAGCCAGGGCCGCGGCACCACCTTCGAGGGGCTGTCCGGCGCCACGGGAGACTTCATCATTACCAACGTGCCCGGCGACAGCTACACCATTAGAGTGACCATGCGCGGGTTCAAGACATTGGAACGTACAGGCGTGGCGGTGAGTCCTGGCGACCGTGTGGCCGTCGGTACCATGACTGTGGAGGTGGGCGACCTCGCCGAGACGGTGGAGGTTTCAGCCGACACGCCGATCCTCCAGACGCAGACGGGCGAGCGTTCCTACACAGTCTCCAAGGAAGCGGTTGACAATCTTCCGGTGATTGGCCGCTTTTTCGGGCAGTTTGTGGCGCTAACGCCCGGGGTCTTTGCGGCGAGCTCGAACCGCCCGGCCCGCCTGGACAATGTCAACGGCAACTCCGCCAGGACCAACTACATGCTGGACGGGGTCTCATCGATCAACACGGGCGGCAACCAACCTGGGATTGAGCTGAATTTAGACTCCATTGCCGAAGTGAAGGTGCTCACGAACGCCTATCAGGCGGAGTACGGCCGCTCGAGCGGGATACAGGTTGTCGGAGTCACCAAGAGCGGGACGAACCAGTTTCACGGATCGATCTTCGACCTGGAGAGAAGATCGGGCTGGAATGCGAATTCGTGGCAGAACGTGGGAAACGGCAATCCCAGGCCCGTGTTGAAGGAGAGGGACTGGGGTTTTACGGTCGGCGGCCCCATCGGCAGGATGGGAAGGCAGAATCGCCTGTTCTTTTTCCTTTCCGAGCAGTTTCAACCTCGTACGTTAGGCGGCACGATCAACCGCTTCCGCGTGCCGACGCCGCTCGAACGGCAGGGCGATTTTTCGCGGACCACCGACAACAACGGCGCGCTCTTCAATTTCATCCGCGACGCATCGGCGAACCTGCCCTGCGCGGCGGGTGACACGCGCGGCTGCTTTCAGTCCGGCGGCGTGCTGGGCCGTATTCCTTCAGGCCAGTTGTATAATCTGGGATTGAACATTCTCAAGACCTACCCCGAGCCCAACGCGCAGGGTCTGAACTACAACCTCGAGACCGTGCAACCCAAAAACTCCAACACGACGTTTCAGCACCTGATCCGCCTTGACTACCAGGCGTCATCGCGGCTGCGGTTCAGCGCGAAGTACGCCGGTCAGGATGCGACGGTCCAGCCGGCAATCGGGTCGATTCCGGGCTTCAACGACAGGCTCTTCGCGTTCCCGCGGCTCCTTGTGCCCTCAGCGACCGTGGTCTACACGATAAATGCCAGCACGGTCCTTGAAGGAACGTGGGGCTACACTCGGGGCAACCAACTGGGCACCGTGCCGATCTCTCCGTCCGCGAACCGCTGCAATGTCGGACTCTGCGATTTTCCCCTGCTGCATCCGGATTCCGGCATCGTCCCGCCGGGCTCTTATCAGGACAAGGTGCTGGCAGCCTCAGCGGCGCCGTATTACAAGGACGGCCGGATTCTGCTGGCCCCGAACTATTCATGGGGAGCGCGTATCGCCAACTCGCCGCCCAACAACAATTATCCGGGGTTTCTCAACTGGCAGTATACCAATGACATCAACGTCAGCATTACGAAAGTGTGGCGGGCTCACACGTTCAGGGCCGGATATCAGTCGCAGGACAGCCTGAAAGTGCAGAACCTCGGCACGATCACCCAAGGTTCGCTCCCGGTTGAGGGCAACCTCAGCTTCGCTAACGACATCAACAACCCGCTCGATGCCGGGTTCGGGTTCGCGAATGCAGCCCTCGGCGTCTTTTCCTCGTTCGGGCAGCAGAGCGCCATGCTCGAGGGGAGATATGTTTATCACAACAAAGATTTCTACGTGCAGGACAACTGGAAGGTGAACGGCAGGCTAACGCTCGACCTCGGGATGCGGTTCGTGCATAACGGACCGCAGTACGACTCCAAGCTCCAGTCGTCGAACTTCTTTCCCAACCAATGGTCCTTGAGCAAGGCGCCCGTGCTTCACGTTCCGGGATGTTCTGTCGGCGCCACTCCATGCCCCGCCGTCAATCGCGTGGCGGTGAACCCAGCCACCGGGGCTTCGCTCGGAGTGGGCTCGGCACTGGCCATCGGCGCGATCGTGCCAAACACCGGTGTCATCGCGAACGGGATCATTCAGGCGGGCAAGGGCATTGCGAAGGAAAACTACAAAGAGCCTTGGCTGGGGCTGGGGCCGCGCGTTGGCTTCGCCTACGATCCGTTGGGTAAGCAGCGGATGGTCATTCGCGGCGCTATGGGCTTGTTCTATGATCGATCGCAAGGCGATTCGATATTCGGCCAGATCGGCAATCCGCCGACGGGTCAGGCGTCGACTGTTTTCAACTCGACGTTACAGCAAGTCGCTGTCGGGGCCACTCTGTTTAGGGCTCCACCCCTGCTCAGCGTCTATAACTACGATTCGAAGCTGCTGTCTTCGCTTCAATGGAACATTGGGGCGCAGATGGCGTTGCCCTGGTCTTCCTCGCTGGACGTATCGTATGTGGGCGCTTACAACTATAACTCGATCGCGTTCGGCGCCATCGGCACACCTGGCGGGGGGCTTCCTCTGGACTTGAACGCGCCGGACATCGGCGCGGCGTATCGCCCGGAGTTCCAGGATCCGACAAGAGGACCGAGCGCTGTGCCGGGCGCGTCGGCGCTCCCTACCGACCTGCTGCGTCCGTATCGCGGCCTCGGCGCCATCATTTCCACTTGGCCCAGGTTCAACAACCGCTACGACTCGATTCAAACGTCGTTCGCCCGGCGTTTCAGCAATGGCGTACAGGCCGGCTTGAACTGGACGGTAGGATTACGCAACCGCGGCAATCTCCAGTCCCAGCCGCGCCTGGAGCACCTTGCAGACGGCAGTTTCCGTGTTCGCAGCGACCAGGGTCAGGTTGATGAGTTGCTGTCGGATGTGGGCCTTCGGAGGCACGTGATCAAAGGCTATTTCGTGTGGGATCTTCCCGACGTGCACAGGGGGTCGAAGCTGCTGGCCGCCGTGGCCAACGACTGGCAGTTATCGGGCGTCTTTACCGGCGGCTCGGGGGCTCCCTATGACGCCACATACTCGTATCAAACCAACGGGTTGAACGTAAACCTTACGGGCTCGCCGCAATATCAGGCGCGTATTCGTGTGGTAGGAGATCCTGGCTCGGGTTGCTCCAGCAATTCGTACGCGCAATTTAATACCGCCGCGTTCGCGGGACCGACGTTCGGCAGCGTTGGCAACGAGTCCGGCAGGAACCTGCTGCACGGATGCTCGGACCACACGACAGATCTGTCCATAGCCCGCAACTTCCGACTGGGCGGCGAACGGCGGAGGCTGCAACTCCGTCTGGATGCGTTCAACGCTTTCAATACGGTGGTGATCAACGGACGACAAGCCCAACTGCAGTTAAACGATCCAACCAATACGACAACGATCCGTAACAATCAGATCAACGCGGACGGTTCCCTGAACCGGGCGCGATTGAGGCCTGTCGACGCAGGGTTCGGCGCGGCCACCAGTGCGCAACCGATGCGGTCGTTGCAGCTTCAGCTCAGATTCATATTCTGATATGGAGCGACCTGTCAACCCCTTTAGTTTGGCGGTTTGAAATCAAGGCCGGTTTTCCTCGACGAGGAGGGAAGCCGGCCTTATTTGTTTGGACGGCCGGGCGGAAGACAGCGGAGGAGCCGGCGCGACGATTGATCACTCTGATATTCGCGGATTGGAACCGCATGGACATGATGGTTCCGCATAGAACGTAGCAG